>CAYNXV010000037.1:0-4257 GCA_964401245.1 uncultured Bifidobacteriales bacterium | reverse complement strand
GGCCCGAACAGCTCCCACATTCGCTGGGACGGCACCGACACGCAGAACAACAAGGTTCCCAATGGAGTCTACCCCGTGAAAATCAAGAGCGAGGGTAAAAGTCTGAGTTTTCTGGCCAATATCGCCAGGTAAACCGGAATTACCGGATAAGCCGGGAAGCCGGAAATTTCCACCTGGGGTGGATTTCTTCCCGGCGGACCGGCAACTTTATTAAATCTTAACAGTTCTGATTTAGACGACGACTTGCCTTTAATATGCCGGCAAGTCGTCTTTTATATTCAGGGTAGTCTTTAACAAGAGCTTACCGGATTTGTGCGCAACCGACGATTCCGGTACGGAGACTATGTGCTGATTTTCAGCGAAGGAGCCTGATGGCGGAAATTACTGGAACCGACCCCCTGTTCGAAAAGCTGATGACCCTCGCCGAAGGGGAAGACGATATAACCGAAGAATTCGTCGACCTTTGCTGGGATTCCCTGTGGCTTAGCGAGGAAGAGTTGGATGCGCTCATGAAGAAACCCGACTGCCGGAGCCGGGTGGAGCGCGATTTGCCCCTCTTGGTGTTTCACTGGATGGTGTTGCCCGAAGGCGGCGGCTTATACGAAACGGCGCTCACGGATTTCCGGGAGCGCTTCGACGAAAGGGAAATCCGGGAAATCGAATGCCGGCTCGCGGGAACCGCCGGATTTTTCCAATTGCGCGAGCTTTTCCCCGGCGCGAATCAAGTAGAGGTGGAAGATATCGTCACTTCGGCCACCCACCGGCTTTGCGATGAAAACCTGAGCCGAACCGGAGTTGTGGGCGAAATATCGGCGGGCATTATTGTCCGTCATCCGGACGGCTCCCAATCCGCTTTCAATCCCTATTCCCTTATTCCGATTTCTTCGGAGGCAAAAGACCGGGTAGCGGAAATGGCGCGAGGCGAATTCGAAGCGGAGAATGAGGCGTTGCTGGAGGAGGGGGAAGAGGCCTACGCGTCTTTTTCCGATTTTCTCAAAGGCAACCTTGAAATCGTGGCGCATATTGCCCAGTGGGAATTATACCGACGGCATGGCTAGCCCGCAGGGTAGGTAAAGGGTTATTGGAAGGCGATGAACAATCCCGCCAAGCCCGCCAGCAATCCATAAAATACCATCGGTAAAAAAGTGAAGCGGAGGATAATCCCTTCCTTTCCCGAAATGCCCACTACGGCCGCTGCGGCCACCACGTTCAACACGCTCACCATGTTTCCCGCATTGGCGCCCAGCGCCTGCAACGACAGAATCACCGTCGGCGCCATTCCCAAATCCTGCGCCACGTTGAATTGCAAAAGCGAGAACATCATATTGCTGAAGGTGGCGCTGCCCGAGAGAAAGGCGCCCAAGGCTCCCACGAAAGGCGCCGCCAGGGGCCATCCCGCTCCCGCCGTCTCCGCCGCCAGTCCGGCCAATTCCATGGCCATACTCGGCAGGCCCAGGGAGTTCTCTCCGGAGTGGATGAAAAGGCGCACCATGGGGAGAGCCGCCCCCAGCGCCAAAGTGCTCGGTCCCAGGCGACGAAAGGAAAGTTGTACCACGCCCAGCGCTGCGCCGCGTTTGAGGCGGTGCAGGCCGAAGGTTACCAGGGTAACCGCCATGAAAAGGGTGCCGGGGAGGTAAAGGGGGCTGAACGCGGTGCTGATTTCCGTGCCCAGAATACCGTTCCATTCCACTTTCAGGCCTTGCAGAACCGAGCGCAAGGGCAGGGCGCGAAGGCGCGTCAATACCAGCAACAAGGCCACCAGAATATACGGTGAAAATGCGAGACCGAAGGAAAGACCTTTGGGATTCACTACGTCTGGGGGAATATCCGCCGGCGGTCGGCGCAATCGGAGGTAACCCATGAAAATAAGCAGTCCGGCCAGTGCGCCCAGTATGGACGGAAATTCCGGACCCAAATGGACGGCGACAATATAGGACGGCACGGTGAAAGCCAATCCGGCCAAAAGGGCGGTGGGCGCAAAACGCAATCCTTCGGTCCAGCTTCCAGGCGTTTTGAAAAAGCGGGTGTAAAGGCAGACCACAAGAACCGGGATCAAACTTCCCACTCCGATATTCAGGCCCGCCACCAAGGCGGTAACCTCTTGGAGCAATTCCGGGGGAACGCCTTCGGAGGTATTGGCCAGCCCCTGCTCCATACCGATAAGCACGGGGGTTCCCGCCGCGCCGAAGGTAACCGGCACGCTGTTGGCGATGAGAGCGAGCACCACGGCGCCCAAAGCGGGAAATCCCAAGGCCGTCAACAGGGGAGCGGCGATGGCGGCAGGCGTGCCGAAGCCGGCGGCGCCTTCCAGGAAAGCTCCGAAAAACCAGACGATGAGTAGTAGCTGTACTTTGGGATCGGGACTGGCGGAGGCCAAGCGCGCGCGGATGGCGTCCATGGCGCCGGATACCTGCATGGTATTGAGAAGCAGCAGGGCGCCCAACACAATCCACAGGATGGTACCTGCAATGACCAAGCCTTCCAAAGTGGCCGCGGCCATGTGGACCGGCGGAACCTTCCAGATGAAAGCGGTGGCCAGGGCGGTAAGACCGAAACAAACGGGCATGGCCCGCGCAGCCGGCCAGCGGAGGAGAGCCAGTAAAATAAAGGTGGATAATAGCGGGGTCAGGGCCGCGAGCGCAAACAATCCGACTCGCATTCGTGGACGTAGAGTTCGCGCAATCGCCGGAAAACCGGGCCGACCTTTGCGTCTCCCACGGGCTTTCTTTCGATATGGGTAATGGGCACGATACCCCTTACCGACGAGCTCAGAAACGCTTCGCTCATTTCCGGAACGGACGAAGGCATGATGCGTGCCTCCGCGAAAGGCAGGCGCTTGCGCCGCAGCAGGGCCAGAATCACCTCGCGCGTGATGCCGGGCAGAATGCCGGTTTCGATGGACGGCGTCAGGATTTTGCCGCCCAGCACGCAGAAGAAGCTGGCGGTGCTCAGTTCGGCGATTTCCCCTTCGGGCCCCAGCAGAATACTTTCATAGCATCCCTTTCTATCCCCTTCGGCCTTGGCGAAGATATTGGCCAGATAATTGGTGGATTTGATGCGCGGGTCCAGCCCCGAAGCCGCCGCCTTGTTGATGGAGGAGATGGCCACTTTCACGCCGTCTTCGTAGAGGCGCGGGGGCACCGATACCGGAGAAACGGTGACGATGAGCGAGGGCGGGGCTTTGGGGTCTATGCTGAGGGTTCCCTCATACCGGCCGCGCGTCAGGGTGATGCGTACCGCGGCGTCGGGCAGTCGGCTTTTGCGGCACAGGCCGGTGATAAGGCTGACCAACTCGGCTTCCTTGAGCGGCAGGGGAATAAGCAGGCGTTGGGCCGAGCGCTTGAGGCGCCGGTAATGCCGCGAAAAGAATTGCGGCTGAAAATCCACGGCTCTTAAGGTCTCGAAAAGGCCGTCGCCCAGCACGAGGCCCCGGTCGAATACCGAAATGGTGGCTTTGTCCGAGGGAGTGATGACGCCGTTCACATAGGCATGCGGAATCGGGGGTTTTATGACTATGCCTCGTCCGCTGGTCCCGACTTTTTTCATGGCCCGATACTCCCATGGGGCATGGCTATCCGATTGTCGACAGCCCGCTTGCTTCCCAGTAATCCGTTATACAAACCGAAAGAAAAGCCGAAGCTGATGCGGGTCGCGCGGGTATCCAGGGCCGCTCCCCGGGGCAGGCTGATTTCGATGTTATCCACTTTTTCCAAACCCTCAGGTCCTTCCAAGCGGCTCAAGGCCGTGGCCGCTTCAAAATAAACCAGAAAGGGGTAGTTGTGGTAGATTTTGGCGTTCAGCTTCAATCCCCATCCCACCGACTGGCGCCAAGCGTCGCCTCGACGGTGTTCATCCCAATAGGCCGCGTCAAAAAGCCGGGGACTATACAGTTTCCCGTTCCAGGCGCGGCCCGCGTCCCAGAAGACGTGGGCGTACAGGTCCTCCACGAACAGTACCCAGAGGCTGCGATAGATATCGGAGAAAAGGGGTTGGTTGAAATCCAGGCTGACCTGCGCCACGTTCTCCCCCTGAAAGGCCAGGTTTTCCACGTCGCGGAGATAGGGGTAACCCCGGAGGAACAGTCCCTTGGAGAAGAAACTGTCCAGGGTATCGGGCGCACCGGCGCGGTTCTTGTATTTCCAGTCGACGATGGAGCCGGCCTGGGCCGTAAACAGCAGGGCGCTGTTTTTCGACCAGGGCATGGAGCGCCCGTAGGTCAAGGCGGCGTTGGCCTCCTGGAGGTCGTACTCGCGGAAA
>CAYNXV010000036.1:0-22448 GCA_964401245.1 uncultured Bifidobacteriales bacterium | reverse complement strand
TTTTCAAACCCGTGTTGGCCGACGGTAGCCAGGCCGGCTCCCTCTTCAAGTTCATCTTCTAAAACGGCTCAATGCCGGGCATGCGCGTGGGCTTTCCGCGCGCATGACAGACGTACTTACCGAGCCACCTTCCAAAACCTAGAGTTTTGTAGATATAGCCTTCCACGAAAATCGACTATATTATACGCTAACGGCATGTTTTTTTGATGTCCTCGGCTTACTGTATGGTTTCAATAAGTGTCTGATGAGGAGGCGGAGCACACTGGGAACTACCCCGGGGCGTAAACCAAGCACCCCCTCTTCACGGCTGAGGCGACCATCCCGCCGGCACAGGCGAATCTCTCCAAGGGAACATAGATGCGAAGATTGAATCGGATAATCCTATGCCTCATTGCCATTGCCGGCAACGCTCCAAGTTGGGGCCAGTTGCTCTCCCAACCCATTGTAGGGCATACCACGGATACCAGCGCCTTGATTTGGGCTCATGCCGGCAGCGGAAAAAAAGTCGAGGTGGAATACGGGCCTGTCGGAGCGGCCAACTCCGCCCTTACCAAAATTTCCGCGCCTCCGCGCGCCGACAGAAACCACTCCTCCCTCGCCCAGCTATCGGGTCTCAAAGCTTCCACATCCTATCGCTACCGGGTTCTGGTCGATGGCGCCGCGGTTCAGGAGGCGCAATTCACCACCGCTCCCCATCCCCATAAACCCCACCAATTCAGCTATTTCCTGGCCTCCTGCATGGACCATAAAAATTCGGAATACCAACACGTGTGGAATAAGGTAGCCGAGCAAAATGCGGCCTTCAACATTCTGGCCGGCGACAATGTGTATGCCGACAACACGAATCGCGACGTCCTTTGGAACCAGCACATGACCCAGAGGAAAATTCCCAATTTCGCGGCGCTCCTGCGCAACGCTCCCACCTGGGCGACCTGGGATGACCATGATTTCGGCCCCAACGACTCCCACGGAGCCACCCCCGGCAAGGAAAACTCGCTCAGGGCTTTCAAGGACCTATGGCCCAATCCCTCCTTTGGGCTTCCCCAGACTCCAGGGGTTTTCTTCTCTTACCATTGGGCCAATGTGCATTTCATTGTAATGGATACCCGGTATCATCGGACCTTTGAAGATGCTCCGCACTCCCCCACAAAAACCCAATACGGCGAGGCCCAATTGAATTGGCTTTTTCAGCAGCTCAAAGCTTCCAGGTCGCCTTTCAAAGTCATCGTTTCGAGTTTCAACATAATGGGCGCGAAATTTCCGAACGATACGAAGAAAATCATGCAATTCATAAGGGACAACAAGATTTATGGTGTTATGGTCCATAGCGGGGACATCCATAGGAATGATATCAAGAAGATGGATGATGGCATGGGATACCCCCTCATCCAAATCAATTCTTCCGGTATCACCAGGGTTTTTCACCGGCCCTGGGTGATGATCGACGTGAACACGACGCTTCCGGATCCGACCCTTTCCGCCCGATTTTTCACCCTTGAAAAGCTTGATTCCACCAGGGTATTCAAATTGAGTTCCCTCACCCCCCCGAACGTAAGCGATTTGATCGTGAACAATCCCGTGGGAGGGGAGGCATTCCACCCTGGCACCCAAGTAGACATCACATGGACTCGGGTGGGGAAAGGCATCAATCAGGTAAACATCGATTACAGCCTGGGTGGTTCGCAGTGGGTTTCCATCGCGAAAGGCGTACCCAATTCGGGCAGCTATAAATGGAATATCCCCGGCAATATCGATTCCAAAACCGCCAAAGTGAGGATATCCGACGCCGCCAACCTGATTCAGGCGGAGAGTCCGGGCGTGTTCAATATCATATCTCCCAACAGCATTAATGCCAGGGAAGGCGAAGGCGAAGAACCCATCTTGACCCGGCTTCCGGGAAGTCGGGTGTTCCATATAAAAGTTTCCCCTCAGGTCGAATCCATCAGGGTATATAACCTTCAGGGAGCCTTGGTAACGAAACTGCCCGTTCTCCAAGGGGTTGCGGTCTGGGCCGCACCCGGGAGCGCGGGAGACGGGAAGGCGCCGGGGCTGCATATTTTCAAACCCGTGTTGGCCGACGGTAGCCAGGCCGGCTCCCTCTTCAAGTTCATTTTCTAGATAACCTTCGGTTGATCGGAGTCCCTTTTCATGCTAAAGAATAACACTCACCAGGGGACCGGTTTCCGAACCTGGGTGTTAGTCGGGCTTATGGTCCCGTTCACGGCCTTGACCAACGCGGTTTCCGGCGCGGAGCGGCCCAATATCCTCCTGATCATGGCCGACGACCTGGGTTACGGCGACCTGTCCAGTTATGGTGCTGAAGATATGCGCACGCCCCACATCGACGGAATCATCAATGCCGGAATGCGCTTCGATCGCTTCTATGCCAATTCCAGTGTATGCTCGCCCAGCCGGGCCTCTTTACTGTCGGGGCGCACTCCGGATAGGGCCGGAGTGCCGGGAGTCGTTAGGGAGCACGACTTGAGTAAAAATTGGGGATTTCTCAACCCCGGTCTGATAACCTTGCCCGATGCCCTGAAAAGCGCCGGCTACCATACGGCCCTCGTGGGCAAATGGCATCTGGGCACGGGTTCTCCCAACCTTCCCAACGATCGTGGTTTCGATCTTTTTCATGGATTCCTCGGCGACATGATGGACGATTACTACACCCATCTGCGCGAGGGCCATAATTATCTGCGTTTGAACCGGGAGGTAATCCAGGCCACCGGCCACGCCACCGACTTGTTCAACGATTGGGCGGTCGACTATATCCGGGGAAGAAAAGGCGCCTCCCAGCCTTTCTTCCTATACCTGGCGCACCTCGCCCCCCACGATCCCATACAGCCGCCTCAGGCCTCGGTCGATCGCGTCTTGCAGCGGGAACCGGGAATTTCGCCGCAGCGCGCCAAAATGGTGGCCCTCATCGAGCATATGGACGACGGTATCGGGAAAGTCCTTAAGGCTTTGGAAGATGAAGGCCTGGCGGAGAATACCCTGGTCATCTTCACCTCGGATAATGGTGGACGCGTGGATCTCGGCGGTTCCAACGGCGATTTGAAAAGCGGTAAGGAGCGGATGTTCGAGGGCGGCATCCGCGTTCCCTTCGGCGTTTCCTGGCCGGGCCGGATCGCTCCGGGAAGCCATAGTCGGCGAATCGCCCTGACCATGGATCTCTTCCCCTCCCTATGCGAAGCCGCCGTGGCTGTCTGCAACCATGAAATGGATGGCCGGAGCATTTTGCCCACCTGGAAGGGCCTCCCCCAGCCCGAGCAGGACGGCACCCGAATCTGGGTCCGGCGAAGAGCGGATGGAACGGCCAAAGAGGGTTCCGTCTATGCGGCACGTAACGGGGATTTCAAATTATTGCAGACTCTTTGGCCGGGTGACCCCTATCTTTTATTCAACCTCGCCGCGGATCCCGGGGAAACCACTCCCCTCAGTCAGAGCCATCCGGCATATGCGCAATTGCAGGCGGCCTTGAGCGCGCATTTCCTGCGGGCGGACCAGGTAGGCTGGCACCCCAATTCCCCCGCCATCCCGCTGCGGCGGCTTACCCTGGAATCTCCGCCCCCGGGAACCGAGGTGAAACCGGGCGGTACCTATCCTTTGTCCTGGAAAGCGGAGGGTGCGATCGGCCCGGTAGCACTGAGTTACTCTACCGATGACTATTCCTGGGTTCCGGTACCCGAAGCCCAATCCCTTCCAGCTTCGGGTACGTATTCCTTGAGCCTGCCCTCGAACCTGAAACCCGGAGCAATCAGAATCCGGGCCAGCGCCTTGGATGGAGATGTGAGTGATTTTCGGCGGGTATCCTTCATACCGGCCTCCCTTCTCCCGTATGATATGATGAAGCGGAAGTCCGGCTTGGTTGGTTGGCGAAGGTCAGTCCTTTTGGGCGGAGAGAACGAGGTTTTCCCAAAGAGTGGATTCACTCCAACCGGCGTGCATATCCCCGTCGGGATGGGACGCGGAGCGGCCGGCATGGTTTTTCTGCCCCCCGATGGAAAAGAGGACCTCGCCCGATAATAGGGAGGAAAAACCACGGATCCCGTCCTTGCTACCCCTCACCCGCGTAATGAACCTTTTGTTTTTGGTAATACATCCATGCTACCGTACTGAGCTATATTTGGCCAGCGCTCTTATCGGAAACCGACTATTTTACCCTCACTATGAAAACATACTTGAGTGTACGCAAAAAATACCTAAAAGCACTAATTCTGTTGAGCGCAGCCTGGGCTCATGCCCAGACCGCGCTACAAAAGCCCAATATCGTCTATATCCTCACCGACGACCAGGGCTATGGCGACCTGTATGCGAACCTGCCGGACAGCCTGAAGGCTCTGTCGCGATATAACACGGTGAAGGCAATGACCCCGAACATGGACCGCTTGGCGGAATCGGGGGTGCTGTTTACCGATGCCCATACGACCGGCAATACCTGCGCCCCGACTCGGGCGGGAATCATGATTGGCCGCTACCAGCAGCGGGCGGGCCTCTGGGACACGCCGCATTCCCGCGACGGCCTGTCGCTGGAGGAGACGACCCTGGCCGACGTACTGAAGCAAGGGGGCTACGCCACTGCCATGATTGGAAAATGGCACCTGGGCTTGGTGGATCAATACAATCCTCGTCAGCGCGGGTTCGATTACTTCTACGGGTTCCTGGGTCATGGGGGCCATGACTACTATGACCTGACACCGGCCCACGAGAGCTACAATTCCATATGGCGTAACTACGAGATTGTCGACGAAGGCGAAGGCTATCTCACCGACCGCATCGCCGAGGAGGCCATCGGTTTCATTGATCGTTCGAAGACCAAGCCCTTCTTCGCCTTTGTCTGCTTCAACGGCGTGCATACTCCGGTACAGGCTCCCAAGACCGGTCCCTTCGCGGTGAATTCCACCGCGCCCACGCGCGCGCAGCTCATGGGCATGCTGGGCTCGATGGACGCCGCCATCGGCCGCATCCTGGACAAGCTGGAGGCGGAGGGGATGACCGAGAATACGGTGGTGGTTTTCCACACCGACAATGGCGGCGCTACGGCGACCGCCGCCGACCACGGCGCGCTGCGCGGAAACAAGCTCACTATGTACGAGGGCGGCAACCGGGTTCCTTTCATCCTGTCCTGGCCGGCCAGGCTAAAGGCAGGGAGCCGGTTCCAGGAGACGATTATGTCTTTCGACGTCTTCCCGACACTGGTGGCTGCGGCCGGGTTGGAGATGCCGGCGAGCGAAAAGGTATACGACGGCGTGAACCTGTTGCCCTGGATGCCGTTGCAGAGCGGAAATGCCGTCAAGACGGGGCCGGTTCATAAAGCCCTGTTCTGGAACCAGGACGAAATCTGGGAAGCCCATACCACTTGGGCCGCGCGCATCGGAGACTGGAAGCTGGTGCAGGAGAAGGAGGGTCTGCAACTTTTCAATCTCGCTCAGGATATCGGCGAAAGGAAAAATCTGGCGATGGCGCACCCCGCCAAGGTGAAAGAGCTGGAGGACGCATATCGTGCCTGGTACGCTTCCATGACGCCTCAGATCGTTACCAAGCAAGGATGCAAGGACATGCGATACGCCGAATTCAACCAGAACGTGACTCGACACAACGAGCCCCAGTGCCTGACATTGATTCCCAAAAAGGGCTGCCGGAATGATGCGGCCACAAACTTCGACTTCCGGGTCACGCAGCATGACGAACAGCTCTGCGAATTCTCTTCGGTAGCGCTCGGCGAGGCGGCGCCCGCCGTCGCCCCTCCTTTGACATCGGCCAGGCTGAAGATCTCCGAGGCCGGACCCTACCGCGTCACCCTCTTCAATCTGTCGGGAAAGCCGGTCTTCAAACGCGAACGGAATGGGCCTGCGACTGAGAATCTGGCGGATACGGGTCTCCGGGGCATGCATGTCCTGAAAGTCTCGTACGGATCGACGTCCTTCACCGCACGCGTTCTATTGGGCATGGAATGATACAAATGCGGAGTCGTGGACGATTTGGACAAGTACCAGCTTGGCGCTTTCGATGGCAAGGGAAAGGTGCTAGCCGATAACGGTTATGCAACCGGTTTCGTGGGGAAATACCATATGGGCAAAACCGCGGACCGCTGCCTCACCAATTCGGAACAATCCTTCCTCAAGACCGCCAAGCGGAACGATTCCCAAGCCACGGTACTCTTCCAGAAGTGGGAAGCCTGCACCCAGCAGGAAATCAAGGAACTGGGGTTCACCTGGGTGAAGAACGTGTATGAAGGCAACCTGGCCAACCCCTTCCTGAACCACAACCTGGAATGGACGGTGGAAGCCGCGCTGTAATCGCAGCACCATAACCAAGCGTATCCAGGACGCGGGCTACAGCGTGAACTTAACCTCCGGCCTGACCTGGATGGACGACGGCATGGGGGCCATCCTGGCCAAGCTTAAGGCCTTGAATCTCGATGAGAACACTATGGTGGTTTTTATCCCCGATCACGGTTCCGACAAAAATTCCTCCCTTTTCAATCTCAATTCCCTAAACGTCCCATTGATCATCCGCTATCCCCGGGAGATCCCGCAAGGGACCGTCGTCCATTCGGCCGTGCAGGGTATGGACTTGGCGCCCACCGTCTTCCAACTCGCCGGAGCCGCCCGGGCCATACTCCTTAAAAGCCGGACGGGACGGTGCTGCGGTATGTCCGCAACATCCAAACGGCCTTACGGAGCGGCGCCACCATCAAAAATGGCGTGCTCCTGTGCGACGGGAACTGCGTTACCCAACCATTGCTCATCGCCTCCAATCCGAAATCGGTGGGATTCAATCCCGGCAGAAACGGGCATTTTGGACCTCCAAGGCAGCTTCATGATAGGAAAGAATTGTAAGGTAATTCGCTTGCATCGTCTATGACGGTTCCGGTGCCGCCGCCTTCAGGTAACCTCAATCCCTGATCCACCCGCCCGTCCGGGACTGCGAAACTCTGATGGTATAAGGCTGAACCCCTTGGCCCGTAAATTGAAAGAGGTAAACTCCTGTAGGCAGGCTTTCCAGCAGAGCGGTGGCTTCCATTTTCCCGCTTATGGACATTTTCCGGATTTGTTCGCCCTGGAAGTTCCTGACACTGACTTGCCTATAGCCTGCCAAGGGATTGGGTCGGATCATCTTGTCATTTGCGACGGTGGGAATTCCCGAATCGATGGCCTTGATGGAAACGCTGTTGAACGGAAAATTGGAGATGGCAGACACGCTCTCCCAGGAATTGTAGTTGGTACCCTTATAGCGATAGATGATGGGAGTGGTATCGTCTCCGGACTCCCAGATGACCGATCGCACTGATCCGTCTTTTTTCCGGACCACCACATTATCCACATAAAAATGATAGTATCCCGGACCGCTGTCCTTAAGCACGATATAATTGATCGGCCCGTCGCCTGGGCTTGTGGTCCCCACACCTACGATGTGGCGGGTCCAGACGCCTTTCTGGTATTTCATAATCGCGACCTTGTTGCCATTATGATCCAAGCCATTGTCATTGGTAATAATATGATTCCAGCCTTCAGCCGGAGAATAAAAGAAGCGGGCATCCTTTTCGCTGTCTTCCGCTACCTTAATATCAAATTGCACCCGATCTCCCGGCTCGATATACTCGCCCAATTTATTGTTTGTCCAGTCCCCGAGCGCGAAACGTATATAAAGTCCGTCATTGGAATTGCCGTTTTGCTGGGCCTTGATTTCCAGAATCTGCCCGTTGGGGGTTGGGCCGGCATGGGTCAGGTTTTCCGGTTGCAATGGAAGAAAAGGTACCGCATATTTGTTTTCGGTAATCCAATTCCGGTAGAGGGTTCTCAAGGCACTGGTGATATCGGGGTGAGCAGAAGCCACATTTTTGGATTCGGCGAGATCTGACTTGACGTTGTAAAGCTCGGTGCGATTGGCGGATTCGGAATAAATCAGTTTCCATTCCCGCGTTCGAATGGACCCGTAATTTCTCCACATTTCATAAACGGGCTTTTCAAATCCAGGTCGAGGCTCTGTATTTGTTTTCAAATGATTCCAGACATCCATGCCGTCTACTTTACCTGCATGGAAGGTATTGCCCGACATGGCGAAAAGGGTCGGATAGATATCCATATACGTAATATATCCCTCAAACTTGCTTTTTCCGTTACTGTAAGGAGCGGTGTTCGCGTCGAATGTACCCGGCCACCAGACTGCTGCAGGGACATGTACCCCACCCTCCCATAAGGTGTGCTTCCCGCCTTGATGCGGCAAGTTGACCCCACGAGGACTGGGTAAGCCTCCGTTGTCCGAGGCAAAAAGGAAAATCGTATTGTTGAACTGGCCGACATCTTTGACCTTTTGGATGATTTTTCCGACGCTGATGTCCAGGGAGTGGATATAAGCGCCGAAAATAATCTGCTGCTGTTCCGGATTCATTTTCATTAAATCGAATTCTTCTCCATCATGACAGCGGAGCTCCTGAACATCCTCTATCTTTTTTCCGCTGACAGGGCTGGTATAAGAGCGGATAGCATCCCATTTTCCGCTTATTCCCAATTCGGATTGAAGCCGGTTCGTGAAAATCTTCAACTCGTCAAGCACCAGATGGGTAGGGTTGTGGACCGCCTGTTGCGATACAAAGGCCATAAAGGGACCGAGCTTGTTTTCTTCCAGGAATTGTAAGGTCGCATCCGTGATTAGGTGGGTAGTGTAGCCCTTAGTGGTGCCCGCGTATTCCTTGTTAATCCACCAATTATTCTGGTCTAACTGATCGAAGTATCGGTTGAACATGTCGGTGCCCCCGCCGTAATACACCGCGGCGGAATGGAAACCGTACTCGTTGACCCCTATGCCGAAATGCCGGTCGGCGGTATATTCGAATACGTCATTGTCAGGAACCGCGTCGCTTCGACTGTTTACCAGCGCGCTTTTTTCGGGCTTGTTGGGCTCACTGTTATGCCACTTTCCAAAGATTCCTGTGCGGTACCCGTTTTCCTGGAAATCCCTTCCCAGGTTATACACCCCCTGGTAGGGAAGTTCCCCTCCGGTGCGTGGCCCGGCGGCGATTTCGGCGTAGTGCCTCCCGGTCAGGATTCCGGCTCGCGAGGGTGAGCAGACTTTATGAGTCACGAAATTGGCGAACTCGACGCCTTGGTTGAATATTTTATCGATTTCCGGAGTGAGCCGCAGATTTACCGGATTCTTGTTGTGAACTCGGATGTCACCCCAACCCAAATCGTCGGCATAAAAAATGACAATGTTCGGTTTTTGGCAAAACACGGCTGATGGGGACAATAATAGGGCTATCGCAAATAGGGCAGCCGCGAGCATTTGTCTTTTCACTTTGTACACTCCTCTTCAATGTCCATTCGAACTATGAGCGAAAAGCCAGCCAAGACCGGATAATATCGAGGTCTTATTCACCTTGCCCATCGGGACCCGGCCCGGTCAGCCGATGCTGAAGGGCACGCGGGGCAAGGTTACCCCGCGGCCTGGTTTGCGCTCCATTACTTCTGCCAGGTATCCAGAACAACCGGAGTATTGGGCAGCCCGGCCTTTTCCGCATCCGGTGTCGAGAGCAGGTCGATTCGGATCACCTCGCCGTCAGCTGCGGGCAGGTTGATGGCCCGGGTCCGGAAGCTTGCCCCGGTTAATGGATCCGCCGTAGGAACGATTGGGATAGCCAGCATATAGGTTTTCACCTTCCCGCCCTGGGTTATCCGCAAACTGACGTCGCAGCCTTCGGTGGGGCAGAAAATGGAAGCGGCTTTGGCGCGGTCAGCCACTACGGAAGGATCGAACAAAGTGATGAGTCCCGCCTTGTACGGCCCGATGGGAGGATACACGAGATTCGCCTCGGGAGTCACGGAGCTGACACCGGCCATGACGCTGATCACCTGGGCATCCCGCACCACTGGGAATTGCACACCGTTGTTCGCAACGACTTTATCATAATTCCCGGTCGCGGCGTTCCAACCCGCATAGCTATTCAAACCGCTATTCCAGATCACGACATGATTTTGGAGGTAGTTCTGCATCTGGCGCACGGAATAATCCGAAAAATGGCGAAAGAGGTACTTGGGTTCCTCATCCCCGGTTCCCCCGCCCTGCATGGGATCGGCTTTGTAGGTTCCCGCCACCCATCTGCCGGAGGTGGTTTGCACCGTGGGCGGAATGAAAGACCTGCTCGGAATATCGAAGGCCCAAGTCGGCCCGGCATGGGTTCCGTTGTATACTTCCGGCGCCGGTATGCCGAACATATCCCCTTTGTAGGGGTAGGCTGCAGCGTCGCCCCAATGCGGCAGGGAGAGCGCATGTCCCAATTCATGGTGCAGGATGCCAAGGTTCCCTACCCCGCCTACCCCGGCGAATCCACCGGCTTGCCCACCCGCATGCACCCCGTAGATATTGGTGTAGTATAAGCGCAGCCTTCCCGATGTACCTGCGGCGGCCTTTAACGCCCCATTCCATTGCAAGGCCGCGGCTTGCTCTCCGTCGAAATTAAGTCCGGTTTTAGTTTTGTAATCCTCCCGGGAGGCGACCCGCACTGCGGGAGCCTTCACGTCCGCCCGGGGAGGAATGACCAGCTCCTTGAAAATGATATTCGGAACGCGTTGCAGGTGCAGCGTCCTGACCGGCCATTTCGACTCCAATTCCTGAAGCCAACCCGCCTTGTAATCGCCCGTCGCGGGTGCGAAATAATGGATGTCGAACATGGTCATGAACACTTCCGAGGGCGCCCCTATCTTGAGGCTATCGAATGTCCGACTCTTGTCAGCGGCTTCGATGGTCACGCTCAAGCCGGGCTTGATCCAGGCTTCGGGTAAAATTCCGGTAAAGCTGTTTTCATATTGGTGCTGGACAATTCCGGGCCCTGTAGGAATGGAAACGGGCAGGACTTTCGGACCTTTGAGTTCCAGATTCAGCGAATTGCCTTTCAGCTTCAAAACCGCGTAAACCGGGGGGGCGGGACTGCCGACAGGGGATAGGATATGGGCCTTTATTAGCGTCTCACGTCCGCCCGTCAATCCGAAATAAGGGTGGCTGGGTTCATGAACATGAGTCTGGGCGAAGTAGACGGAGTCGATGACCACCGTCCCGGAATAGGCGCTGGGGGTTAGAATGATATTCTGGGTTCCGGTATAGCTCTCGATAGGGGTGGTTTTGGTCACATAGCCTTTGGCCGTGGCCTTGATACTATCCACCGCCGCAGCGGATCCTTTTGCCAGAGGGATTGATTCCGTGGAACCGGACGAAGGCAAACCTGCCGCCGACTTGAGGGAAGATAGGGGAACGGACCATGAACGCTCCCCGACCATAACCCTCGCCATATACGCTTGAGGCCGATCGAGGTTTTGGTCCAAGGCGAACCGATGCTCACCTGGATTCAGGGTGGCGTCCAGGATCTGGTGGATTTTCGCGCCATCGGCGGAGTAAATGCCGATGTCCACACGGTCACGGGTTCCGAGGTTCAGGTGCAGCCATCCCGGAGTCACGCGAAAAGGCGCATCCTGGGGTCCGTGAAAAAGGCGGCCGCCGCCCAAAATTCCGGTAGGGACGACTTTGAAAGAATACTGCCCCTGGGCATTGGTGGTTGTCGTGAGCTTTTTTCCGATCAGAAGGAGACTCGCTCCGACTACCGGTTGGCCCTGGGAATTCTTGACCGTTCCCGTGATATCGATGGATTGCGCCCACAGGGGAGCGGATCCGAGTCCGCTCAAAATGCCGGCACCGATGAGGACATGCAAGGTCAGCTTTTTGATTTTCATACTTAGGGATCCTTTCGAGTACCACCCATTTTCCTTGACGCTATTTTACTCGAATTCTTTTTTTCACACGTCCGGAATTTCTTCCTTCTTTCCCCTTGACTGGACTCAGCCTTGCGGAAATCATCCTTTTTGGCATCTATTTTGCTCTTAGGTTTTTCCGAAAATGTCAAAGGACGGATGGGAAAGGGTTAGCCAAGGAATCAGATCCTTAGCGAGCCGCGAAAGCCCCTGGCTCCATAATAGGACTCCGCGCCATTGTGATAAGTGAATACAGTATCGTAGCGGCAATCACAGAATAGGGCCCCGCCTAATTTACGGATACCGGGCGGAGTAATCACCCAGCTGGACGTTTTCGTATCGAACGAGCCAAGCTTCTGCAAATCCCGATATTGTTCTTCCGTCAAAAGCGCAATGCCCATATCCGCCGCCATTCCGATGGCGCTATCCTTTGGCTTGTGTTCTTTTCTCGCCGCCAGCGCTTCAGGATCGTAACAGACGCTCCTTCGGCCTTTGGGGCTTTCCGCCGAACAATCAACGAAGATATATTCGCCCGAATTTTTATCGTAACCCACGACGTCCGGTTCTCCGCCGGTTCTTTCCATTTCATTGAGCGACCAGAGTTTTTCGGGATTGGATTCCAGCTTGGTTTGGACTTTATCCCAATCCAACCCTTTATGGCGGTTCAAGTTTTTTCCGAAACGGGTTTTCAAGGTCTCGAGTAGCTCCGTTTTTTGTGAAGGCGTTAAATCTTTTTTGGCCCTTTTTACTTCTTTCATGCTTTAAATTTAATTCCAGAAACCCATTCGTCCCTATTTTACCGCTTACAGGGTTTCCTTGTAATAATCCAATCGTCGCAGAACGGTGTTCACGAAGCGCTTCTGCGGCGAACGCATGGGAGCGCGAGGCCGCTCCAGCGGCGTCCACCGTCCGGGCAACAATACCTGGGATTCTATTACCAGATCGACCACGCTTTGCCAGGTGACCCGGGGGAGTTTCTTCCGCGCCGCCAAGGCGTCCTTCATAATCCATACCAGTCCGTCGCCCGTAAGGCGGCGGCTGAAATTGATGACCTGCGAACGCGACTTCAACACCGCCAAGGTAGCGCCCGGATGGCCCGGTACCGCCGATACCAGGCGCGTGTATAATTCCTGGACCCGATTCAATTGCCGCTTCCGATAATCCGTCAATAACACGTCGGCCTCATCGGCATAGGAGGCCCGCAACATTTTATCCAAATCCCCGGGCGCAAGACGCGGCGCGGGCTTCCCCTCCTCCCAAAGGCGCTCCAGCCTGCCGGGAAGCTCGCGTAACAGATTGCGCACGATATAGGCGGGAAAATGCGTGATGCCGTCCGCGACCTTCTGCGGTCCACCATTAACTTTGGCTTTTTCCAGCCGGACCAGGAGCCCCAAGAGTTCACGCAGAGCCGGCCCCTCCACTTCGGATAGCGCCTTTCCCTGTTCGGCGGTGAACCCCAGCCGCCAAATCCATAAGCGCCGGGCGTGGGTTTCAAAGGCCGTATCGAAGCGCCGTAGGCAAGGAGAGTCGCTGAATTGCGAAAGCGGTTTTTTCTCCCCCGACAGGATGAAATCCACTCCTTGGGCGAAGGTTTGCAGGATGACGCGCAACCAGCGACGTTGCTCCGGAAGCGAGGCGGAGAAGCGGTCCACGTCCTGGTACCGGTAGCGGTCGTGGAACGCGGCGAATTGGCGGATGGAGCCGTAGTCCAACAGCGAGCCGTCCATCAGCAGGTTGTCTCCGTCCCACGAGAACCAGGAGAAAATGTATTCCTCCGCCAATTGCGCTCCCAAGGCGGCATATCGCTCCGCCAGCAAGTCCAGGGCCGCGCGCAAACGCGCGGGATTCGCCCGCGGAAGCTCCCAGTCCCCGTTGCTTTCCTGCCGCTCCAGAAAATATGCGAACCCACGCGCCAGCTCTTCGCGCTTGCCCAGTTTAAGATAGCGGAACAGGTGGGCGGGCCGAAGCAGATTCATCGCGACGCGCACGCCGATGGAGGAGCCGTCGGGAAAATCGATCACGACCAAGCAGCGCTCCGTAGGGATTCCCCGCCGATGGAAGATCTCGCTCAATACCGCCCCGCCGAGCATTTCGTCGGTGTCGGCGCGGCCCGAAGCGTAACCCTTCGATTCGTCTCCCGTTTGGATGGCGCCTTTCGCTTCCTGGGCTCCCGGACTCAAACAGGTGGCGCCGGTTCCGCGGCTCGACACGTCCCAGGTACGCCCGTTATGGCGCAGACAACCGTTCCAGATGCTCCGCCCGTCTCCCGAGGTTTTGCCCCGTTTGTCGCGGTGTTGCTGCTGCAAATAGCGAGTGGCCATGAAAGGACCCGACACATCCGCTTTTTCGAAAAGCTCCGGCCGATTTTCCGCGTCCCATTCGTTGAGTATTTCGATGCAAAAAGTATCGAGCACCGTTTTTTCCAAAGTCGGGTTCAAGGCGTCGGGATGATCGCCTGGAAGCAAACCCATTTCTCGGGCCAATCCGAAATTGAAATACAGGATTTTTCCGCCGGACCGTCGTCTGGCCTGGTAATCGACGAAACCGTCGGGTGCGGCCGCACGCCAAGGATGCTTGCCGTTCAAACGATGGAAGCGATTGTACATTCCGTTAGCCTTTCCCTTTCATTATAGGGGGTGCCTCCGGACAATGCCTAAGCGGGGATGGAATAATTGGGGTATTTCACTGAGAGTCGAGCAATTTCGGCTGAAAATTATGGGCTTTTTGAGGAGGCCCCCCGGTATTTCGCATTCACATCGCCTGGGAATAAGGATAAGATAAGGCTTTCCGGCGCCGTTCATCCCCGGTTCCGGATCCACTCGGGAGGAATTTTTGTCCAATAACCCAAAGTCGTTTGAATCAATGCGCTTGCCCCATAAAAACTTTTCGGCGACTCTCCTGTCTGTGCTTTTTTGTTTGTGCACTATGAGCCCTGCGGCGGAAAAATCGAATTCGGCGGGGTCCAAGGCGGCTATCCCATCCGCCGCCGCTGAGTGGAGCGCGGATTCAGCGACGGTCTCTTTCAAAACCTTTTTTCCGGATGGAAAAGTGCGCAGCATCGCTCCTTTCAAGGAAGGGAGAACCCACGGAACCGTACTGCTTTACCACCCCAATGGAAAAATCAGCGACCGCATCGAATATGCGCAAGGCCGGATGCACGGAGCATACGAGAAATATTTTCCCAACGGCCAATTGCAATTGAAGACCACCTATGTAAACGATTTGATGCTGCATACGGAAAGCGTCAATTACGACAGCACCGGCAAACAGGTTTCCAAATGGACGCCACGGGGAAAGGAACGACGGACAGGACTGAGGGAGATCCATGAAAACGGGCGGCTTAGCGAAAGTATCGAATTTCTGCACGGAATGCGGCATGGATGGCATGTGAAATTCAATGCCGCCGGAGACACCTTGTTCAGAGAACGCTATCAGCGGGACGTTCTCGATTCCGCCCGCAGCTATTGGAGTCCGGATTATGCGGATCCGGATCGGACCACACTTTCCCTGCTCAATGGAGTTACGCCCTACCTGCCCGATTTGGCTTCGGACTTCGAAGCCATATTCAAGAAAAAGGACGCCAAGGGATCCATGCTGTTTTTCATGGGGGTGAAGCCCGACGGCCAGGTAAGTTGGGTATATCCGTTAATGGATACCTTCACGAATCCCCCCCTCGTGGTGGCGATGGTAAAACGAATCCTCACCTGGAAATTCCCCACCCACAACTCGCCCGGGGAACAATTTTTGACTTTGCCGCTCAATTTCGCCGATTGAGGTGTAGCGGGCGCCTACAAGGGGCGCCACCCTCGCCTACTGCGCCGGCTTGAGGGGGAATTCTCCCGGCGAATATTGCTAATTTCCCGCCTACGTGGAATCCCTACAATCTCTTCCCCATCCCGACTTCATCCCGACGGAATTCCCTCCGATTACGGTTCCGGATAAGGACTCCCCGTCCGCCGGCGCTCCCGAAAACTCCGCCGAATTGCATCGCGCCTTGGCGCATACTTTCGGCTACGAATCCTTTCGGCCGCATCAGCTCGAAATCGTGAGCAGTATCGTGGAGGGACGCGATGTATTCGCGGTCATGCCCACCGGAGGCGGCAAGTCGCTGTGTTACCAACTTCCGTCGCGTGTTATGAACGGAACCACCGTCGTCATCAGTCCGCTCATCGCCTTGATGAAAGACCAGGTCGACGCCGCGCGGCAAAACAATTTGGCGGCCGCTTTTCTGAACAGCTCCCTTTCGGCCTCCGAAGCGTCATCGGTTTTCCGGGAAATGCAAGACGGCGCCCTCGATTTGCTGTATATCTCTCCGGAACGCTTCGCCTTGGAATCCTTCGTAAAAAGCCTGAAAAGAGTGCCCATTTCCTTTTTCGCCATTGATGAGGCCCATTGTCTTTCGGAGTGGGGCCATGATTTCCGGCCCGATTATCTGGGCCTATCGGCCATCCGTCGCCACTTCCCCGAAATTCCCATCGCAGCTTTCACGGCTACCGCCACTTCCCAGGTGGCGCAAGACATTCTCACCAAATTGGCATTGCGAAAGCCCTACCAGGTGCGCGCCTCCTTCAATCGCCCCAACCTTTATTACGAGGTGCGAACCAAGGAAAAGGTGGAGACCCAGATTCTGGAATTCGTCCGCCGGCATCCCGAAGAGCCGGGCATAGTCTATCGCACCACGCGCGATTCGGTGGAGAAAACCGCGGAGTATCTCGCCAAGCAGGGCGTCAAAGCCCTTCCCTACCATGCGGGCCTTTCGCAAAACCTGCGCGTCTCCCATCAGGAAGCCTTCAGCCGCGACGAAGCCCAGGTGATTGTGGCCACCATAGCCTTCGGCATGGGCATAGACAAATCCAATGTGCGATTCGTGTTGCACGCCGATCTCCCCAAAAGCATGGAAGGATATTATCAGGAAACCGGCAGAGCCGGCCGCGACGGAGACGCTTCCGAATGCGTGCTCTTTTACGGAGGGGGCGACATACCCAAGTTACGGCATTTCCTGGACCGTATGCCGGCGGGACCGGAAAAGGATTCCTGCCTGCGCAAACTGAACCAGATGGCCGACTATGCGTCCCGCTTCCTTTGCCGCCGCCGTCAGTTGCTGGCTTATTTCGAGGAGGAATTACCGGAGGAGAATTGCGCGTCCTGCGACATTTGCAAAGGACTGGTGGAAACCGTCGACGCCACTCGCGAAGCGCAAATGCTGATTTCGGCCATCGTGCGCACGGGCGAGCGTTTCGGCGCCGGCCATGTCGTTGATATTCTGGTGGGAGCCGATACCCAGAAAGTTCGGGACCTTAGGCATGACTCTCTCAAAACTTACGGAGTGGGCAAGCATAAGGACCGTAATTACTGGCGGTTTCTCGCGGGTGAATTGGTGGCCCGGCACATTCTGGATCTGGAGCCGGGTCAATTCCCCATCTTGCGGCTCACGGAAACCTGCCTGGGCCTATTGAAAGGCGAGTCCACCCTGGAAATATTGAAAGGGAAGGAAGGGGTTGCGGCACGGGATAAAGCGGCCCGCAAGTCGGCGGCCGTCACGGGGGATTCCCCGCCGGGAGAGGATGGATTGTTCCAGGAATTGCGGGCTTTGCGGAAAGCCCTGGCCGCCGGACAAGGCATTCCGCCTTATATGGTTTTTTCCGACAAGACTTTGCACGAAATGTGCGCCAAACTTCCCGTTACCTTATCGGCCTTGCGCGGAATCGCGGGAGTCGGAGACGCCAAGCTCGAGCGTTACGGCGATGATTTCGTTAAAGCCATCATCGCATACGGTGGAAAGTCGGAATAGTCGCTTTTCGGATTCACGGTATTCTTTCCCGAATCAGCTTCCGGGGCGTTGTACCCGACGCTGCGAAATTTCACGGAGCAGGCCATGAAGTCCCGGATATTGGGGAGACTTCTTCCCCAATAGCAAAGCGGTTCTCCAGGCATCGTCCCAATTCCCGATAGTGGAATAAAACCAGGCCAGGGCGTAAAGGAAATCAGGATTCATACCGGATACTTTAACCGCTTGTTTGAGAGCGGCCTCCGCGCCTTCCGCCCTTCCCAGCTTTTGCAAAATCAAACCCAGGTTATAGTGAATCCGGGCATTTCCGGGAATACGTTGCGCAGCCTGTTCCAGGTAGTGGGCAGCGGAATCGTTCCTGCCTTGGGCTGCCAGCAGCAATCCTAACGAGTAGTAAGCCTCGGTAAAATCGGGAACGAGGCGGATGGACTCCCGGAAATGGTGCGCGGCTTCTTCAGGTCGACCCAACCGGTCCAGAAGTAGGGCGAGGTTATTTCGCGCCTGCACAAAACGATTGTCCAAATCCAAGGCTACCGAATAGGCGTGTACCGCGCTATCCGGGTTTCCCATCCTTTCATGGTATTGCCCCAGGTTGAAGCGCCCACCAGGGAAATAGGCATTCGCATCCAAGGAGATGCGATATTCCCTCAGCGCTTTCAGGTAATCCGGGCGCGAGGAATCGGGCAGTCGCGCCGAGGAGGAAACGAGGGCTTCGGCGGCCTGGATGCGCACGGCACGAAGCGAATCCCGCAGCAATGGCGTCAGAGCGTTCAGGCGATCCGGTTCGGGAAGCGCTTGCCAGCCGGATGCCGCGGCCTGCCTCACCATGGGTTCGGCATCCTTGGCGCCGGATAGCAGCGCGGAGCGCGTGAGTTCGCCCATATAATTCGACAAGAGAACCAGGGCAGACGCCCGGGCAATGGCGGGATGCCCCGGATGTTCCGCCAGCTTCGCCAAAGCCGAATCGGCTCCAGGTTCTCCGGATCTTCCCTTGGCCAGCAATTCGGAAAAATGCGGTTTGCGCGTGGGACCATGCCACTTCTCCACCCAATCCGCCGCCCACGAAGCGGGACGATCGGCATGACATTGCATACAGGCATTGGGTGTGCCGAATTGCACACTCAGGTCGGGGCGCGGAATGCGGAAGCTATGATCCCTGCGGGGATCGATTTGCATATAGTTCTTGGACGGCATATGACAATCGACGCATTTGCTTCCCTCCGAATCGACGGGATGACGGTGGTGGGAAATAACGTCGAAACGCGCGGGTTCGTGGCACTGGGCGCAGAGGGCATTTCCGGGCGCGCGCAGGTTCAAACTGTGGGGGTCATGGCAGTCCGAACATTTCACTCCCTCGTGATACATTTTGCTTTGGAGAAAGGAGCCGTATTCGAACACCTCGTCGTCAATCTGGCCATCGGCATGGTAGGTGTTGGGGAGCAGCAATTGGAGGGAAAACTTGTCCATGAATTCTTTGAGATGGCCGAACTCTGGTTGCAAGGAAGACCTGCGGGAATGGCATTCCGCGCATCCCATCACCTCGGCTTGGGCCCCGGCCCGGGAGGCGTCTCCGGTATAATCCGCCACCAGGCCGTATTTGTTTTCCGGGCCGTCTCCGGAAATCCAGCGGGCCAAGGCGGCTCCCTCGGCCCAATTCACATGCCGGGAACCGGGGCCATGGCAAGCCTCGCAGCTTACATCGATTTCGGACCAGGATGAGGCGAAAGTTCCGGATGCGATATCATAGCCCCGCTTGAAACCGGTGGAATGACAATCGGCGCACATGCCGTTCCAATTCTGGGCGTCCCGGGTCCAGTGCAGCCAATCGTCGGGAGCGAATTTTACGTGAGGATAAAGATGGAACCATTGCCGCTTTTCCACATCCCAGGAGGTACTGAGGGCCTGGAGCCGCCCCCCGGGAAATTCCACCAGGTATTGTTGTAGAGGCCTGACGCCGAAGGTGTATTTGATTTCGAATTCCGCGGGACTTCCGTCCGGGCCTTCGGTGGAAACCAGGAATTTGCCGTCGCGGCGGTAAAACCGGGAAACCATGCCGTGGTGAACCAGGCTGTCGTCGTCAAAATTTCCGGAAACGGTCGAGTCGTTCGCGGGCATCATGGCGCGATCGTGATCCGAGCCCGCGAAGGCGGCTCCCTCTTCGGCATGGCATTGGATGCAGGTTTCCCGGCCCACGAAGCCGGGCCCGGAGGGGTCGCCGCGAAAGGGAAGCCACGAAGCCGGCCGTGAGCCCCTCTCCGAAGTGGATTCCAGCTCCGGAACCGGGTTTTGCATCCGCCATACGATGGTCCCCAGGACTAGCATAACGGCGACACCCGCTATCGTATACTTTTTTTGCAAATACCCTCCGGATTTCCCAAGGTAAAAAATTAGGGGGAAATTGCCTGTTGCCGCTCCCGCCGGGCCGGATCCAATGCGCCCCGTGCAAATGGGGCGGGAACTTCTTGCCCGCTCCATCGCCGCAATTTAGGTTAAGAATAACCCCGGAAATAAAGGGGCAGCCATTTTCCATGGTGGGGAGTCGGATGCGAGCGATTGAAAGACATGAAATCGAGGCCGATTGGCGGGCGCGCGGGTTCAGCTGCGATATGTGGGTGGATCCTCCCGGCTCGGTACTGGAGGACTTCATCCATGATATGGATGAATTGGTCGCGGTCCTTATCGGGCGCATGGAATTCGAAATCCAGGGCCAAATCCACCATCCCGCCATCGGAGAGGAATTGCGCATTCCCGCCGGCTCCCGACTGATCGCGCGGAATATCGGCGACACCACCGCCAGGTGGCTATACGGTTATGATAAGAACAGGCGCGTCTACGACCCCGTCCGGGCTTGAGCATCGCCGCTCCGATTATAGGATCCTAGGATGGCCGTCAATGCCTTTCGGGCACTCCCTGCAATAGCGACATCAAGGCGGCCTTCGCCTCGGAAAAACCCGGATCGGCCTGCAAGGCGCGGGCATACCAATTGATGGCATCGGGATTGCGGCCCTCGGAGGCCGCCACGCGGCCTTTTTCATAGTAAGTAAGCGCTTCGGCTCGCGAACCGCGCTCCGGAGCGCCGGAGATTACACTCCCTCCTTGCAACGAATGGAGCGCGGCGGCCAACCGTGAGCGGGCGGATTGAATTTCCCCGTCTCCCGGCAAAAGTGTAGACAGCGTATCGAATTGCCGTAAGGCGGCTTCCGGATAACCGTAGCGCTCCAGGGCATCGGCCAGGTAGCGGCGTGATAAGGGATTGTGGATATCCACCCTTACCGCCTTCCGGTAATGCACCAGAGCCTCCTCTCCCATTCCTTGCCGCTCAAGGTACGCCCCGTAAATCAAATAGCTCCAGAATACGTTCAAATCCAGGGTATCGAGTTCCAGGGCCTGTCCCGCGATGCGCGCGGCGTCTTCATGTTTTCCCGCCCAGTTGAGCACCTTGGCCAGATCGTGCAAGGCCTTCCCCTGCTCATGATCCGACAACCGACCCATGACCCGTTCGGCTACGACCTGCTCTGCCGTCCGCCCCCATTCCGGTCGGGGAGACAGCAAAGCCTCCCGCTTCATCATCTCCATAATTCGCGAAGCCAGGAGACGATGCCCATTGGGATCGATATGCACATGATCCAGAAAATATTCCTCACCCAGCACGTCATGCCCGTAACGCGCCCGGCAGTCTTCTTTAAGCACGGTTTCGAAATCCAGAAAAAGGGAACCGGTGGCTTCGGCGACTTCCCGGACAATGCCGCGCATAGGGGTCAATGCCCGTAAAGGGCAGACATCCTCATCCATGGCCCGCCGTAAAAGACTCTCCGCATCCACGGCGTTTCCCAGGGCGAAAGCCGCTTTGCCCTTGCGATACAGCGCTCCCGCATGGCGCGGCTCGAGCGTGACGGCGGAATCGAAGCGAAGAAAGGCCGCTTCCAGGCTATCCATCCGTTCCAGCGAATCGCCGCGGGCCAGCAGGGAAAGCACGAAAAGCGTATCGTCGGATTCTCCCACGAACTCGCTTTTGAAAGGCGTGCAATCCTTCTCATTGGAAGGAGTGCTGACGAAAATAACGCGCGCTCCGGCAGCCTTTCCCAATTCCGCGATGCGCCGCAGGGAGAACCGATAATGTTCCAATACCTTTTCCCTGAGGACGTCGTCGCGATGATACGATTCGGGACCGATGGTGTTCTCCAGCACCGTTTGCACCTCGGCAGGCAGACTTCGACTGGGCGTGGCAGTCTCGGACAGCGTGGGCGATTCGGGAGCGACCCGGCGATACAACCGCTTGAGTCCGGAAAAGGCCCGGGTTTTATCAAGTACCGCGTTAGCCTCCCGGATGAACGCCGGCATTTCCCTTACTTCGCGGTAGGTACGTTCTTCCAGGAACTCATTATGTCCCGAATATACGATGAGCAAATCGGGACGGTAACGTGCAAGTTCCTCGGTAAGCTTCGCCACCCGATAGGCGGCATAACTGACTCCTCCGCAATTGATGACTTCCCACTTTTTGGAGGCGTCGGCTTCGGGAAGCATTTCGCGCAGCCAACCGCTGAAGGAGGTGGCGTCTTCGTAAGGCCTGCCAAAGGTGGTGGATCCTCCCAGCGAAAAGATCCGGTAGGTATCGGCAGCTTTTTCGCGGGGAAAGCTTTGCCGGTTGAACCAGGGCAGCTTGGATTCACGGGTGATCATCCATTCCCTGCCATCCTCTCCCCGGGTGGTCGTGAACAGCGGGGAAGCATCCGAAAACCCGACATAGGGGTCTTCGGTCAGGGACAGGGGTTTGACACCCAGTAAAAGCGCCGTCAATTCCCAAAGCCCCAGAAAAACCAGGGGAGTGGCGACCAGCAGGGCGGAATTCGCTAGGATTTTTTTCATGGGAATTCAATTCGGGTCAAGCAGGTAAATTACACCCGGAATTTTTTTCC
>CAYNXV010000035.1:6032-22500 GCA_964401245.1 uncultured Bifidobacteriales bacterium | reverse complement strand
TAGGCGGAAGAAGCCGCTCAACTGAGGTATTGAGCCGGAAACGAGGTTTATCAATCTCAATGATTCGGAATTTGCACAATAAACTTGAAATTCCAGCGGAGTCACTGTTATCTGAATAAAAAATAGTACGAAGACCACCAAGAAAAACGCCGTCCATAATAAAACGAAAATCAAAAGTACTGCCCCAATAAAATGCGGGGCACCCTACTACCCACAACAACGCGCAGGGTGCTCCGTGCAAGGGTAATAATCTTATCTACTTTGAATAAAAAATCCCTATTTCATTTTCACTCGGCCTAGTACCCAATATATTATAGCGAATTTCCGAAGGATTAAAACTATAGGGTTTGGTAAATATTTCGCTTTGAGGAATAATGCTTGTTGTTGTTTGAACTTCAAACAAACCAATTTGTGTACATAATTCATTCCAGGTGGTAATGGAGCGTTTTAAATAGTCTTCAGGGTTTGCCCCAACTTTAAAATTGATAAAACCGATAGGCCCATTGAAACCGGAAGTTTTAATAAGGTTCATAAAAGGTTTTAGATCGTAACTACTTTCATCCAATGATAGAATGGTAGATTGCTCAATTGTTCTGGTACTGGTTCGGTCGATGGTATTTTTTGCTCCGGAAACTGTGATGGAAAATATTTTGTGTTTCACAGCAGCAAATGATTGATCTAATACATTGCCTTTTTCAGCAATAAGTTCGTGGGTTAAGTTAACGGCAATGCCAAGGGAAGGGTGGTTGATTTTATCGACTAAAGCAATGCCATCTAAGGCAGTTTGAAAATAATTTCCAAAATGGGGATAAAGCACGATACGTGTATGTCTGGCAGTAGCATAGTCAACCAGTTCCCGAAAAATACCTTCCATGACACTGCCATTAATGCTTCCGTCATTCAGATTATCCTGAAACCAAACCCATAAATCTCTGCCGGGGCCTGCTTGGGACATAACATCGATGGCGGCTTTTTGAGCATCTAAGGAAAGTCCATGCTCTTTAAAGCGATGTGCCATGAAAGCGGCCACTACTTTAAACGAAGGTTCTTCTTTTTTTTCCAATGCGAGGTACTCTTGCAGTCGCACCAGTGCTTCAGCACCTCGAGACTCAGCTGCAATGCCCACGTATCCAAGGGACTTTAACATTAAAACGACTTCGCTCACTGGAAGCGTTTCTAACCCTCCAAAACTGTATGGATAGAAACCACGGGGTTTTGGTAAATTTGTGGTTTGCCCGGTACAAAAAAGACTGCCTAGAAAAAAGGCGAGTGTAAAAACCTTGTTCATAAATCGATTCTTAAACATAAAACCATTGTCCTCGAATTGCTCTTTTCAACTTAAATCAAACTGCCAACTAAAAAGGGAAATATATCGTTGGAGCGTAGGTAAATCGAAGCCCTTTTTCAATCCTTAATCGCCTCAAATTCCCATCTCCCCCCACGGCCTGGGTCCGTTCAATACGTGGTCCACCGAATGGTTACCTATATTTAGAGCTTCCCTGTATAATTAGAGTATGTGGAAGCCTTTTTATCAGAAAGAGTACTATAGTGGTTACTAAAGGTTTAAAAAACACTCTCAACTCTATTGTCTTTCTGCTTGCCATAGGGAACAGCTATTCTAAAGAACTTGAGTCATCCGGACCGTTAACGCTTACTTCTTCCGACAAGAATGTCGTCATTGCAAATAAGCATTTTAAAGACATCCTTGATGAGGGATCTTTTGCTATTCACATAATCGGTTCCGGCCCTGATGATACACTGAATATTGAGATTACAAACTGCCTTTTTGAAAACGTTCGCTGGGCCATTAAAGTAGACAACGCCAGCAAGATTACCATCCATGGGAACAGATTTGAAAAGTGCGGTACTGGCGCCTTGGCAGGCAATTCTCAAATGATAAAGATTGAATACAATGAATTCACCAATATCGGCTGCCATAAAGTGCTCGATCACGGATACGGTGGCTACTGGGCTCAGCAAGCGGCATACTTCATCAATGTTCGAGGCGACGGTAACTCAGTTTCGCATAACCTCTTTGACTACGGAGATACCAATAATGTCTATCTGGAGGACGTTTTTGGTTTGTGGAACTCCGGAGGATCTGCGCGTTCTCCATTTATAATCGAGGGGAACAGGATGCGAGGAGGGATTCCCGGATCGGCGAATGGTTGCGGAATTATTGTGGGAGATGCCAAAGGTGCGAATCCCGTATATGCAAAAAATATAAAAATTCTGGATAATACCATTGTCAACACTCAAAGTATTGCCATCGGAGTGGCCGGCGGCCATGAGATAGAGTTGAGAAATAACAAAGCATTCACCTCACGCACCCATAGCAGTCAACTGACCGCCCACCCACACAATCCGGAATACAACCGTACTCCCGGTGGCGGAATTACGATCTGGGATTATTCAGAGATCGGCTGTGAAAACTTTGCTGTTTTTGGCAACGAGGTGTTTTCCGTACGGTCTGACAATGTGGCTAATCCCTGGTGGTTTGATGATTCTACCTGTTCCGGACTTTCGGAAGGTGAAAATATCTGGCACTGGAGTACCGGAAATAGTGGCAGCGTTGGCGAGAGTATGCTTCCGGAAAATATGTTTGAAGGATTGAATGAGAAATATTTCAGTGGTAAAGCTGACCCTCTCAGTAGCAAATCAAAGCAAAAAATTAGCAAATCACAGTATAAAACCGGCTCAATCAAATTGTACGGTGACCATATAATTTTTTCAAATAGGGAACCTTACGAACTGACTATTTATAAGCTAAATGGGCAGATAATTCAAACTACTGTTGAAACCAATACCCAGTTTGATTTGAAGTCCCTTGCACTTGCAAGCGGGGTTTATCAGATACGTATTGTTCAGGGTGAGGAAGTGTTTATTGGACGGTTTAGATCGGAACAGCAAAAGTGCAGAGATTGCCCATGATTCCCTGATCCCTTAACCGAATTCCCAAACCAACCGGAGGTCGAATGCCGACACCATCTCTTGCCAAAATCATGCCCTTGATTTTATTGTGGATAGCGAGCAGCCATGCCCAATCCAAGCTTCCGCGCGACAATTCCGGATGGACGGTATTCACGCCGCATGCCGAAACCAAAATCATTTATGTCAGCTCCGTCGGGGGGGACGATGCCACGGGTATAGCCTATGCGCCAGGCTCATCCGAAATCGGCGCGGATCCCTTTTTGCCTCAGGGCGGCATTAAGCCGTTCAAAACCGTGGCCGGAGCCGCCGGCGCATCGCGGAACGGAAAACCCGATTGGGTTCTGTTCAAAAAGGGTGAAACCTGGGCCAACGAAACCCTGCCGGCCCGCAGCGGACTGTCCGAAGAGGCGCCTTTCCTGTATTCGGCCTATGGCAAGGGAGACAGGCCCTTGTTCAAGACGGGCGCCAATACGGCCTATCAACAATGTTGCGGGAACTTCAACGATATCGTCCTGGCTCACTTGGATTTTTACGCCCATACCCGCAACCCCGGTTCCCAGGAATTCGTCTCCATGGCCGGTTCCCCCGGCTTCAATTTTTACCTCGGTGACAATTTTACAAGCAGGGGAGCCTTGATCGAAGGGTGCCGCTTCCGGTTTTATACGGGCAATGTCGTGCAAGGTCCCGGAACCATGGACCGATTCGTCATCCGCCGTTGCGCCTTCCTGGACAGTTACTCCGCCACCAGTCATTGCCAAGGGCTGTACTCGGCCAACCAATCGCTTACCCTGGAAGAAAATTTCTTCGATCACAATGGCTGGTATCGGCAGGCCGGTCCAGGTTTGACCCGGGACGACGGAGTGGCCACCATGTACAATCACAATACCTATTTCGAAGCTTCGCATGATGTGGTTTTCCGCGGCAACATGTTCCTCAGGGCCTCCAGCATCGGCAACAAATGGACGGCGGATAACGGCCCGGCCAGCGCCCGGAATATCGAAATCGACGACAATCTGTACGTAGACGGGGAATTCGGAATCAGCATGGGCGGCAATGAAACCGTCCCAGCCCACCGTTTCAAAAACGTTTCGGTCACCAATAATGTCATGCTGGACATGGGTCGCAGCCAGCCCACAAATCGGACCCTGGGGTGGTATCTGGATATCGACGATTGGGATCAAGGCGAGGCCTCCGGCAATTATTTCCTGCATGTCACCAACCCCAAGGTGACCAATGTTTGGGGCATACGGGTCCTGGGCGAAGTCCGCGACGTTTCTATCCATGATAATGTGATCTACGGGCTCAATACTCCGGAGAGTTTATTGGAGCTGACCGACGGATCTGTCAAAACCAATGTCTCCATCGCGCGAAATATCCTGGACAATCGTAACGCGAACGGCAAAATGATCAGGTTACAGGGGTCTCCGATTAATTATTCATTCTCCAGTAACCGCTATTACGGCACCCTCGACCCAAGCAATTGGTTCGACTTGGCGGGCAATGCCGTCGCCCTTTCCCAATGGGCTGCCCAAAGCGGTGAGACCGGATCCCAATCGGGTCCCGCGGCGTTTCCCGATCCCACCCGGAATATCGGGAAATACCTTGCTTCGTTGCAACGCGATACGGCATTTTCGGAATTCATCGCCGGAATTCGCGACCAAAGCAAGGATAATTGGGACACCGCCTTGACCGCCGCCAAGGTAAATGCCTGGATCCGGGCCGGATTCAACGGCAACCCTGTCGCCGTCCAACCTCATGCTCGGGGCCAGCATCCAACCTCCCAGGAGATTGCCGCATATTATCGTGCGTATGACATGGGAGGTCGATTTAGGGGCCGCGTCGTAGGGCGAAATGCCGAGATACCGGCAGCCAGCTCGCGGGGACTGTTTTTACTGGTCCCATACGATGCCGAACATCGTCCGCTAGCCGCTCCTCGCTTGCGGGTTTTCCGAATCGAGTGAATAAATGAGACAGATTTAGGTGACCAAGTAAAGGGGGCCGTGCCCGAACCCAGAAGCGCATCAGCCGGCGGGAATTTCTGCCTAGGTATCGACCGGACTATCTTCAACCACCCCCGGCAAGAATTCCTTGACTCGAACCCAAAGCCCTCTGATATAATCAATCCATCCGTTGGAGCCGGCATGCTCCGTCACCGAAAAAGGAGGATAATGTCACGCATACGGTTCATTTCCATTGCCGCCGCCCTCATTATCCTCTGCGGGTGTCTCGATGAAGGGGAACACGCGCCCTCCGGGCCAGGAAATCGCAATGACCCCGAGGATTCGCTGACCCACCAGGCCCGCACCCTGGATGCCATGCTGGCTGTCCTGACCGATTCCCAGCCGACGTGGAAGGAATTGCAGCCGTATACGGACTCAGCCGTGCGCCTACCCGAGCCCGCCTTCTTCAAACGCGCCTTGGCTTGGGGCGAGGACATCTGGAAGCTGCAGGGGTACAGCGGTATGGACGCGGCCTTTCTCATCTACGATTCCATCAGCCATGAATTCTCCGGCAATGTATCTTCCGCCCTGGCCAACGAGGTGCCTCCTTGGATTGATGGGAATGGCAATGGCCTCTTGCCGCCACTCAGCGGTATCTACCTGGACCGGAAACTTCGCGCCGCCGCCGCGGTGTTATTGCGTGAAAAACGCCTCGGCAGACGGATACAGTACGTCAATTTTTATCCGCCTACCCAGGAAGGCCCGCTTTTCGAAACCGGGGACGAGTTCCGCTCCTGGTTCGACGAGCGGTTCCTTCCCGAGAAGCGCGCCGAGGCCGAGACGGCGGAGCGAATAAAGGCCGAGTACTATATTCCCTGGCCATTGGAATTCGAGCTGTTCATCAAGAATATCGGCGGGTATGGGGATGGAGGATTCCTGGACCGGATGAACCCGGACGAAATAGTCACTTTCGCGAACGCCTTGGCGTCGGAAATCCGCGATACGGTCAAAGCCCATTACCAGGGCGCACTTGTGGCCCACCTCTACAACAATTATCTGCACGGGGAAAAATTCTGGAACAATCTGTCCTTCGCCGGGTACGACCATATCCATTTCGCTCTTTTCGCGACCTGCGATTCCGCTACGACCTCCGAATACATCGATTCGCTGAGCGTTCACTATGGAAAGGTTATCCGTAACAGCGGCAATCTACCTTACGTACTGGAGGAGGTCGCCGTTTTGGAGAAATACGTGACTTGCACCGACGATTTCGCCGCAGCGGAGAAAGGGGTGTGGCAGTCCATCTTCAACAGGGTTGAAGGCATGTCACCGCAGCCAATCGGAATATCCGTGGATCAAAAGCACATCGTCTCTCGCGCGGCCAGAGTCTTCGTCAAGGACTATATCCGCTCCCGGTAAGGATTGTGATAAAAACCGCACGATTATGCCGCAACGGCCACAAGTACTCTATGACAAGCGCATGTCCCGTTTGCCCCATTTGTGAAAAGGAAAACGTGTCAGGAGAAGACTTCCTGTCCAAAATTGGAGATCGATGTGTCCACCCCAAATGAACATTGGAATGCGATATTCTCTGCTAAAGTCGACCCAGAACTCGGATGGTATGAGAAGGACGCCTCACAGACATTAAAATTTCTTGAGATGATCCCACATAGGGAGTCTGAAACGGTTTTCCTACCCGGCGCCGGAACATCCGTGCTGGTCGATGAGCTACTGAACAGAGGATATGAAATTATCCTGAATGACATCAGCGACGAAGCGTTGAACAAATTGAAAAATAGAGTCGATCAGAATGATCGAGTCACATGGCTTCATCACGACATATCGAAACCACTTCCTGATGGATTACCTTCAACCGATATTTGGATTGATCGAGCGGTCCTTCATTTTCTACTCGAAGAAGAAGCAATAAATGGTTACTTCGCCAATTTGCGTTCCTCGCTTCGAACAGGAGGGTATGCTTTGCTTGCGGAGTTTTCCTCTGAAGGGGCTCCCAAATGCGCAGGCCTCAGCCTCCATCGCTACTCAATCGAGGAAATGAATATGAGAATAGGCCCGAATTTTCAATTGCTAAGTCATGAAGATTATGTCTTCACCAATCCGGCCGGCGATCCACGTCCTTATATTTATTCGCTATATCGAAAGAATTCCGAATAGGTTCAAATCAAGTTATCGCCGATTTCAGGCAGACCGGGATTTTCCAAAAATCATAAAGCCTATGGCGGAAGCTGCCCTGGAAATAGATGGTGAATTGCAGTGCTTCCCGGAAACGTCATAAGCCTTGCTTACGATATGCCCAACTTGCATGCCAGGGTCACTTCCAAATTGAGGCCGACCAATTCTCCCATATTAGCGCATTTAAGAAACTGATCGTTCTTGTGGAATTTCCGCAAACCCATTTTGAGTTCCTGGGTTTTTTCCGGAAGGGAAAGCTCGCCGAAGCGCATGGCGTCCGTCAGCATGATCACCTGCGTTTTGGAAAATTCAAGTCTTCTGGCGATAAGGGTTCGCTCTTCCAACTGGTATTGGCGTATCGTTTGCGGATTCAGAATCTGCCCGCATAAATCCACCACCTTTTTGTTGTCCGTGAAAAAATGTGGAAGGTACGCCTGGATTTTTCCCTCGTAGCTTTGCTGATCGAAATCAATCGCCCTCACCCGGTATTGCTCATCTTCGAAATCGGGAGTGATGTCTACGACATAATTGTATGAGCGCATATCCCCCAGCAGACGGGCGAAGCATCTCTCATTGAACTTGACGAATTCCTTGGCGATGCGAACCTTGTTGCTCGAAGCCCGATCCAGGATTTCGTTCAGAAAAAAGTCACCGGGAATACCCGCGATATGCTCCTCGATGAGGGTGTTATCGCATACCATGTAGTTGATGCGGTTGGGGGACAGGATATCCTCGAGCTCCAAACCGTAAATGCGGGATGCATCCGCCTTTTTCACGTAGAAGTGGTCATAATTGTCGTTGTACTGATTAACGATGCGAACCCGGAAAGGATTCGAGTTTCCGAAAGTGCAGAAATCCACCCTTTCCACAATAAGGTGATCGGTAATCGCCACGTCACCCGCCGCCTTCAATTGGGAATAGATTTGGATAAGGCCTTTATGGATATCCTCCTCTTCGCTTTGGTTGAACAGACAGGTCGCCCATAGCGTATCCTTGTCATTTTTGTCCATCAGGGGAATGGCCGTGTGGTAGCGCATCAAATCCGCATAACTTACGGGTAACTGCCTGGAACGGGAATACAGGCTCAGGTATTCGAGCAGCGGTTCGCTGATTGGGAAAAGCTTTTTCTTCCGGGAGATTATTTTCATTATCGGCTTACCGGCAAATTCGCTGAACATAAAGTATTACCTAGAGTATACCCATTTAAGAGGGGCCTGGCACGTAGTAGGCCCCTGGTTAATAGTGGAGGGAAACGGGTGATGGGGGCCCCGTAAATCTTCACATATTGATTTTAAACCCAAATGTGAATAAAGTTTACCTCTTTCCGGAGGCGCGAAGAAAAAATGGCTCTTTCACTTGAACTGGTTCCACGAGATCAAGACAGCTTTTCTGAGCAGTTACAGGCGGTCGGCAAATTCAGGCATCACTTTTCCCACCTGAATATTCCGGATATATCCCGTTTTAAGCTCCGGAGCTGGGAAGCTTGCGCCTTATCAAGAAATGTCATTCCGAACAGCATCCCTCATATTCGTGCCATTGATTTCAATAAGGATGACCCTTCCGCGTTATTCTCGATTTTACGGAAGTATGGATTTGCAGAGATATTGGTGGTCAAAGGTGATGTTCCCCAGGATATGTCCAAAAAGGTATTTCCTACAAGCTCAATTGATTTGATCCGCCTCATTAAAAGAGAATTTCCGGAGATGATGGTATATGCCGCCTTTGATCCCTACCGAACCGGAATCCAGGCCGAAATGCGGTATGCCGATGAAAAAATAGAAGCCGGATGCGACGGATTCTTTACCCAGCCATTCTTCGACATTCGGCTTCTCGATATTTACTCGGAACTTCTGTGCGGGAAAAAAGTTTTCTGGGGTATAAGCCCGGTTACTTCGGAAAAATCCATGGCCTATTGGGTCGCGACGAACAGAGCCTATTTTCCGAAGGACTTTTTTCCTTCGTTGGATTGGAATATCCAATTTTTCAAAAAAGCCAAGACTCATTGCGACTCGCATAACTTCGACATCTATTTGATGCCTATCAAAGTTTCGGTCGAGAAATACCTCTCAGGGCTTTTTGCAGTTTAAAGCGCACTTCCGGTAATTAATCGCGATTCCGGGGAATTCGCTTGAGATTTAAGCGTTCCGTGCCGTCAGCATACCCAAAATACCCCCATTTTATAGAGAGCTAAAGCCCCGGAAAGGCAGTATACTTTTTCAGTGGGTTACTCCCAAAAAATCCGGCAGGATACGGCTGGATTAAAAGGATGGAAAAGGATGATTTCTTTCCGTGCAAGTGCCAGGATCTTTTTCGCAATCGCTTTCATTCCCTGCTTGGCATTCAGCGCCTCCATACAGCAGAAAAAAACCATCCACATCCAACCCGACGGCAGCAAAGTCGAGGTTCTGGTCTCGGGTGATGAATACCATCACATCGCCGAAAGCCCCGAAGGGTACACGCTCGTTAAAGACCCGAAATCCGGGTGGCTCAGCTATGCCAAGGTCTCTTCCGACAAAAAATCCTATCTGTCCACGGGAGAAAAATACCGGGGCAAGGGGTTTCTCCCCATAACCCGTCTTCAAAAACGCCTACGCATATCCGAACAATCCAGCAACGAGCTACATGAGAAGAACTGGCGAAAATTGCATTCCAGAAGATTCGACACGGAGCCGGATATTATCCGTGCGCCGCAGCCTCTGCGAAAGTCCGCAGCCGACCCGCTGAAAATCACCGGACTGACTATACTGGTCAAATTCCCGGATGTGCCGGTCCCCGCCATGAGGACGAAACAACATCTGGACGATATGCTGAATAAAGTCGGTTATGACGACGGTTCGTTCATTTCCGTCAGGGATTATTTCTTCACCGCCTCGAACGGCAAGCTGATTTACAACAATATTGTCGCCGGTTTTCTCGACTCGGACAAGAGTTATAAGGAACTGGACGGCGCCCCCTGGGATAGCGGGCCGGTCGAGGCATGGGTCATCCGGCTCCTGAATAAATTGGAGTCAACGGGTTTTGATTTCACCCAGCTTACCCAGAACACGCCGGCCGGAGGTACCGTGGCCTTGAATATCTGGTATGCCGCGGATTGGGGAAGCGACGGGTTGTGGCCTTATCAGAGTTCGATGCGATGGACCTCGAAATCAGGTGTGAGTTTCAGACGGTTTCAGATCTCGCCAATGGGAACTTCAACCAGTTATACCACGAATTCGGTCTTTATCCATGAAAACGGTCACCTGCTGTTCGGCTGGGGCGACCTTTACAAAAATAAAGTCAACCATGAGTGCGTGATGGGAAACTCCGCCACCAGGCCCGGCCCGGCGCTCCCCAACCCCTACTTCCGTATGAAGGAGGGATGGGTGACACCGGTCAACATCACCGGCGATGAGGCGGGGACGTCCTATACATTGGCGGTCAACGACAAGTCATCATTCCGTTTCGACAATACCAGTAACCCGGCAAAGGAGTTTTATCTTTTCAACGGCCTGCAGGCGAGCGGTTTCTATAAAGTTCTTGGCACTTCAGGCATGCATATATGGACTGTCGACCCGACCAAGGATCGGAGTCTTCAAGTCGGCGTGCGCGTGCTGAACGTCAAGCAAAACAGCAACAACTGGACCTTCGGACCGCCTCTATCCGCATGGCCGTCGGGCTCTCCCGCTCCGGCACCGGAACTCACCGATATCACCCAGTCGAATACGCATCTTACGTTCAGAAAAAAGGGTACTCTGATCGAAACCCTGCCCGGCATTCTCTCCCACCCCGCCAACGCAGCCGTGATTCTCGGAAAAACCGCTACCTTCAACGTGACGGCTACCGGAGGAAAACTCCAATACCAGTGGCAGAAAAATGGCAGCAACATATCCGGTGCCACCGGCCCCTCCTATACCACCCCCGCCATCGATTCCACCTACCTCCAATTCACGTACCGATGCGTGGTGAAAAACTCGCTGGGCACAGCAATCAGTAACGGCGCCACCATTACGATAAGCAAAGGACCCGCCATCTCCCTCGACAAAGGCAGCTACACCGCTGGGGAGACACTGGTCGCCTCCCATTCGGGTTTCGCCAATACCGGAACCGACTGGGTGGGTATTTACCGGAACGGGGCTACCGATCTCTCTGCTTACCTCAAGTACGAATACATCTCAGGCGAATCCGGGAAATCTGAATTCACTCTCAACCATCCGGCCGGGCAGTATTTCGCCGTAGGCTTTGAAAATGACAGCTATACGGAAGCCTCGCCTCGGGTCCCCTTCTCGATCGTCTCTCCCGCCACTACGTTATCTGACGCCGCCCTGAGCCACATTTCCATTGCGATAAGCCCCAATAGCCACCCGAGAACTTTGCAGGTGAAATACCAACTCAATCGGTCTTCGCATGTCAAGGCCGAGGTGTATGACATTCGGGGTAATCTGGTACGAACGCTCATCGACGGAAGACAGGATTCCGGAGGCCATTCGCTGCAGGCAAATGGGGCCGCGCTTACGGGCGGCCTCTACATCATCAAATTCCGGGTCGACAACAAACCGGCTGCTTCCAAAATTTACAGCATGCTGTGATACGATTGGTTGTCAACTTCCCTTGTGGATGAGGAGCGGCTACCAGACCACGGCGGCAGTTACGCCGAAAGCCATGCCGCTGGCGGGATAATAGTGGAGCGGGACATCGATCTTGACCGGGCCGAGACCGATGCCTACTCCGGTCATGAAGCGGGTGCGCGCGAAGGAAGGACCGTCTTCGCTGCTGCCATCGATGGTCACCGTGGCCGTGCTGACGGAGGCCTTGGTCTCGTCGGGGGTCTCGGTGGGGGCGTCGACGTTGCCCTTCAGGACAATTTCGCTGGAACCGAAGTTGAAATCGAAGCCGAAGCCTGCGGAGACGTTGAGCATGCCCCAGAGTAAGCTCACTGCCGTGTTTATGTCCACGGGAACCGTAACGGTGGAGACGTTCAGTCCCATGGTAAAGCTGGGGATCATGGATATGGTGGCGTTGGGGTTGGTGGTCGTGAAGCCGAGTTCGTCCATGGCTTGGCGCAGGGCTATCTGTTCGATGGGATCGGAAGAGGAATTAACCACGTTCTCGCGAAAATTAATGTCGTTGGTGATGGAGTCGAGCTCAAAAGTGGTTTCGATCTCATTACTCTGGTAGTAGAACCCGGAGCCCACCGAAATGCCGCGCCACTTCACGATACCCATGAGGCTCGTCGGCTCGAAAAGCCTGTAGTTGGCGCCCACGCCCATCACCGAGAAGTTGAACTTGAAATCGTCGCCGAAGTCCTGCTCCATACCGCCGTATTTGGCATTCAGGTACAGGCCGGGGAAAAGGGAGCCGGCGTTGATCCCGACATTGAGGAAGGTTACGCCCATGCCCAGGCCCGCGTAGATGTCACCCTTCTCTTCGATGTCCTCCATGATCTGGCCGTAATAGGAGACGTCGACGCTGGGCGCAACGACGCCGACCATGAAGCCCGTGGAGACTGCGAAAAGGTCGTAGTTCTGGTAGCCCTGCAGGGTGGCCGAGTTCATGGAATAGGCGTTGGCATTGCCGAAGCCATTGGCCAGTTCCTTCTGCTCGTTGAAGCCGGACAGATTGCTGTTGGCGTCGGCGATGGTCTTGTTGAAGGCCGCTGTAAGGGAATTGTTCATCTCGGTTTCGACGGCCGACCGGATGGTCGGGTTTATCGTGGCCTTGATGGTCAGCACGGGTGCGGTCCCCGTGATTTCGATGGCATGTGCCAAGGTGGCGAGGGCGGCTATGCCCAAGGTGAAAAGTCCGGTCTTGTTGCTTCGCATCTTTCTCCCGAAAGGTTGTGGATGCATCAGGATAAAACAACGGTGACGCGATTTTCAACCTGATTTCCGGGGGTGCGCACAAAAATCATGCGGAAGCGGCGCCGGTTCGAGGTTTTTGGGGTCGGCAGGGAAGTGTTCGCGGTTGTGCCACTCAAACCATGGTTCCAGGGACTCAATATTTCAGATTAAATTTTTGACGGCCATACTGTTCTGTTTTCACACGAAGCTTTTCCGATGATTGGAGCAAAACATGAGTGAGACAAAAACTTTTCAAAGCCCTTTTGCTCAGACATACTTTCACGGTACAAAGGCGGATCTGAAAATCGGGGACTTGATCGAAGCCGGTTTCAATTCGAATTTCGGTCGAAGAAAAAACGCGAAATATATTTTCCTGACGGCGACATTGGATGCCGCTATCTGGGGCGCGGAACTCGCCTCAGGGGAAGGGCGCGAAAGAATTTATTTGGTGGAACCCACGGGGGCGATTGAAGATGACCCGGACTTGACCGATAAAAAATTCCCGGGCAATCCGACGAAATCATATCGGTCCGCCCATCCGTTCAAGGTTGTCGGCGAGGTAACGGTTTGGCAGGGCCACCTGCCGGAGAACGTCAAGGCCATGAAGGATCACCTTGAAAAGCTTAAAGAACAAGGCATCGATTCCCTAAACGAGTAATCACGGTTGGCCGGTGCGCCCGCATCTGCCCGGCTTTAAGTGGCTGAAAACGAAACTCGATACATAAGGAACCGGTATTGGGCCTCTTGGCTGATGCGATGAATTAAGTTTGGGACATGGGAGATAATGTGTGATGCCGGAACAACCGTTCAGAACTAAAATGGCCATCATATGTGGTGGATCGCGCGGAATCGGCAGGGAAACCGCCAAGCAAATCATCCTCCAGGGAGGCAGCGTCTGCATCATTGGAAGAAATCCGGAGGATCTGCAATCCGCCGCCGTGGAAATGCGCGGACTGATTCGCTGGGATTCCCAGACCGTGGAGTCGATAGCATGTGATACCACTGATAGGGAGAAGTTGCAGGCGCCGCTAACGGAGTTTGTCGAGCGGTACGGCGTGCCGGACTACCTGATAAATCTGGTCGGGTACGCCTATCCTCGATATATCGAGGATTTGACCCCGGGGGATTTTCGGGCGTGCATGGAGGTGAACTACTTCGGCCAATTGAATCCCATATTGATTCTGCTGCCCCACTTCATGGCGGCACGAAAAGGTCATATTGCGAATGTTTCTTCCATCATGGGCTTCTTCGGCATTTTAGGGTATGCGGCGTATGCTCCGACCAAATTTGCGGTTGTAGGCCTCACGGAAGCCCTCCGTCATGAGTTGAAACCTTATAACATCTCTTTGTCGTTGTTATATCCGCCGGATACGGACACGCCGGGATTGGCGACCGAGAATCTGACCAAGCCGGAAGAGTGCGCGCTGATGTCTGAGACCATGAAGCCGCTGAGTGCACAGAAGGTCGCTGAATGTTTTGTGGCGGGTATTATCAAGAGGAAGTACGCCATCTTGCCTGGTGAGGCAGGTTGGGTATGGCGGTTGAGCCGGTATTTTCCCGGGTTGTTGCGATGGGTGACGGATAGACAATATCGGCAGGCGAGGCGGACACTGGGAAAGGAACCTTGACTCAAGACTCCTTTCCCTACCCCGGCTTCATGGCTGACAGACTGCTTCCACGAATCTCGAACTTGGCGTTCACCTTACGGTGCGCCGAACTACCCATTACCAGCTTGGAATAGTTACCCCCAGAAATTACGATTTTTATACGGCTTCGATTCATTAAACGCAAGCCGGTAACGGGACCGCAACCGCGCGCAAAACTGCCTGGATAGTACTCCGGGAACAAGGAATCTCCGAGATGCAATCGACCGAAAACTGGGTAGCCATTGTTGGCATGCGCATCAGGCTCGAAAGCGCGTGGAATTAGGCCTGGAACTATAGGATATCGCTAAAGCATAATCAGGATAGATCACCTCGCGCCCCCCAGGAGGACTGAAAATGCGAAATCGATTCCTTATCCTGACAGCAGTTGCTTTAACGACCTCTCTCCTTTTATTCGGCTGCGGCCGGTCCAATTCCTCGGTCACCGGGCCTCAAGTACCCGGAGATGGACCCTCGGAGACGCAATTGGGAGCGGTGAAAACCACCGTCAACCTGGCCAAAATCGGGAAGCTGCAAAAGTCGTCCGCCATCGATTTGCAGCGTTTAATTCTCACGGCGACCGCTTCCTCCGGAGAAATCGTAAAGGACACCTCTACCCTCAGTGGAAACGCGGAGCAAACCGTGCAGCGTGTGCTCCTACTGAAGCCATTACGTACCTGGACGATTGCCGCGGAAAGCCGCGACCAAAGGGACAGCCTCATCCATTCAGGCAGCACGGCCGCGGTATACGTGGATCCGGGCGATACGATTTCCCTGAGCCTGAGCCTGGCTTCGCGCTTTGCCATGTACGAAGCCGTATTCCAGGCCTTGCCCGACAGTATTTCGGCCACGGCCTCGGGAACCGGCAAAGCACCGGTGACGATTGACCGCCTGGTATTGAAGGTGAACGGAACGGCTTTGGTCGACTCGGTAGCGACGGGCGGCTTCAATGCGGGCTCATCCGTAAGCCTTTTCTTCGACTATGTAACGCCGGGATCGCATACCGTGGTGTTGGAAGCGCATGGAACCCTCAACGGCTATAACGGACTTCTTTACAGCGGTACATCGACCTTTTCCGTCGCTTCCGGAGTGGACAATACCCAGGGGATTACCCTGAACTGGTCCGGCCCCACGACCAGCGACAGCTATATAACAGTCATACTCGGAAAGGTCGGCAAGGTTACGGTGAACGGCACGCTTCCGGGAACCGTTTTGTGAAAAAAGCCGCAAGGCCGGCATTTTCCCGCACCGGGTGGGTAACCCTGATTCTCAGTGCGTTGTTTGTAACCGGGTGCGATACCGCCCTTGACGCCGAAAGTGAAAACCCGAAAGGGTCGGCGCAAGTGCGGATTTCCCTTCCCGAGCGGGATCTGGTTTTGGCCAAGACTTCGGCGGTTTCAGCCTTCTCCGCGACGACTTCCGCCCTGGGAATGCCGGCGCCGCTAGAGTCGCTTTTCGTGGTGTTGACGGGTCCCGACAATTCGACTCGGACCCGAACCGTGGCCATCGCGGGTAATGTTCATACTGCCGACGTCAACCTGGATTTACTCTTTACCGGCCTGGATCCCTTGCGCAACTGGAAGATAAGGGCCTGGACCCGGGACAGGAACGATTCGATGATTCACATCGATTCCACCACTTTTTATGTGGATATTGCGGAAATAGCTAACGTGGCTTTACGGCTGAGTCCGTTATACTCGACACTGAATGCGCGCTTCGTCTCCACTGCCGGCTCGGTCAAGTTCATCGAGAAGTTGGATCTGGTGGTGGCGGGCAGGGTCGTAGCCGATACCGTTTTTCCCTCCAGGCTGAAGCAATTCGATATTACACTGTCATTCGACTATTTGCGTGTGGGGATATCAAGCGCCGTGCAAATGCGGGCGTATAGCAAGCTGACACCTTCACCGACGGTAGAGTATTCCGCCGGCTTCAATTTGAATCCGAC
>CAYNXV010000035.1:0-5932 GCA_964401245.1 uncultured Bifidobacteriales bacterium | reverse complement strand
AGACTTTCTCATTTACCCCTATAATTAGTGTATCTTGATAACCTACTCACTGGTAATCGACGAAAACCGCCATTACTGTGGACCCGATAGCCGACGAATTCGGCTGCAAATACCTTTCCACGGAAAGGGCAGGTAAAAAATGAACACGCCTTCCAGCTCAAACGACTCCGGCCAAGTCACTGAATCAGATACCCTCCAAGACTTCTCCGTAGTCGGAATCGGCGCATCCGCCGGCGGTTTGGAAGCTTTTACCCAGCTATTGTCCGCCCTGCCGACCCAATCCGGCATGGCTTATGTCCTGATCCAGCATCTGGATCCGACGCATGACAGCCAATTAACGGACATCCTATCCAAATCCACGACATTACCCGTCCATGAGGTTAAAGAGGGCATGGCGGTGGAGCCCAATCATATCTACGTCATCCCTCCCAACGGCAATATGGCCATTGCCAAAGGGATACTTCGACTGACGCCCCGCGGGGAATCGCGCGGCCTCCATCTTCCCATCGATTTCTTTTTTCGCTCCCTGGCCCTGGATAAGCAGCAGCAAGCCATCGGAGTGATTTTATCCGGTACCGGGTCTGATGGCACCCTTGGTTTGGCCGAAATAAAGGCGGCGGGGGGAATCACCTTCGCCCAGGATGAGAATTCCGCCCGGTATTCCGGCATGCCACTCAGGGCAGTGGCGGGGGGACACGTCGACATCGTTCTACCTCCCGGCGAAATCGGCCGGGAGCTGACTCGCATCGTCGGCCATGTTTATCTGACCCGCAGCCAGAGCGAAAGGGATCTGCCCCTTGATAGCACTACGGGGGACTATAATCGGCTCATCGCCTTATTGCGTGATTCATCCAAGGTGGATTTCACCCATTATCGCGATACAACCATCAAACGTCGCGTTTTGCGCCGCATGGCCTTGGCGAAAATCGATGATTTCGGCGACTATGTCCGGCGTCTGGAATCGGACGAAGTCGAGGTGAAGGCGCTTTACCATGACATCCTGATCCATGTCACCCGATTTTTCCGGGATCCCGACGTATTTGAGGCTCTTAAGGAAGTCGTTTTGCCCACAATCCAGAAATCCAAGGCATCGGGGGAAACCATTCGGGTATGGGTCGCCGGCTGTGCGACGGGCGAAGAGGCCTACTCCCTGGCCATGGCTTTCAGCGAGTTCCAAGATCGGCAGAATGCCCCCTGTCAAGTCCGTATTTTCGCCAGCGACATCAGCGAATCGCCTTCGCTGGAAAGAGCCAGGGCCGGAGTTTACCCGGAAAACATTGAGAATGATGTTTCGCCGGAGCGTCTGCACCGCTTCTTCGTGAAGGAGGGTGGAAATTACCGGATCCGGAAGGAAATCCGCGAGATGTGCATCTTCGCGAAGCACGATGTGGGCGCGGATCCCCCCTTCGCCAAGCTGGATCTCATCAGCTGCCGCAACGTGCTCATCTACCTGTCCGTCCCATTGCAAAGGCGGATCATCCCCGCTTTCCATTACGCCCTGAATCCTGGTGGCTTTCTGTTGCTCGGAAATTCCGAATCCATCGGCCGGGATATCGATTTGTTCGCACCCGTCGATTCCCAACAGAAGATCTATTCCAAAAAAATGACCACGGTACGCCTACCCAACCTGCTCTCCAAGGCCACGGAGACTCGCACCAGGACCCAAACCAAGTTTGTCCCACGCCAAGCCAGCCAAGTCGACTTTCAGCAGGCCGCGGACCGGCTTCTGCTCCGGAAATTCATCCCTCCCGGCGTACTGGTCAACAAGGATATGGACGTCCTCCAGTTCCGTGGACGAACCAGCCCGTTCCTAGAGCCTCCACTGGCAGGGTCCTCCCTGAACCTCGCCAAGATGACGCAGGAAAGCCTCTCCCTGGAATTACGTAATGCCATAAGTGAATGCGAGAAATCCGGCGAGCCGGTATACAGGTCGGATCTCAAGATCATGGACGGACGAGCGATTCGCCGGGTGAGCGTCGAAGTCCAACCCATTACGGTTCCCGGCGCCGCCGAGGCCTGCTATCTAATCCTGTTCGAGGAGAAGGAGGAGAAGGAGGGCTCCGACTCGCCTCCCACCCAAATGCTTCCCAAAGCTCGCCCGAGTCCACTCGAGGATGAGGAGATGGCCATACTCAGACTGGAGCTGGCCGCCGCTCGGGAATACCTGCAGAACATCCGGGAGCAATGCGAAGGGGTGTACGAAGAGTTGAAATCCTCCAATGAGGAGATGGAGTCCAGCAACGAGGAATTGCAAAGCACCAACGAAGAGCTGGAAACCGCCAAAGAAGAGCTGCAGTCCGGCAACGAAGAGCTGAGCACCATGAACGAGGAGTTGCGGTCCCGGAACCTGGAACTGGGGCAGCTTAACGATGACCTGGGCAATCTCCTTAGCAGCGTGCAAATACCCATCATCATGCTGGGAAGCGACTTGTGCATCCGGCGCTATACGCCTTCGGCGGCAAAGACCCTGCGGTTGTCCGGCTCGGACATCGGCCGTCCCCTCGGCAATGTGCGCTTCCCCATTCCCGAAATCGATTTCGAAAAAAACGTGAAAGACGTCATCGTCTCCCACGAACCCGCCGAATTGGAATGCCAGGATAACGAGGGCAAATGGTTTACGCTCAATTTCTACCCCTACCACACTTCGGATAACCGGATTGAGGGCGCGTTGGTGGTACTGCTCGACATCGACAATGTCAAGCGCGCCCAGCAGCAATTGCAGGAAAGCGGCGACTTCGCAAGGTCCATCGTGAACACGGTGCGGGAACCGCTTCTGATGCTGGAGAAGGATTTACGGATCCATTCGGCGAATCTTTCATATTACCGGCATTTTGGGACGGAGCCTAAAGACACGGAAGGACGATTCCTGCAGGAAGTGGATGGCGGCCGTTGGCGAGTACCTGAATTGCTCACACTGCTGGAAAACGCACCGGACGATGGGCCTTCCATTGAAAACTTTGAAATAGAATATGCTTTGCCGGGCGAGGGAGCGGGAAAGGGCACCCTGGTGCTCAATGCACGTCGGCTCCTGCAAGACGAGAGCCGCCGGCGGTTGACCCTCATGGCCATCGAGGATGTAACCGAACGCAAGCGCGCCGAACGTGACGTGAGGTTACTGAAGTTCTTTTCCGATCAGAGTCCTGAACCTTATTACATGATGGATAAGGCGGCGAAACTCACCTATGTGAACCGCAGCGCCTGCGAACGCCTGGGATATACGGAATCCGAGCTGTTGACCATGAGTATGCACGATGTCGATCCGGACTACACAGAAGAGCGATTCGCGGATTTGTTCGCACGAGTTCACGCTTCGCCGACCCCGCCCTTTGAATCCGAACATGTCCAAAAGAGCGGCACTCGCTTTCCCGTGGAGTGTTCCGCGACGGGGGTGACTTTCGAAGGTGATGATTTCATGCTGGTGATCGCGCGCGATATAACGGAGCGGAAGCAGGCGGCGGAAGCCCTTCACCAAAGCGAAGAGAAGCTGCGCCAGTCGCAACGTATGGAAGCCATCGGCAAGCTGGCCGGGGGCGTCGCGCATGATTTCAATAATATGCTCACGGCCATTAACGGATACAGCGCCCTGTGCCTCTCGCAGGTGCCCGACTCCGGAAGCCTCCACGACCATTTGGTGGAAATCCACAAGGCTGGAGATCGGGCCGCCGGGCTCACGCGCCAGCTGCTCGCCTACAGCCGCAAGCAGGTTCTCTTGCCCAAGGTGGTGAATTTGAACGCCATCGTGGCCAACACGCACCAGATGCTCACCCGGCTTATCGGCGAACGCCATCAGCTGATACTCTCATTGGAGGATTCCCTCGGCGCGGTAAAGGCGGATCCCGGGCAAATGGAGCAAGTCGTCATCAACCTGGTGATGAATGCCCGCGACGCGCTTCCCAACGGTGGTGAAATCTTCCTGAACACCGGCAACGAGAGTTTGGACGGGAAGGGTCTGTCTCCGATTCCGAAGGGAAATTATGCCGTACTGTCGGTGGTGGACCACGGCGCCGGCATGGATGACGAATTGCAGGAACGCATTTTCGAACCGTTTTTCACCACCAAAGGGATTGGAAAAGGTACGGGTTTGGGCCTGTCCGTGGTTCAAGGCATCGTTTCACAGAGCGGGGCGTTCATCGCGGTGGAAAGTAAGCCGGGACTCGGCTCGACATTCAAGGTTTACCTGCCCGTCGAGGATGCCAAAGGAGTTTCATCGCCCTCCCACGAGAAATCCGAGGGACATACCTTCAATGGTACGGAAACCGTGCTGTTGGTAGAGGACGAGGATACCGTAAGGAAATTCGCTCGGAGTCTCCTGGAAGCATACGGATACACGGTACTGGAAGCCGACAGCGGTGAAAGAGCGTTGGTTGTCAACGACCTGTACAAAGAAATGGATATTCACATCCTGGTAACGGACATGGTCATGCCCGGAATAGGCGGACGCGAGTTGGCCCAGCGCTTCCTCGAGTCACGTCCTGACAGTCGGGTCCTTTGCATGTCAGGCTATACCGAAGAAACGGTTTTCAATCAGTTGGGCGGCCTCCAAATGGATGCCCATTTCATCCAAAAACCCTTTCCGCCCAACGAATTCATCAAGGCGGTCCGGGAGGCTTTGGAGTCGAACCGGCAGGTTGGCTGAAATTACCGGAAAGAGCTAAATTTCGGGTTCCCCGCCCCAGTAGGTTCAGGAGCCCAAAAGCAGTGAAAACCGTAATAACCATTTTGCAATGCCGACGGGTGGTTTTACCCCATCTCATGGTCAAGCGCGTTCTGCCCGAAATGCGGCGCCTGTTTCCCGGCGAAGTCGAAGTCGTGATAGTGCAGCATCGGGGCGACGCGTCGGGCGGAAAAAACCAATTGGAAAGCGGCCGCTTGCATGCGGGCGGTTTGGACCGGGTGGGTCAGTGGACCCAAGAGGGAAAATACGCCGGCGCCGATGTCATCGAACATGCCATCAATTATCCGGCCTACCCTTCCATTCCCGGACTGCACCTTTGCGTGAAAGCGGCGCTGGATCGCAAGGCGGACTTCCACCTTTGGCTCGAAGACGATGCCCTGGTAATGGATTACGACTGCGGGCGCTGGGATCAATTGCTCGGACGCCGGGAAGTCGGCGCCTATCGCGATTTCCATAATCTGAACTCGGCGTATTTGCTGACCAGGCCGGATTTCGACGCGCGCATGCTCACCCAATTCGAAGACTATGAACGCTGGAACTGGAAGCGGCGCCTGGAACCCGAATTGCGGCGCAACCTGCGCACCCGCCGAACCTACCTGAACCCGGCGTATGCCGTGCGTTACCATCACCGGAATTATCCCTATACGGGAATCCGCTATGTGGTGGACCGGGTGCGCGATTTATGGCCCGAAGATTTGCCGCTGCTCGACATCGACTTCGGAGAAGGCACCTCAAGCCTTCCTCCCGTCACACCCGAAGAAATGCGCGTTCATGCCGCCGCCACACCCTTCCTGGGCCGCGTGGGCCGCTGGAAGCAGAGATTCGTGGAGAAATTCCTGCTGAAAGACGGCATACGGTAGCCGCTTATAGGTCCACTTCGCGAGACAGAAATACTGGCGTGATGCAACCTCATCCGAATACCACCCCGAAAGCCAATCCATTCAGGGTCGCTCAATTCTGCGCTGACTTTCTGCCCTATTCACAAAGTTTCATTCACCTCGAATTAACCCGACATATGCGATACGAGATGGAGGTGTTCGCGCAACGCCGCCGTTTCGTGGAGGTTTTCCCCTTTAAACCCGTAATCACCGCCGCCCCGGAAAATCGGATATTATCCGGCGTGTCACGTTCGGTTTTTCTGACCACCGGCCTGTCGATTCCCTTTTGGCGACAATTCGGTAAAAAGGAATACTCCCTGATACATGCCCAGTTCGGTCCCTCGGCCCTGTATGCCCTGCCCTATTGCCGCCGCTGGAA
>CAYNXV010000034.1:12165-22514 GCA_964401245.1 uncultured Bifidobacteriales bacterium | reverse complement strand
AAAGCTTTACCGCCAGGATTCGGTGGAGCGGATATTGGCCGATTCACAACCGGGCTTGGAGGACAAGGAAGAAGAAGCGTTCATGGTACGCACCTTCCCCATTCGTCCCGGCTTATTGTACTTCGCTTTGGGGGAACTGCCTTTCTATGCGGGCGAATTGGAAAAGGAAAGGCAAAACGTATTGGCGGCACCACGCGCCTATCTCGATCTCGTCAAGAAGATTTTCGTGGATACCCGCAATCAATATCTCGAGGCGGTGCAGCAAAAATCAGTATCGTTGAAAAAACTGCAAGTCGCCCTTACCTACGCCCGCAATCTCGCCGCCTTGGAAAGAAGGCTCGTTCCCGATCTTCTGGATTTGATAGCAGCGGCCAAAGGCGTATTCGGATCCGGATTCGCGGCGCGGGTTTTCGAAGCCGCACGCTATTATCCCTTTTTCGACCCTTCCTCCGAAGGAGAGCTCCGCGTTGGCCCGGATCATATCCAGACACCAGACGACGGGGAGCCGACACCTGCCGTGAATCTGCTGCAGGATCACGCCAAGACCTGGAAAACCCTGCAATTGAAAAAAGAGCCTTCGCGCAAAAGGCAGACGGATTATCGATATGCCTGGGATCCCCGGGGCATGTGCTCACATCTTCCCGAAGACCTGCGCATCGAAGTCTTCAACCAGACCGTGCGGAGAAGGTCGCGCGAAACCGTATTGCAGGCCTCGTCACGCGCCGAAAAGTTGACATCCTCCCTGAAGGACGGCATCGACCTGCGTGAAACCCTGCGCCGCCTGGCGACCGGGGGAATCTACGTGAAGGAGGAGCCTCCCATGCGGGGCCGCGTGGATACGGTGGTGATTATATTCGACGAAGAACATGATGAGCGCTATCCCAACCATGCTACCTGGTACGCCGAGCATGCGGAGGAAAGTACGCTGACATTTTACGCCACCGATCCCATGGAAAAGATGCTGGGTCCCGGCATTGCCGAAGCCGAATACGGCGGTCTCAGCCTGCTCTTTCCACCCCGTCCCATCGAGGAGGTATTCCATCCCGGCAATTCCGCCCGCTTCCGGAACCTGGCGGAACAGCTTCTCTACGGAGCCCTGCGCAATACCCGTGAGAAAATGGTGGCCTATGTGTCCGCCCGCAAGCCGGACCTCCGCAAAAAAAACCTCGCCGCACGCTACAAGAAAAAGCTGGTTTGGATTCCCTTGGCGTCGTTCAGCCAGGAAACCCTGAACCGGCTGCGTAAATTCCACATCCTGAACGGGAAACACGTGAGAGCCTGGGCCAATCGGTATATCGCCGATTGATGCGGCGGGTATAACTTAAGCACCGTATCGCGAAAGTAACATGGAAAACAATAACCGGCAGAAAATTCCCATCGTCCTCACCATCGCCGGATCGGACCCCAGCGGCGGCGCCGGCATCGAGGCGGATGTGAAAACCCTGACTTCGCTGGGCGCTCACGCCATGGCCTTGCCCACCTTGCAAACCGTGCAGAACACTCTGGGCGTGCGTGAAGTCCGGTTCCTGGATCCCGACTTTCTGCAAAGACAGTTCGATTGCCTCATGGAAGACCTGTTTCCCCAGGCCGTCAAAATAGGCGCCGTGGGAAACCGAGCCATGCTGAACAAAATCATTCAACTTCTGTCGCGCCCGGATTTTAAAAAGGTCCCGATAGTAATTGATACTGTGATTAAAAGCACGTCGGGAGCAGATATGTTGGCTCAGGAAGCGCTGGATGAATTCCGGACGGGGCTTTTACCTTTGGCAACGGTGATAACTCCCAATGTTCCGGAGTTGTCGGCATTATCGTGCCGGGAGGTAACCAGGGCCAACGCCGAAGAGGAATTGCGACGATTCGGAGAAGACAAGTCCTATGCGATTCTCCTGAAAGGGGGGCATTTTTCCGGCGATCCCATGGACTTTCTGCTGCTCGACGGAAGGATCCATTCCTATCCCTCAACGCGCATAAAGACCCGGCATACCCATGGCACCGGCTGCGCCCTGGCCTCGGCCTTGGCCGCCTTTTTAAGCTTGGGTCATGAACTCACCGCTGCGGTACCTTTGGCCCAGACCTATGTCATCCGATCCCTGAAGGAAGCGCCAGGCCTGGGTCAAGGCCATGGCCCGCTCAATTTCCGTGTCTCGTAAGATCCACGGATTTAATCATTGCCTTCAATCATGCCTTTTGGCGACGGGCATTCCGATAAAGTTGGGCATGCCAGGACTCTTTCAGCGGTTTTTCAAACCGTCCTTCGGCAAAATCGCCCAATCGACTCAAGGTGGTGTCGAAAACGGGGGTTTCCTCGTCAATATTCCCAGCCAGGGCCAGGGCCTTGAATTCGGCCCGGTTGACCATTTGCACGGTTCCTTCGGGATCGCGAAAGAAAATGCGGCTGGAATCGAGCAAACGGGTTCCCATCGCTTCTTCAATGCGCCGTACCGCCTGCTGCATACTGTCCATGCTGCATCCCGATAAGGCGGTTCCGTCGGGCTCGGGAACGATAATCAAAAATCTCCGCTCCACAATCTGCCATCGCCCGGTTACCTGTTCGCCGTGGGAGGCCCATCCCGCGAAAAACTCACCCAATAGCCCCCGCAGTCGCGCGTCTTCTTCATTAAGCGGAATCGAGCTTCCGAATATCCAGCACCTGCCTTCGGTATAACGTGCATTGGCGGCCAAAACGGTTACGATTTCGGAAGGTGCGAAACCGGACTGTAATTCGGGCTGCAATATGCCTTGAGCCTCTCTCTTTTTCAGGACCTCATCCATTCCTCTATTCTCCTTTTCAACCAAAATACATATTAGCTCATTGGCATGGACGCCATTTTAACTATGATTTCGTCATAATCCATGCGTTTCTCCCACTACACTTTGCTTCCGTTGCTGCTCCTGTGGGGAGTGGTTTCCGCCGCTTCCGCCGCCCCACTCAACCGCGCCCAAATCCAGGATGAATATCGGGAAGGGAATTTTGAAACGGTTTCGCAATTACTGGAGGCGTTCCGCAGCAAAAACTCCCTTTACTCCTCTGAGGATAGTGTTTTCATCGCCAAATATCTGGGTGTCGTATACGCGGCCCATCCGGCCACCCGTGAAAAAGGCCGCTATTTCATGTACCAGATGCTGGAATTAAACCCCCGGGCGAATCTGCTTGATATGTTCGTCAGCGAAGAAATCGACCGGATTTTCGAAAAGGTCAGGGCTGAACATGCTTTGGTGTCCAACAGAGGCGATGGCAAGGATCCACGTGGCCCATCCGAGGCTAAAACCCAACCGACGACCAAAAGGTCCTCCCAGGCGGTTTACTGGGTTGTGGGCGGAACGGCAGTGGCGGTAGGCATAGCCACCTATTGGTTTTTCTCCCGGGACCCCGGCGAAACCCACACCATCAACTGAATTCCCTCACGGGGGTATTCAGACAGTGCCTCAATCTTCCCAATACCTAAAAATCATACCCCTTGAATCTATTTCTATTCCTTCCGGATTTAAGCATATTTTGGGGTGAAACAACCCCACTCCAGGCGCGGAAATCGCCCCGCACCGGAATTGTGTAGTGAACTTCGGATAGGAATGTGACAGCTAGAACTTATCTTTTTCAACAAGTGAAGCCCGTGGTTACGGGAATCCAACCCGAGTCGTCCAAACTGGTCGGCTTATTGCGCCTTTTTCTTAAAAAAGCCATTGGATTGTTGATGCGAAAAGAATTCTGGAAATGGATGATTCTGTTGCGAATCGTCATTCCTATCATAGCGATTGCGCAGCCCAGCCGGGCACAACCCGACGCGCCATCCAACGTGAATGCCGTCGCGGGCAATTATAGCGCGACGATTTCCTGGGAAGTGACCGGGGAAACTCATCCGGCCATGGTTTTTGACCTCTATTACTCACTGGGCAGTGAGGAAATGAAAAAAGCCAATCTGGAAGGTTACGAACGGATATCAGACATTGCGTTCACCAGCAGCAGCATGAGTTATGAAGTGTTCCCCCTCTTGGCCGGCCAACCCTATTCTTTCGCGCTAATCGCCAGATTCACTCACGGTCCCAATCCCCGCAGCTCTCCTCTGAGTGAAACGGCTTTTGCCACCCCCCTTCCTTTACCGGTTCCGCCCGAAATTACCGCCCAGCCCCAAAATCAAGCGGTAACCGCCCCTGCTACCGCCACCTTCTCGGTTACCGTAACGGGTAGCACTTCTGCCTATAGATGGCATAAGAACGGAGTGGCCATTTCAGGAAGCGAGGCTGCGCATTCATCCTATACGACCCCGCCGACTTCTCTCGCCGATAACGGCGCGCTATTTTCGGTGGTGGTAACCAACGCAGCCGGCAAGGACTCAAGTCAGGCCGCAACCTTGACCGTTTCCGAAGCCCAAACCCTGCCCTCCATAACCACGCAACCGGTCGGCCAAACCGTCAACGCCGGCGCCACCGCCACGTTTTCCGTGGTTGCAACCGGTAATCCCAGTCCCAATTATCAGTGGTACAAGGATGACGCCCCGGTTGGTTCCAACTCTCCCTCTTATACCACTCCGGCGACTACCGCGTCGGATAACGGGGCGAAAATCAGGGTCGCCGTCTCCAACTCCGTAGGCACGGTCAACAGCAATACCGTAACCTTGACGGTAAACGTTCCCAACCAGCCGCCTACCGCGAATGCCGGTCCGGACCAAACCATAACTTTGCCGGACTCGGTTTCCTTGTCCGGTTCGGGGAACGACCCAGATCCCGGTACGGTGCTGACTTACGTGTGGTCCAAGGTAAGCGGTCCCGGTAACGTGACCTTTTCCAATCCCAATGCCGCCATCACCAAAGCCGGTTTTTCCCTGAGCGGCGTATATATCCTTAAACTGACCGTCAATGACGGAAGCGCCACCGCATCCGACGAAGTGACCATAACCGTCAACAATCCTGCGAATCAGCCGCCGACCATCTCCTGGCTTGCCCCCGCCAACAACGCCACTTTCACCACTCCGGTGAATATTACCCTCAGCGTAAGCGCCGGCGACGTCGACGGCACCGTGTCCAAAGTCAGCTTTTTCAGAGGCAATACCAAGTTGGGCGACGTGAATCCACCCCTATCCGGTTCTACATATACTTACGTCTGGAACAACGTTCCGGCGGGCTCCTATACCCTGAAAGCGGTCGCATATGACAACAAGGGTGATTCTACTACCACTCCAACCCGTTCCATTATCGTGAACGACCCCGCCAACATTCCGCCTCAGGTATCCATCACCAAACCCGCCAACAACGCCCAATTCGTGGCACCCGCGCAGATAAATTTGGAAGCCAACGCCTCCGACCCGGACGGAAACGTGACCACCGTGCAATACTTTCACGGGGGAAGCAATTCCATCGGTCAAGCAACGACGGGTCCTTACGCGGTTACGTGGAACTCGGTCGCAGCCGGTACCTACTCCCTCACCGCCAGAGCCACCGATAACAGGGGTGGTAGTGCCAACTCCCCCGCTATAACCATTTCCGTCACCCTTCCCGCTCCGTCAGGCGTGGCGGCCACGCCCGGAAATACTTCGGCCACCATCAGTTGGAATGCCGTTCCCGGAGCCACCAGTTACAACCTCTTCTACAATCCGGGCGCGTCCATCAACAGTTCGCCTACCGCTCTCACCAACATCCAAGGCACTTCCTATACCGTTACCGGTTTGACCAACGGGCAGCAATATGCCTTCGCCCTTTCCACCGTGGGTCCCGGCGGCATTTCGCCCCGAAGCGGCGCGGTTACGGCCACCCCGAATCAGCCGAAGGTCGCCACTCCTCTAGCCAATCCCGCCGGCCGGTCCTATACCGAACCTCTGACCATCGAGCTCACCACCAACACTCCCAATGCCGTGATCCGTTATACTTTGGACAATACCACCCCGACTGGCCAAAGTCCGGCATACGATCCCGTCAATAAAATCAAGCTCGACAAGCTATCGGCGGTCTTGAAGGCGCGCGCATTTCGCACCGATTACCGCAACAGCGACATACGAACCGAAACCTACACCTACGTTGAGCCGGGACGGGTGCTTTCGCCTCTTGCGCAACCAGCGGACTCCACCTTTACCGGTTCGCTGACGGTAACCCTGACAACCGCCACCTCGGGGTCCGAAATCCATTACACTCTGGACGGTGCCACGCCCACGGTCTCATCTCCCAAATATGCCGGGCCCTTCCAAATCAGCCGTACCACCACAATAAAAGCCATTGCAGTCAAGGAGGGGATGCTTCCCAGTCCGGTTCTCGTAAAGACCTACAACCTTCAGGTGCCATCGGTGCGCGCGCAGAAACCCATCGCGGATCCGCCGGGTCTTGAATTCACGAATTCGGTTTCCATACGGCTTTCCACCCAAACCTCGGGCGCGGAAATCCTTTTCGCCCTGGATGACTCCACGGCCCAGGCAGGCAATTGGCCCGTTTACACTCCCGGCTCCTCCATCATTCTGAACAAATCGACGCGCTTGCGCGCCCTGACCCGCAGAGGCGACCTCCTCCTCAGCGATACGCTCACCGAGGTATATACCCAATTACCCACCACCCCGACGTCCACGCCCGCAGGCGACTCCATTTTCGCTGAATCCCTTGAGGTGGCCTTGCACACCTCTCCCGCCGGCGCGTCCATCCATTACACTCTCGACGGTTCGAACCCCTTGACCGAGGGTCGGCAGCCTGCGCCCACCAGCCTTCTCTTCACAAGCGGAACTCCGGTACTTATAACGTCCTCCGGCGTGCTCAAAGCCGCTTCCTTCCTGAACGGCAAGGCCAGCAAGGGAACGCTCACGAATTTCTACCTGAAAGAAGGCGAGCCGTTGCCCTCGCCCGCCGCCAATCCTTCCGCCTCGGCCTTCAGTGATTCCTTGAGCGTCCGGCTGTTGAGCGCCTATGAATCGAAAATCTTTTATACCCTGGACGGTTCCATTCCCACTGCTTCCAGCCCGGAATTCAAAGGTGAGCCCCTTAAATTAACGAAGTCCGTGATTTTGCAGGCCATTGCGGTCAAGCCCGGGTTTCCCAATTCGAAAATCATGGTGGAGCGCTTCACCTTCATCCCTCACGCTCCCACAGCCACCCCTGCCGGAGGCAATTATGTCGAAAAAGTCACGGTGAAACTCGCCAGTAAAACTCCCGATGCCCGGATTCTTTATACCACCGATGGCCGCTCGCCTTTGGCCGGCGACGCGCAGATTTACGATTCCTCGGTAGGAATACCCCTGACCTCCAGCGCGACGCTCATGGCATACGCGTCATTGGGTGGCCAAGCCAGCGAAGTGATTACTGAAAATTATGTCCTCACGGGATCCAATGATACCCTGCTGGCTCCCGGCGGAACGGTATACCTTCCCGGAGGCTATTCGCTTGCAAGCCCTACCGAAGCCGCCATGCCTTTGACGGTGCGGGTGATCGGCGGAGAAACCGTGCCGGTGGCGGGGTTTTCGGACCGCCTGTTCGGTCTGCGGATAGAATCCACGGATACCTCGGAAGCCTTTCCCCACCTGGGCTTTTTCGGCCCCCGGGGAACTGAACATGCGCTATACCGCCTCGATGCCGATGGGCGCGTCTATTTCATCGCTCGTTCGGACAGCGGTCTTATCACCGAACCAGGACAATATGTGCTGGCCATCGATATCGTGCCGCCCCGAATCGTGCTTATGGAGCAAAGCTTCGATACCGCCGATTCCACCCGTATCCGGATGCAGATTCTGGACAACGTGTCGAATCTCGTATACGATATCAAACGCAATGACGACACCCTGGCCCAATTGGAATATATGCCGGTCCTGCATCAAGAGGTCCTGGAGTTCAAATTCAAGCATGCCGCGGGCGAATTCAAACCCCTGCTCTTTCAATTGATGGTAAGCGACCACAAGAATCAGGGCTACTTTCCCAAAAATCCGACGGCGCGCTATGGTTTGCCGCAAAAATTACGTAGCGTCAAAAGCCCCGCCGTATTGAATATCGCCCAACCCGGAGCTGAATCGGAATGGGAGCTCATGGGGTTTCCCTTTCCTTCCAATCCGCCGCTGACAACCGCCAAACTCCAGGATAACCACCCCGGAACCCGCTTTTCCTCCGCGGGTTGGAATTTCAAGGTCGGCTCCCGCGATGGTATGCTGCTTGGACAGGCCTATTGGATTAACGCCTCGAAGCCCGTCAACTTCCTCCAGTTCAACGACCTCGAAACCGGAGCCTATTCTACCGATAGCCTTTCCGTCCAACTGGTGCCGGGATGGAATGCCATTTCCTCGCCCTATATCGAGAAGCGATACTGGCCCCATTCGCGGCAATTCCCCGAGCAATACGGTTCTTCCGTGATCAAGGGATTATTCGCATGGGATCCCCTGACGCGCTCCTACACTCCCACAGACTCTCTGGAGCCCTGGAAGGGGTATTTCGTTTACAGTTACGATTCGTCGCTCACCAAAGTCGAATTGCTTGCGCGGCGGCCGGAAAAGCCCATACTTTTGAAAAAGGAAACTTCCGGCCAACGGTTGGAAATCCAAGTCCAATTGGAAAAGGAAACCCCTGTTTGGTTGGGTGCGGCCTCTTTCGCCGGCGATGGTTTGGGAGTGGAAGACGAATTCACCTTGCCCAATCGTTCGGGAGCCGCTGCGGCCTGGGCTTCGCGAAACTCCACGTCATTGCAATCCGATTGGGTTCGATTCCAAGCCGATGGCCTGATGAAATGGCAGGTAATCCTTTCCGCCAAATCCACCGGCGATTCGCTTCCGACTTTGCGGGTAACCCATGCCCGGTTGCCGGAAGGCTTTGAAGCCTGGGCATTTTCCCGTTCCCGTAACATGAAATTCCCCCTGGCCTCCGGGTCCGGGGTAGGACTTTCGGGTTTACCGCTTGACACCCTCGATATCGTCGCGGGGCCCACCGCCAAAATGGCCAAACTGGGTGGAGGCCACGGAATCACCCGATTCGATGAAATTCACCTGGGAGTGATGCCCTTGGAAGGCGACTTTCAGGTACGCCTGCAAATACCCGGCATTTCGCGGGTGCGACTCACCGTTTGGAATCTGCAAGGCAGCCGCCTGGGAGAAATCAATCCAGGCAGGCTCGCGGAAGGCAATTATCGGTTCACCTATTCCAATGACTTCAAGCGCATCGGGCAGGCAAGGCTTGCTTCGGGTATGTACTTTCTAATGGCGGAAATTTCCGGCACCGGAGAATCCCATAGGTTGGTCAAAAGACTGCCCATCCGTTAACCGGTTCGCAGTCAAATAACGAACCGGAAAAAAAATCTCCGTCCTGCAGGCCATATCCTCAATCGGCCACTTGCAACCGGCCCGATCTCGGTTAAATTAAATCCAGACATAAACGGCCAAGTCAAAGGAATCTGTTTTCATGACGGGAAAGAGAAGCCCATGGGGGTTTATTGCCTTTTTTTGCTTTATCTGCCTATTTTGCCTCACCGGCGTCGGTGCGCAAGACCGGGATTTGCGGACAGCGAAATCTTATTTGAAAAAACACCTTAAAAGCCTGGAAAAGGAATACGAATTTTCGAAATGGGATAAACGCCTGCAGAAGGCCCTCAAGGCCAACGCCAAGCTTGTGGAACAGGCGTCGGACAAAGACAACCTCGATGTTTCGTTCCATAAAAAACTGAAAAATTTCAACGATGCAGTCTCCCAGCTGCGGGATGCCAGCCTGGCCTTCAACGGTTATCTGAACCAATTGAATGTAGTGATGTTGGGAAGCCGGATAGACGGGTATTTCCAGCAGGACGGCAAAACCCTTCCGATGGAGACGCGCCTGGAATTCCAGCGGCTCATCCGTTCCGAAATGCAGGAGCGCATGAAAGAAATCCGGTATTTCCAGATGCGCTTTTCCACGCTGGATAATTCCTTTACCAAGACCAAAGCCGAATGGTTGTTCGCCTACAGCGTCACCTATCTTTCCGGCCGCGTCCAGGAATTGCTGGCCCATCACCGCTTCGACGAAAATGAAGCCCTATACGACGACTACTCCCTCCAACTTTCTTACTGGACCCAGGCTTTGTCTGGAGACGCTTCGCAAGCCCACGTCCGGATTCAGGAATTGCACCGTTCCTACGAATCCCGCAAATCCGAGGTGCTGGGCAATCTCCACACGCTGCTCGAAGTTTTGAACACGCACATGCTGTTCAGCGATTTATTGGCCCAGGCCGAAAAAGACGGCGTGGAATTCACCCTCGGGGTGGAAGACCGGATTGAACAATCCCTGAGAGCGCAGGCCGGCACCCATCTGCTTCCCATCAGGCAGCGAATCGACGGGTGGCGCCGACTGGAAGTCTCGATGCGCGACGGATTGGCGCGCGTGGGCCAGGCCCGCCTGGCGCAGCGCGAGGAACAGGAATCGCAGCGCGA
>CAYNXV010000034.1:0-12065 GCA_964401245.1 uncultured Bifidobacteriales bacterium | reverse complement strand
GCGGAACAGGAGAGGTTGGAGCGCGAACGGAAGCAGCGGCTGGAACAGGCGCTCAGCGCCTTGAGCAACTTCGACCTCAAAGTCGGGGATCTCGAACTCGACAGCGAAGCCCAACTGGCGCTTTCCCGGAAAAACAACCGGCAATTGAAATCCACCACCAACGTGGGATCCGCCCAGAAAAAACTGCATGTTCCCACCGATAAATTTTCGGACACTTTGACCTATGTACAGAAGTTCGTAGTGGAGGACACCCGGTCGGATCTATCCAACCTGACCTTGGACGAGAGATCGGCCCAAAGCCTTTACGTATACGCCTCGCCCGAAGGCAACACCAACCAGAAGGATTTGGAGCAATTCGTCAACGATATCGCGCTGAGCTCCTTCGGAGCCGAAGCTGGTTTCTTTTCCTACCAGGTACCCGCCAAATGGACCGTCGGGACGCGATTGCAATGGGTTCCCGACAAGCACGCTCCCAAGGCGGTGAAGGATCGCGAATTCAGTTTCGTGGAACTTACGGTGGACGCGCACAAGAAACGCGCCGACAACAGCCGCCAAACCCAGAGCGTGGGAGCCGTCAATCTACCGCCGAATATGCTGGTGGTATTCAATCCGCAGGGAAAGGTGCTGCGTTTCCAGGCTTTTTCCGACATCAACAGCCTGGTCATCTCACCCCGGGACGTCGTCAACGGAAGGTTCCATTACAAATTCCTGAACTATTCCGCGGATGCCCGCAACATCTACCTCAACGGCATAGATCATGAAGTGAAAATCGGCCACCCCAACGGGAAGTCCTGACAAAAAGTTGCTGAGACTTCCCTGCGGGATTCCTTTATAACAGCCGCTTTCTGAAACGCATCGCGCCGGCTACCAAGGCCAAAAGGGTCCATAAACCGAGATTGGCGACTGCCAGCCAAGCCTCCGTCCTGTAATAAAATTCCTGGACCACGCCCAGCGAAAAGGCGTGCATTCCCCCGAATTGCGGCAAAAATCCAATCCAGCTCCAACCGGTTGTTGATGCTTCCCGGAGCGCGGCGCCGTAATAGTACCAGAGATTGGTGGCATAGCTGAAAGGGAGAAAGGCCAGCCATAAGAAGAATACGGTAACGTTCCCCAGATACAGCCGCATCCAGAAAAAGAGGCTCATGACGGCCGACAACCCGAACAATTGCGGGCCGGCCAATAGCAGCAATGCGTAAAGATTGACACCCGAATACCAGAATAACGCCAGCCAAAACATCACCAAAGCAATCACCGAAAACAGGGCGGCCGCGACGAAGGCGCCCCCCAATTTTCCGAAATAGAAGACGGAGCGCGAAACCGACCTGGCCATGAGCAGCAAATCATTTCCCCGCAAAAAGGAGGCTCCCGTTCTTTCCACGCACACGGATAGGCCATATAGGGTGCTCAAAAAGACGATGACGGAGTAACCCACTCCCAGGAAATAAACCAAGCGCGCCTGTTGCCCCACCTCTTGGCCGTTCATCATGAATTGGCCGGCGAATAATCCCTTCACTCCCAGGAGGAAAAAGACCAAAACCGCCAAGGCCACCCACCATGAGGTTCCTCCCACGACTTCTTCGGCTTCAAAGCGCGCTATGCGAAATCCAGTGGACCAGGGGGACGGGGTGTCGGGCATATCAACCAAATGAATCAAGAGGTGAGAGAGATGAAATAGTCTTCCAGGGCATTCAGATTTTCGAAGGCTTCGATGGAGCTGGAGCCGACGAGTTTGCCTTGATGCATCACGAAAACCAAATCGGCCAGGGAAAGGATTTCAGCCAATCGATGGGTCGACAGCAATATGGTGGTCCCGGCCTTTTTCAAGGCTTCGATTTGGCGGCGCAGCAAGGCGATGCCGGCGGGATCCAGTCCGTTGTTGGGCTCGTCAAGAACCAGCAGCTTCCGGCAATCGAGCATGGCCAACCCCAAGGCCAACCTTTGTCGCATCCCTTTCGAAAAGGCTCCCACGCGCTTAGAGGCAAGCCCTTCCCCGAAAGCATCCAGGTATTGCCGCGGATGCCGGTAGGTTTCTGCTCCCGCTCCCGGGCATAGCGAGGCATGCAAGCGGACAAGGGGCAGAGCCCGCGCGCCCGGAGGAAATTCCACGCTTTCCTGCACATAGCCCGTACCGAGGCGCGCCTCCGGTTCCGAAGCGGGAATCCCGAAAAGAAAGGCCTGTCCCGATGACGGAGGCCTGAGTCCCAGGAGCATGTGGATAAGCGAAGACTTTCCCGCGCCATTGGGACCAATCAATGCGGCGCAAACTCCGCGAGGCACTTCAAGCGATAAGGGACCCACCCGGGACCCACCGCGATATTCCAATACGAGTTGTTTGCATTCGATCGCCGTTTGCATATCAGAGAAGCCTTATGTTCCGGCGAAGTTCCACTTGGCCCAAATTCGCCCCCGATTCAGAGCGCCAGGGGATGGCCGGCCATCGCAACTCCGCCCGCAGCAGGCCCGACATGCCGTAATGATAAATTCCGGTGGCGAGAAGCGACCCCTCATCGCGCCGACTTTCCTCCACCACCCAAACCTCTTCCAATCCTCCCCGGAATTCCAACGTGTCCGTTCCCACAATCTCCCTATCGGTATCCAATTCTCCATAGGAAGCGCTCCAACCGGCTCCGGCGAAGAACACGGGGGGCAGCGAATGGAAATATTCGTCTTCCCCGACGTATTTGTAAAGCAAGCCTTTGGCGGAAGGAAACACCAGGAGGATTTTTTTCTCCGGCGCGATATCATCATTGGCCCAAAAGGAGCTGTCGGTTACCATCCAGTGGAGGGCGCCGTCTATGAGCGTATCTCCGCTTCGGGTCAGGATAAGTTCGCGGTCCGGAAGGAATTGCACCGGCGATTTTCCCGCTTCCCAAAGGGCTTCCGTCACGCGGTATCTTAATTGGCCTCCCGGTTGCGCCAACACGAATTCGGACGAAGAAATCGGTTTGGAGGTGAAGGCGCTGGTTGCGAAAAAATCGCATCCGGACACGAAAAAGACCAGCATTACCATCATCCAGAAAGCCTTGGCCTCCTTCGACCGCCATTTTGGTGTGGTTCTTTGCATGAGTTCCGCCGCTCCCCAAAGATACAAATCGAAACAAATCGCTCCGGTCCCGGGGCCCCCGGACGCGAGGCGGACGACCCTCACGGCGAGGGGGAGCTGTTATATTATAAGCGTATCAGCGAAGAAATTGCCATGGCGGGAACCCCCATGGCCTGAAAAGAAAATGGGCCTTAAGACTTACCTGTTGATTTTTTCTTTCGTGCTTTCCATCGGCATGATTATAACGCTTTTGGTCTTTTGGAACATTTACATCATCGGCGATTACCACACCATGCGCGAATTGGGCGTGAACATACCCGCCGCCGGGCGGTGGTCCGTACTCACCCTCGGAATCGTCTTCTTTTCCGCCATCCTCGTCATTTTTTCCCTGTTCTTCGTCAATATCCTGCGCACCTCGCGTTTCAAGCAACAGCAGAAGGATTTCGTCAACATGATGACCCATGAGCTGAAAATGCCCATGTCGTCGATTCAGATTTTCGCACAAACCCTCAAGCACCGGAACGTGGCGGAAGCGGAAAGGGAGAAGTTCGTGAACTGCATTCTAGACGAATGCGGCCGCATGAACTTTCTCGTGCATCAATTGCTGCAATCGCAACAAATTGAAAAGGGCGAGCTGCCGCTCGAGAAGCGCCGGGTGGAAATCACGGAACTGGCGCGGCGGTTCGTGGATAATTGGCCCCGACCGTTGGAATTCACAGCAGGCGCCCGGGGGTATGCGAACGTCGATCCGGTATTGATCGAATTCGCCCTCACCAACCTGGTGAACAACGCCGAAAAATACGGGCGCGGAAGCGTCCCCAGCGTTATCGCGGCGGCGGAAAACGGCCAGGTGAATATCAGCGTCCGCGACCAAAGCGACGTCATCCCCAAACAATACCAGAAAAAAATCTTTCAGAAATTCTTCCGTATTCCCAATCGGCAAACCCGCAAGCAAAACGGAGTCGGGTTGGGATTGTACATCGTTAAAACCATCACCCGGGTGCACAAAGGCCACGTCAAGGTGTCGTCCGCCGACGGCCCCCCCGGCAACCTTTTCACCCTCACCTTTCCCCGCATACCATGAACCGCATCCTACTCATAGAAGACGATCCCAATATGGCCATGGCACTGGAATACAATCTGGTTTCGGAAGGCTATACGGTGACCGTCTGCCACGACGGCGAAGCCGGTCTCAAGGCCGCGAATGAATCGGAATACGATCTGGTGGTATTGGATTGGATGCTGCCGGAAATGGACGGCATCCAACTGCTGAAAACCCTGCGCATGACCAACAACACCGTTCCCGTACTCCTGTTAACCGCCCGGGAATCGAAAGAGGACATGGTGGAGGGGTTGGACGGAGGAGCCGACGACTATCTCACCAAGCCCTTCGACTTGAACGTATTGCAGGCGCGCATCCGTTCCCTGCTTCGCAGCCGCGCGTGGTTCGCTCCCAAAGACAAGCCCGACGAGGCGCGCTTCGGCGACGTATGGATTAATTTCCAGACCTTCGAGGCGCGCGTAGGAGGGGAAACCATAAGGTTGAGCCACAAGGAGGCGATGATCATGAAGCTTTTCTGGGAGAAACGGAATCAGGTCATATCACGCGAAGAGCTGCTCTTGAAGGTTTGGGGCATACAGGAATATGTGCAAAGCCGTTCCTTGGACAATTTCATCGTGCAATTGCGCAAGCGATTCGAAAAAAATCCCAAGGTCCCGGTTTATATTCTCTCCATCCACGGAACCGGATATAAATTCGTCGGGGGAGCGGATTGAGGGATTGGGGAAGGTCGATTACGGGGATGGCGGAGGATTGGGAAACTCTGCCGGCTTACCGCTCATCGTTCTCGGACCTTGCCAGATTGAACTTATTATGAGCCCCGACCGGTTCGAGCTTCCCCTTCAAGAGGGGCCTGCTCTGGTCGACCAGAAGTCCCATTTCATCTATTAAGGCTATTAAAGTCGAGACACATGATACGAGCGGCAGAGTTCACTTTCCGGGTAAAAGGTTAAACTACACGAATCGCTTTATCCAGACTCTCGCTCAACAGGCGGACCTTGTCCTCCAGCTCCCGTGAACGCTTGTCATATTCCTCCACTTTCGCCTGAAGCTCGAACAATTCACCCGATACGTTCAGGCCGGCTAGAACCATCAGTCGGAACTTATCGGCTCCCATGGTCCCTTTGCCGATTTCCTTAACTTTAAAATCCAAATATCCGGCAATCCTTTCAATGACTTGCGGAGGCTGGTCCGACTTGATCTGCAGGTTTTCACCGCATATGTTCACCTTATAGGAATGCTGCATAGGGATTTCAGGCGAGGACGGACTCCAAACGATTTACGATATCGCGAACCTTTTCTCCCGCTTGATGGATATTATCGGATTTGCTGCTGAGCTCCTCCCGCAACTGATTGAATTCCTCTTCGCGCTGGGACAGTTCCTTTTCAAGGTTTCCCCGGGCTTCAAGAGCCGAATGCAATTCGGTTCTCAACGCCTCGCGCTCCTGCTTCAATTCTTCGATGACCCGGATGGCATGTTCCACTTTGGCCGATAAGGCTTCGAATTGCGAGAAATCCATGGTGACTCCTATTCTAATCTGAATCTGGGGATGATGGGTATAAAAAAAGCTAAAAGGGTCTGAATGGTAAAGGGCCCCTTATTTGAAGCTGATTTCGGGGTCGCGGGAGAGGTGCTCGGCCAATTTAGCCTGCACCTCATTCACTTCCTCGTCCGTCAGGGTCCGGTGGGGATTCTGGTAATAAAAGCTGTAATGGAGGGCCTTTTTACCCTCGGGAATACCCGGTCCCCGGTATACCGAATTCAGGCGCATGTCCCGGAAATTCTTCAACTCATGTTCGGGAATCTTGGCCAGAATATCCTGGTGCAACACCCCCTCATCCACCACGATGTTCATTTCGCGAGCAATGGATGAAAAGGGACTGAAGGCCCGATAATGCGGCTGCTTCCGCGGCGTTTTGAGCAGGGCCGAGAGCGAAATCTCCGCCACGGCCGTCGGCACGCGCAACCCGTAATTCAATGCCACCTTGGGGTGCAGGGCTCCGAAAGTCCCCAGTTCCAATTCCGGATCGCCGGGACCCGGAGCCCCGCCTTCCGCAGCAGCCGCTACGATTTTCGCGCTTTCAATCGGATGGAGATAATTTTCCGCTTGGCGGTATCGGTAAACCACCGGCACTTCGAGCGAAGAGAATAACTGCTCCATTATCCCCTTCAAGTGGAAATAACCGACCGGTTCGGCCGTGCCGCTCCAGGGCAAAGGATTCCATTCCCCTGCCAGAACGAGGTAAAGCTTATCCTCTTCCAATACCCCCGGATGCCGGTCCGAACGCCTATCCGGAGCGTCGTAGAAGGCTTTGCCCACTTCGAAAAAACGGACGTTGGGTTCCTGGTTGTTCTGATTGTGGGCCACTGAGTTGAGCAGGGACGGCAATAAGGTGGAAGACATGATGCTCCAATCCTCGCTGAGCGGATTGAGCAGGCGCACCACCTTGCGGCGGGGATCGTCGGGAGACAGTATGAGGCCCGCCAGGGCCTTTTCCGAAGAGAAACGCAAACTGAGGGTTTCGCGAAGGCCCGCCGCGGACAGAGTGCGCCGGATGCGCATGGCCAACGTTTCCAATCCGGGAAGGGGAACATGCCGCAAGGGCAGCGTCGGTAATACGGCGGGTATATTGTCGAGATTATGCAGGCGCGCTATTTCTTCGATGAGATCGATTTCACGCTCCAGATCAACCCGGAAGCCCGGAATCTTTACGGCGAATCTTTCGTCTTTTCCTCCGCCGTTTCCCAGGGATTCCGCCTCGGAAGAAATCAGCTCGATGCCCCCGAGTAAACGGCGGATAGCGGCCCCCTCCAATTCCAATCCCAGCACCTTTTCGACCCTGCTGCGCCGCAGGTAAAGCACGCGCTGATCGCGAGGATGCTGCGGGGAGCTTTTATCGATGCGCCCCCGGGCCACTTTCCCCCCCGTCGCTGCGGCTATCAAACCCGCCAGGTAGTCGGAAATACGCTCCAGATTCAAGGGATCCACGCCTCGCTCGAAACGAAAGGAAGAGTCCGTACCCACACCGTGGCGGCGCGCCTGGCGGCGTATCACCGCGGGATTGAAATAGGCGACCTCCAGAAAAATGTTGCGGGTGGAATCCCCCACCCCCGTGCCTTCACCGCCAATAACGCCGGCCAGGCAAACCGGACCCACTTTGTCGGCGATCACCAGATCCTCCTCCGCCAGGACCCTCTCGGCATGATCGAGCGTAGTCAGCTTTTCGCCCGCCCGGCCGCGCCTGATAGTCACCTGTTTTCCCTGCAGGCGATCCAGATCGAAGGCATGCGAAGGGTGGCCGAATTCATACAGCACGAAATTGGTCAGGTCCACCACGTTGTTGATGGATTTGAGTCCGACGCTTTTCAACGCCTTCACCAACCATTCCGGGCTGGGACCCACATTCGTATCCCGGATTACCCGGCCGATATAACGGGAGCAGCCGGGTAGATCCTCCAGCTCGACATCCGCCAAGCCGCCGGCTTCCTCCGGTCCGGTTTCCGCAAGATTCACCTCCGGATAACGCAGGGGACGTCCGTAGCGTCCCGCTAATTCGCGGGCGATTCCGATATGGCACAAGGCATCGGGACGATTGGGCGTAACGCTGAGGTCGAACAGGGCGTCGCAAAGGTCCGGCACTTCGCGCAGGGGGGTGCCCGGAACGGCTTCGGCGGCAAGGACCAGAATGCCGTCATGGCCGTCGCCCAAACCCAGCTCATCCTCGGCGCAAATCATACCGGAGGATTCTTCACCACGGATTTTGGTTTTTTTTATCTGCAAGCCTCCGGGCAAGGAGGCGCCCACCCGGGCGAACAGGACCTTTTGGCCCGCCTGCACGTTCGGGGCTCCGCAAACCACGGGAACGGTTTGGACGCCGTCGTTCACCCGGCAGAGTCGCAATTTGTCGGCATTGGGATGCGGGCGGCATTCCAATACTTCCCCCACCACTACTCCCTCGGCTTCGCTTCCTTTTTGCGAGAGGCTTTCCACCTCGAATCCCAGAGAGGTCAGGGTAGCCGCGATGTCGCGGGGTGACTCCGGCAGGTCGACGTATTTCTTGAGCCAATTCAAGCTTATGAGCATGATGCGTTCCAATCCATAATCGGGCAATCCATCCGCAAGGCGGCCTAGAACTGCCGCAGAAAGCGTTCGTCGTTCCGGGTAAGCAGGCTGATATCGGGTATGCCGAATTTGAGCATGGCGATGCGATCGATTCCGAATCCGAACGCGAAACCCGTATACTTTTCGGGATCCCAACCCACGTTCTCGAAGACGTTGGGGTCGACGCAGCCGCATCCCCCTATCTCAAGCCAACCAGAGCCTTTGCAAACCTTGCAGCCCTCGCTTTTGCAGAAAATGCAGGAAAGATCCATTTCGGCCGAGGGCTCGGTGAAGGGAAAATAACTGGGTCGGAACCGCAAGGTTACCTCGGCGCCGAACATATGCTTGGCCCACGCGAACAGGGTCCCTTTGAGGTGGGCGAAGGAGATGCCTTCGTCCACCACCAGGCATTCCACCTGCTGGAACATGGGAGAATGGGTGGCGTCGTTGTCGACCCGATACACGATGCCGGGCTGGATTAGCCTGAGCGGAGGCCGGCGTTTTTCCATGGCATGGATTTGCACGTTGGAAGTATGGGTTCGCAGCACCACTTTGTCGTCCACGTAGAACGTGTCGTGCATGTCGCGTGAGCTGTGGTCGGGGGGAATATTGAGTGCCTCGAAATTGTACCAATCCGTATCGATTTCGGGCCCTTCTCCCAATTCAAATCCCATCGAATGGAAATAGGCGATGATATCTTCCCGGACGCGGGTAATGGGATGCAGGCTCCCGGGACCTGTGCGGCGGCCCGGAAGACTGGGATCGACTCGGCTTGAGCTGAGGCTGGCCGCTATCTCCCTTTCCTCCAAATCCCTTTCGGCTTGTTCAAAGCGGGCTTCAGCCTCGTTGCGCAACGCGTTAATCCGTTGGCCGAAGGCCGGTCTTTCTTCCGGTGTGAGATGGCCCATGTTGCGAAGCAAGGCGGAAATCTCGCCCTTTCGCCCCAAGTACTTGCTTTTGGCTTGTTGGAGGGAGTGGCGATCGCCGTCCTGCCCATAGGCATGCAGATCCTTCTCCAAATTTTCATGAATGGCGGCGATGGCGTCCATATTATCCCCGGCTGAATATCAGGTTTGGGTAAAATAAGTTACCGCGGACCCGGCGCCAAACGCCGGGCATTACCGAGGTATTTTGCAGCGCCGACTCTGGATTGCGGGCGAGAGAAAGCGGATGGTCTTTAGGCGGCTTTGGCTTGATTAACCAATTGCTCGAAGGCGGCGGCATCGGTTATGGCAAGGTCCGCGAGAATTTTACGGTCCAGTTGGACATCGGCCTTCTTCAAACCGGAAATAAACCGGGAGTAGGAAAGACCCAAAGCCCTGGCAGCGGCATTGATGCGAACCGTCCAAAGAGTCCGGAAAAGAGCCTTACGGTCTTTTCTGTGCTCATAGGAAAATTTCCGCGCTTTATCGACGGCTTCCTTGGCAATGCGCAAATTGGATTTGCGGCGGCCATAATAGCCTTTGGCCGCTTTCATGATTTTCTTGCGACGGGCTCGCGAAGGAACCCTGTGTGTACTTCTAGGCATCGATCAGCTCCGGATTTTTACTCGAAAATGTGATGGAAAATTTTATCAGCCCAGCAAAAGCCTTTTGATGCGCGGCTCGTCCACGGCGCTGACATAATGTTCAGCACCCAAACTACGCTTGTTACCCGGGCTTCTTTTTCCCTGGATATGATTGCGGCCCGCGGCTTTACGCTTAATCCGGCCACTGGCCGTCAGTTTGAAACGTTTTTTAGCTCCACTATGCGTCTTCATCTTAGGCAATGGAATATCCTCCTGAAAATACTTCTGGTCTTGGAAGGGGAGTTCCCGCTCCGACGTTTAATCCTCGGACTTTTCGCCCGCTCTGGAAACCTGCATCTCGGGTGAACCGGTATCGGCATCTTTTCCCGGAGCATTCGCAGGCTTTTCGCCTTTGTCTTCCGGCTTCTTCGCCTTCACCAGGTTCTTATCCGGCGCAAAAATCATGGTCATATTACGACCTTCTTGCACGGAATTTCCTTCGGCAACGCCGAAACCCTGTAAATCCTCGGTCATTTTCGTAAGCCAGCGCCGACCATAGTCCAGATGCGCCATTTCGCGGCCGCGAAAAACCACCGTCGCTTTGACTTTGAATCCCTTTTCCAGGAATTCCTTGCCTTGAACGAGGCGGTAATTATAGTCATTTTCACCGGTTTTGGGATGGAATTTTATTTCCTTAACCTTGATGATATGCTGCTTCGCCTTGGAAGCTTTTGTCTTTTTTGAGGTTTCGTACTTGTACTTGCCGTAATCCATGATGCGGCAAACCGGTGGACGCGCTGTGGGTGAGACCTCGACCAGATCCAAACTCCGGGCCCGGGCCCTTTCTAGGGCAGCGGGAACTTGCATTAGTCCAAGCTGAGCTCCGTCCATGTCGATCACCCTTATTTCAGGGGATCGAATCATTTCGTTGATGCGGGTCGTATCCTTAGTGGCAAAAAATGGTCTTCTTGGTAATCTCACCCTTTTAGTTTTTCCTTTCGTAAATATCCAATTTAAATTTTTCCAGAGCTGCGTCTAAGGGAAAATTGCCCAAATCGCCCTCTTTTCGACGACGGAGACTGAGAGAGCGGCTTTCAGCCTCTTTTTCACCCACGATGGCCAGATAAGGCACTTTTTCCTTCTCCCCTTCGCGGATTTTGTACCCGATTTTATCGTTTCTTTCGTCCATTTCCGCCTGAATCCCTCCATCCAGAAGAAAATCCGTCACTTCGCGGGCATAATCCCGGAACTTTTCGGAGATGGGCAGAACCCGCACCTGCTGGGGATTTATCCACAGCGGCAAATCACCGGCATAATTCTCGATTAATATAGCCATGAATCGCTCTATCGAGCCGAAGATGGCGCGATGGAGCATTACCGGGGCATGGCGCTGGGAATCGGAGCCGATATAATCAGCCCCCAATAAATGAGGCAGGTTGAAGTCCACCTGGATGGTGCCGCATTGCCAGGGCCTCCCCAAGCTGTCTTTGAGGGTAAACTCGAGTTTCGGGCCGTAAAAAGCTCCGTCCCCTTTATTAAGCTCGTATTCCACTCCGGCCATTTCGCAGGCCCGGCGCAAGGCGGCCTCGGAACGATCCCAGATGGCATCGTCGCCCACCCGCTTCTCCGGACGATCCGCCAACCGGATCAGAATATCATGAAAGCCGAAATCGGAATAGACTTCCATCAATAGTTTGCAAAAGTCGGCCACTTCGGAGGCAATTTGCTCTTCGGTGCAAAAAATATGGGCATCGTCCTGCGTGAAGCCGCGCACGCGCATGAGGCCGTGCATGGTGCCGGCCAACTCGTTCCGATGGCATTTGCCGAATTCGGCCAGGCGCATAGGCAGGTCACGAAATGATTTCACCCCCTGCTTGAAAACCTCGACATGGCAAGGGCAGTTCATGGGCTTTATCACGAAGCGATGGTTTTCGCTTTCCGTGAAAAACATGTTTTCGCTGTAATTGGTGACATGGCCCGATTTGGTATAGAGCTTGACGTCCACCACTTCGGGAGTGCGCACTTCGAGATAGCCTTTGCGCGTGATTTTTTCCCGGATGTATTGCATGAGATTGAGATACAGCTTCCACCCGCGGGGATGCCAGAAGACCATGCCCGGCGAACCCTCGTCGAGGTGGAAATAATCCAGCTCGCGTCCGAGGCGACGGTGGTCGCGTTTTTTGGACTCCTCGAGCATATGCAAGTGCTCGTCGAGATCTTTTTTATTGAGGAAGGCCGTCGCGTAAATCCGTTGCAGCATGGGCCGTTTCACGTCGCCGCGCCAATAGGCTCCGGCCACCGAAAGCAGCTTGAAATGTCCGAGTTTTCCCGTGGATGGCACATGCGGACCCC
>CAYNXV010000033.1:9213-22765 GCA_964401245.1 uncultured Bifidobacteriales bacterium | reverse complement strand
CGGACGTGACGGGCAACATCGAGCTTCCCGAAGGCGTGGAGATGGTGATGCCGGGCGACAACGTGTCCATCGGTGTAGAGCTGATTGCTCCTATCGCCATGGCCAAGGACCTGCGTTTCGCCATCCGCGAGGGTGGTAAGACGGTAGGCGCCGGCGTGGTTACCGAAGTCCTGGATTGATTCCCGAACTCAGTTTTACTTAGGCGGGTTTTTCCGGAGCCAGCTCCGGAGTTCCCGATTGTCTGATTTAACGAAATGAATAGAGGTCGATGAAATATGGCGGGAGAAAAAATTCGAATCCGTCTCAAGTCTTTTGATCACCGGATGATAGATCGTTCCGCGGGGGACATCGTCCGGACGGCTCGCAATACCGGAGCCCGAGTGGTGGGTCCTATTCCCCTGCCGACGAAGAAGGTAATTTATACGGTTATCCGGTCGCCGCATATCGACAAGCAGTCGCGCGAGCAATTCGAATCCCGTACTCACAAGCGTCTCATCGATATTCTCGATTCTACGCCGCAAACAATCGACTCTTTGATGAAGTTGGATTTGCCGGCGGGCGTCGAAGTGGAAATAAAGGTCTGATCATGGCGGAAATCATCGGTAAAAAACTGGGCATGACGCAAATCTTCGCCGAAGATGGTGAAGCGATTGCGGTGACGATTGTAGAGGCATTGCCTTTTACCGTCATGGCGCATTTAAGCCCCGAAGTGCATGGAGCTTCCCTGGTGCAGGTTGCGTCAGGCAAGGTTAAAGAGGCATTCGTAAACAAGCCCGAAGCGGGACAGTTCAAAAAAGCGGGAATCGCTCCCGCCAAGCATATCTCCACATTCCGCGACAAGGAATTGGAGAAATGGGAATTGGGCAAAGAATACAACGTCTCCATTTTCGAAGGCGAAAAGAAGGTGACGATAATCGGAACCGGCAAAGGCAAGGGTTTTGCCGGCACGGTCAAGCGGTACAATTTCAGCCGCGGTCCTACGACCCATGGTTCCCACAATATCCGGGCTCCGGGATCCTTGGGAGCTCACTCCTATCCGGCTCGCGTATTTCCAGGCAAGAAACTGCCCGGTCACATGGGAGACCATCGAGTCACCACCAAGAATCTGGACGTCATCAAGGTGGATGCCGAAAAAAACCTTCTCTATGTACGCGGATCCGTTCCGGGAGCCATCAACGGCAAAGTAATTGTGAGGAAGCAGTAATCATGGCCAAAGCGAAATTATTTGCGGCCGACGGAAGCGCCAAAGGCGAATTGGATCTCCCTTCCAGCCACTTCGAGCAGGAAATCAGCGAGTCCATCATGCACTTGGCCGTGGAAGTATTCCTAGCCAACCAACGGCAGGGAACCGCCAAAACAAAAGGCCGCAGCGAAGTGAGCGGCGGTGGTAAGAAACCGTGGAAGCAAAAGGGTACGGGTCGCGCGCGCGCGGGCTCCAATACCTCCCCCATCTGGGCGCGAGGCGGCAAGGCTCATGGCCCCCAGCCCCGTGGATACCACAAGGATTTGAACCGGAAAATGCGCCGCAAGGCTTTCTTGAGCGCCTTGTCGCTTAAAGCCAGCGAAAACAGCGTATACGTTTTCGAGGCATTGGGTGTCGAGGCCCCCAAAACCAAGGCGCTGGTAGGAATCTTGAAAACGGCGGCATTAGAAGGCCGTAAGAATCTGATACTGGTTAATGAACCGGACGGCAACCTGCTTTTGGCCGCCCGCAACATTCCCGACATGTCCATAGTCCGCATCCAAGACGTGAACACCTACGCCCTGCTCAACGCGACCAATGTCATCTTTACCGATGCAGCCATCAAGGCGCTGGGCGAATCCCGCATCGCGACAGAGGTGACAGCATGAAGGCAATCAAGGATATTCTGGTACAGCCTCACATGACGGAAAAAACCACCGCCATGCGATTGGGTCGGAATCAATATGTTTTCCAGGTCTCCACCGAGGCCAATAAAGTGGAAATCAAAAAAGCCGTAGAGGCGCGTTTCCAGGTAATCGTGGAATCGGTCAATACTATCAATCAACAAGGCAAAATCAAAAGCATGCGCGGTCAGCCAGGCCGGCGCGCAGGTTGGAAAAAAGCCGTGGTCCGCCTAAAATCAGGCGACGCCATCAAGGAAATTGAATAAGGGATTTGGGAGAAAGTCATGCCCATTAAAAAGTATAGACCGCTTACGCCGACCTTGCGGTACAAGCAGACCCTTGATTTCAAAAAGGATCTGACCGCAAGCGAACCTCACAAACCCCTGACTACGGGTAAGAGGAAGACTGCGGGCCGTAATCATGCGGGACTCATTACGATGCGCCGATTGGGCGGCGGGCATAAGCGGAAGCTGCGCCTGGTCGACTTCAAGCGCGACAAGATCGGCATTGAAGCGGTTATCGAAACCGTGGAATACGATCCGAACCGATCGGCGAATATCGCCCTGGTATGCTATTTGGATGGCGAACGTCGCTACATCATCGCCCCTGAAGGTGTGAAAGTAGGAGATCGCCTGGTCAATCGTGAAAATGCGGCCTTGGAGCCGGGAAACGTTCTTCCCCTTTCCAAAATCCCCATCAACACCATAATTCATAATATCGAGCTAAAGCCCGGTAAAGGCGGTCAAATCGCCCGCTCGGCAGGCTCCTCGGCGGAAATCGTGGCTCGCGAAGGCGAATACGCCCAAATCCGCCTCCCCTCGGGCGAAATCCGCCGCGTGCATATTGAATGCCGGGCCGTTATCGGTCGAGTTGGAAACGGAGATCACAATCGCGTCGTAGGCGGTTCGGCCGGACGTTCCCGTTGGCTCGGGCGCAGGCCTAAGGTTCGCGGCGTGGCCATGAATCCGGTCGACCATCCCATGGGTGGTGGTGAAGGCAAGACTTCCGGCGGCGGCCATCCGGTTTCCCCATGGGGCAAAAAGTCCAAGGGCAAAAAGACCCGTAATAACAAGGCAACCGACAAGTTTATCGTTCGTCGCCGTCAGAACAAGAAGAAGAGATAGAGGTTAAGCCATGGCCAGATCATTGAAAAAAGGCGCCTTCGTGGATAGCCACCTGCTCAAAAAAGTGCAGGCCGGCGATACGGGGCCCAAAAAAGCCGCGATAAAGACCTGGAGCCGTCGCTCCACCATTTCCCCCGAATTCGTGGGAATGACTCTTGCGGTGCATAATGGCAAAAATTTCATTCCGGTTTTCGTAAGCGAAAATATGGTTGGCCATAAGCTCGGAGAATTTGCGCTCACCCGCAATTTCCGGGGTCACGTCAAATCGGAAAAGGCGCGCTAGTCCGGTAGCGAAGGATAGAAGGGCACGTAATAATGGAAGCGTTCGCAAAATCAAAGTATCTCCACTCCTCGGCTCGCAAAATGCGGCAGGTGGCGGATTTAATACGCGGTAAGCAGGTGGAAACAGCCTTGGAAATTCTCCACGGACTCAAAACCACCAAGAAAAGCGCCGGTATGGTCGACAAAGCCTTGAAGTCGGCGGTAGCCAATTTTCAAGTGCTGGCAGAAAAGAATCCGGGTCGCGGCGAATTGACCATCAAGTCAATATTGGTCGACGGCGGACCCATGATGAAGAGAATTCGGGCGAGGGCTCAAGGCAGAGCGTTCCGCATCCAAAAGCAAATGAGTCATTTGACCGTAGTCGTTTCGGACTAGGACGGAGGTTTCACTTGGGACAAAAAACCCATCCAATCGGCTTTAGGCTGGGCATCACCAAAACCTGGAATTCCAGGTGGTATGCCGAAAAGAGTTTCGCGGACCTCCTTTATGAGGATATGGTCATTCGGCGCTATTTGAAGAAACGTTTGGCGCATGCCAGCCTTTCGAGCGTCGGAATCGAACGCACGGTCAAGGAAGTGACCATCAATATCTATACGGCCCGTCCCGGCGTCGTTATCGGCAAAAAGGGCGAAGAGGTCGAACGCATCAAGGGCGAACTTCAGCACTTGACCGGTAAGGATATTTACATCAACATCCGGGAAATCAAGCGCCCGGAAATTGATGCTCAGTTGGTGGCGGAAAATATCGCCCGACAGTTGGAAAAACGCGTGGCATTCCGCCGCGCCATGAAGAAGGCCGTTTCCAGCGCCATGCGTTTGGGAGCCCAGGGAATCAAGATCATGAGCAGCGGACGTCTCGGCGGAGCCGAAATCGCCCGCACCGAGAAATCGCGCGACGGAAGCATACCTTTGCAGACGCTGCGCGCCGATGTGGATTATGCCACCGCCCGTGCCGAAACGACTTTCGGCACCATCGGGATCAAGGTGTGGATTTTCCGCGGAGAGATCATCAAAAAGGATGAACTGAACAAGCAAAGCGACGAAAGGGTTCCGGCCTAACATGCTCAGTCCAAAGAAAGTCAAGTGGCGCAAGACCCAAAGGGGCAAAATGAAGGGCGTGGCCAGTCGCGGCACCACCCTGTCCTTCGGTGAATTCGGCATCCAGGCACTGGAATCGGCCTGGATAACCAATCGCCAAATCGAAGCGGCTCGTATTGCCATGACGCGTAAAATCAAGCGCGGCGGCAAGGTATGGATCCGGATTTTCCCGGACAAGCCTTTTACCAAAAAGCCCGCGGAAACCCGCATGGGCTCCGGAAAAGGAAGCCCTGAGGGCTGGGTCGCTGTAGTAAGGGCAGGTCGCATCCTGTTCGAAATGGGAGGCGTCGACCGTGCTTTGGCCATCGAAGCCTTGGAAGTAGCGGCGCAGAAACTGCCGGTAAAAGCAAAGATTGTCGAGGTATCCAGCCATGGCTAAGGGTTCTGATCTTAAAAACATGACGGAAGAGGATCTTCAGTCCCAAGTACGGGAAATGGAAGCCAGTCTCTTCAACCTGAAATTTCAATCCAGTCTCGGAAAGCTGGAAAATACGTCTCAAATCCGAGTGACAAGGCGGGATTTGGCCAGGGCCAAGACCATCCTGAATGAGAAACGATCGACTGCATCGGCAAAACGGCCGGAGGCTGTCCAGGCTTAAGAGTCTACCGGGCGGCGCAAGGTGCGCCGGCGCGATGGCTACGACGGGATTATCGAGGAGCAAGGCGAAGGAATATGGAAAGAGAGACTAGTCGGAAGATGCGTTCGGGAGTGGTTACCAGCGACAAGATGGATAAGACCATCACCGTCGCGGTCATCAACAGGAAGTCGCACCCTATCTACGGTAAGACCGTTAGATCAACCGTCAAGTTGGTTGCGCATGACGAAGAGAATACGGCTCAGGAAGGCGATACCGTGGAAATCATGGAAACCCGTCCCTTGAGCAAGCGTAAGCGCTGGCGGCTCGTTCGCGTTGTCGAGCGTAAGAAATAAGCTAAAGAGAGCGGGAAAATGATTCAGCAGCAGACAAATCTTAACGTAGCCGATAATTCCGGCGCCAAGCAGGTGATGTGCATCAAGGTGCTGGGCGGCACGCGTCGCCGGTATGCCACCGTAGGTGACATCATAGTCGTGGCCGTAAAGACCGCTTCCCCCACGGGCGCTGTCAAAAAAGGCAGCGTGCAAAAGGCGGTCGTGGTGAGAACGGTCAAGGAAGTCAAACGCAAGGACGGCTCCTATATCCGCTTCGGCGACAACGCCGTGGTTATCATCAACGACAACCGGGAACCCAGGGGATCTCGCATCTTCGGGCCGGTGGCTCGAGAATTGCGCGAAAAACTTTTCATGAAAATCGTATCCCTCGCTCCGGAGGTGGTGTAACATGGCTTTAAAATTCAAAAAGAACGACAAGGTCAAAGTCATCTCGGGAAAGGCCAAAGGCCTGGATGGGCGTATCTTAAGGGTTTTGCGCGACACGAACCGCGTTGTCATTGAAGGCGTGAATCGTGTGAAAAAGCACATGAAGCCCAACAAACAGAATGAAAAGGGTGGAATCGTTGATTTGGAACAGCCTGTGCATATTTCCAATATCATGCTTATCAGTCCCAAGTCCAACGAGCCGGTAAAGGTGGTAAGACCGCCCAAGGAGAAGGGCAAGCGACGCCCCCGCCTTGAGAAGAAAACCGGTAATTCGATCGATTAATCGCGAACGGAAAAGGTCAAAGACAGAATGTCACGCTTGAAGGAAAAATATCAAACCGAAATGGTGCCGGCCCTGATGCAGGAGCTGGGGTTGAAAAACATCATGCAGGTGCCGCGCCTGGAGAAAATCGTCCTCAATATGGGCGTGGGGGCGGCAACCCAAAACCCACGCATCATCGACGAGGCGGTCAATACGCTCACGGCCATAACCGGTCAAAAGGCGATTACCACGCGGGCCAAGAAGGCGATTTCCAACTTCAAGCTGCGTGAAAACCAGCCCATCGGGGCCAAGGTGACCCTGCATGGCGAGCGGATGTGGGAGTTCCTGGAAAGATTGATTCACATCGCCTTGCCGCGCGTCAGGGATTTCCGGGGAATTCCCCGTAAGGGATTCGACGGCCGGGGCAATTATACCATGGGAGTCAAAGAGCAAATCATCTTCCTGGAAATCAATTACGACAAAATCAGCAAGGTACTGGGAATGGATATCACGTTCGTCACCAACGCCACGAACGACGAACAAAGCAGAGCCCTCCTTACGGCGCTCGGGCTTCCCTTCCGGAAATAAAAGGCGGAGATAAGAATCATGGCAAAGCGTTCAATGATCGAGAAGCAGAAGAAGACGCCCAAGTTCGCGGTGCGCCAGTATAATCGCTGCCGTCGGTGCGGAAGGCCACGCGCCTATATGCGCAGATTCGGCATGTGCCGCATCTGTTTTCGCGAGTTGGCTTTGATAGGCGATATTCCGGGTATCACGAAGTCTTCGTGGTAGTCAGGCGGCAGGAAGTTTCAACGGTAATCGGATTTCAAGGAAAAAGAGCAAGACATGAGCGGAATTAACGATCCTATAAGCGACATGCTCACGCGCATACGCAATGCATCGAAGATCGGATTGAAAGTGGTCGAAATGCCCGCTTCGAACATCCGACGCGAAATAGCGAAAATCCTGGTGGCGAAAAATTTCATCCGGAAGTTCGTCATCGTGGACGACGGCAAGCAAGGCGTCCTTAAGATGCTGCTCAAGTATAAAGACGGCGAATCCTCTATTCAGGGTCTGGTCCGGGTAAGTACTCCGGGAAGAAGGCTCTATTCGAAGTCGGGGGTAATACCCAGAGTGAAAAGCGGTTTGGGAATCGCCATCGTGTCCACTTCTCGCGGATTATTGACGGACTTCGAAGCCCGGCAACAGAAAATCGGCGGCGAAATCATTTGCAAAGTCTGGTAGGGTAAAAAAATGTCTAGGGTAGGCAAAGCGGAAATCAAGCTCCCGAGTGGAGTAAAGCTGAACATAACGGGTCAGAATGTTTCGGTCGAAGGACCTAAAGGAAAGCTGTCCCATAAGCTGCATAAGCTTATCACCATCGAAAAGAAGGACGAAGGTACGTATGTAATGAAACGTACTTCCGACCTTCCTTTGGATAGGGCCTTGCACGGAACGTCAAGAGCCGTGGTAAACAACATGGTGACGGGAGTCAGCAAGGGCTTTACCAAGGAACTTGAAATCCGAGGCGTCGGATACCGGGGAGAACAAAAAGGCAAAGCCATCAATCTGATATTGGGCTTTTCCCATCCCGTGGTTTTCCAGCCGCCCGCCGAAGTCGCGGTGCGCATGGACGGCAACTTGAAGATTATCGTTGAAGGCATCGACCGTCAGAAGGTCGGGCAGGTAGCGTCGGAGATAAGGGCTTTCCGTCCCCCCGAGCCTTACAAAGGAAAAGGCGTACGTTATCTGAACGAAGTGGTTATTCAAAAGGAAGTTAAAAAGACTTAAAGCGTAGGCGCGGGGCAAACGCGCCAAGGAAGCAATTATGTTCGCGAATAAAGCAATTACCCGATTGAAGTCCCGTAAGGCCCGGCATGTACGCATCCGCCGCAAGGTGGCAGGTACGGGAGCGATTCCGCGCCTATGCGTGCGTCGCAGCCTCAAGAATATCTATTTGCAGCTCGTGGACGACACGACCGGCAAATCCCTGATTCAAATCAGCTCATTGAGCGGTGAAGTCAAGGAAGCCATCAAGGGCAAGAAGAAGGTGGAAGTTTCCCGGGAAATGGGATTGGTTTTCGCCAAAAAGGCCAAGGAAGCCGGCTTTACCAAGGTCGTTTTCGATAGAGGTGGATATTTGTACCATGGTCGCGTTCAGGCGGTTGCCGACGCGGCGCGCGAAGGTGGATTGGAATTCTAGGAAGAGGTTTAGGTTTGGAAACTGAAAAAAAAGTCGAATTTCAAGAAAAAGTGGTTGCGATAAACCGCTGCGCCAAGGTCGTCAAAGGTGGCCGGCGTTTCAGCTTCAATTCCATCGTAGTGGTGGGCAATGGCCAGGGCCGTGTCGGCCTGGGCGCGGGAAAAGCCAATGAGGTGGCGGAAGCCATTCGCAAGGCTACCGAAAATGCCCATAAAAACGTGGTGGATGTGACCATTCGCAATCATACCTTGCCCCATGAAGTGGACGGTAGATTCGGAGCCGCCCGAATATTCATGCGGCCTGCATCGCCCGGTACCGGAGTGATTGCAGGAGGCGCGGCCCGTGCTGTGCTCGAGCTTGCCGGCGTACACGATGTTTTGACCAAGAATCTGGGTTCGACAAATCCGCACAATGTCGTCAAGGCCACCTTGCGGGGACTGATGCAACAGCGTTCGCGGAAACAATTCGAATCCCTTCGGCAGGATGCCAACTGAGGTTATCGAGGTAAATAATGGCTAAACAATTGAAAATAACGCAGGTCCGGAGCTCCATCCGTCGGATGGATTATCAAAGGCTGACGCTTGAAGCCTTGGGAATACGCGGATTGCATAAGAGCGTAATCAAAAACAGCAATCCCGCCTTGCAGGGCATGATCAGAACCATTGCCCATCTGGTGAAAGTCGAGGAAGTGAAATGAAGCTGTCCGAATTGAAGCCTGCCAAGGGCTCGAACAAAAAAAGATTCAAAGTGGGGCGCGGTCCCGGTTCCGGAATCGGAAAGACTTGCGGTCGCGGCCAAAAAGGCGCCGGAGCCCGAAAAAGCTCTGGCGGAGGTCGGGGTTTCGAAGGCGGACAGCAGCCACTGCAATCCCGTCTACCTAAGGTGGGATTCCGTTCCCGTTCGCCCAAAATTTATCAAATCGTGAATTTGAACCAATTGGAAAAATTCTTCGCGGGTGCCGTTACGCCGGAAGACCTGGTTCGAGTAGGATTAGTCAAAACCGTGGAAAAGCCGATCAAAATCCTGGGAGAAGGACAATTGTCCAAGGCACTGCAGGTCAAGGCGAACAAATTCAGCGCCTCTGCCCAGAAAGCCCTCGAGGCTGCGGGGGGAAAAGCCGAGGTTATTTAGGTGCAGGCACTTCAAGGTTTCGCAAACGTATTCAAGATCAAGGATCTTAGGGATAAGATCCTGTTCACAATGGGAATCCTGGCCATATACCGGCTGGGAGGTTACATCCCATTGCCCGGAATCAATCCGGATGCGATTGCGACGTTTTTCAGCGGCAGCGCGAACAACTTGTTCGGGCTTTACAATACCTTCGTGGGCGGAGCTTTGGAGCGCGCCTCGGTATTCTCGTTGGGAATCATGCCCTATATCAGCGCTTCCATTATCGTGCAATTGATGGGTACGGTCGTTCCTACTGTGGCGCAATTGCAAAGGTCCGGCCAGGAAGGACGCGCCAAACTGACCCAATGGACGCGTTACGGCACCATTGCTATTGCTGCTGTACAGGCCATCGGCGTAGCAAACTGGTTATACAGCCAAACGACAGGCACCGGACAGTCACTCGTCGTGGATGGAATGGGTCGTTTTGCCTTCATGATGATTGCAACTCTGACCTTGACTACCGGTACGGTTTTCATCATGTGGCTGGGTGAACAAATTACCGCCCGGGGAATCGGAAACGGAATCTCGCTGATTATCTTCATCGGTATCATCGCCACCATGCCGGCTGCCGTAATCAGCGAGTGGGAGCTCTTTGTCAGCGGTGAACGCGGCATTCCCATGCTGGTCATTATTCTGGCCGTAGTGGTGGCCATTGTGGCGTTCATAGTCTTTATCGACCAGGGACACCGGCGCATACCCCTGCAAAGCCCCAGACGCGTGGTGGGGCGCAAAGTAACGGGTGGACAGTCCAGCTTTCTTCCCTTCAAGGTCAACACGGCCGGCGTCATGCCCGTCATATTCGCTTCGGCCATTATGTTCGTTCCGGCCCAACTCGCCTCCTTTTTCCCGAATTGGGCCATGGCTCAGGCCTTTGGCGCATCTTTTCTCCCGGGTCATTGGGTCTACTCCGTGGTTTTTACGGTGCTTATTGTTTTCTTTACTTATTTTTACACCGCAATCGTGTATAACCCGAAGGAAATAGCCGAAAACCTGAAAAAATCGGGTGGCTTTATCCCCGGAGTGCGGCCAGGTCGGCGAACCGCTGAGTTCATAGACCAGATTCTAACGAGGGTGACTTTGCCTGGCGCGATTTTTCTGGCCTTTATCAGTGTGGGCCCGCTTTATTTGAAAGATTGGTTGGGGATGTCGTTTTATATCGGGGGAACCAGCGTTCTGATTTCGGTCGGCGTGGCTCTTGAGACTTTGCGGCAGCTCCAAACCCATTTACAGAACCAGCATTACGAAGGCTTTTTGCGCCGGGGCAAAATCCGGGGCAAAAGGAGTTTTTAATGGCGAAACAAGAAGGCATTCAGGTTGACGGAAGGGTTATCGAAGCTCTCCCCAACGCCATGTTCAAAGTGGAGTTGGATAACGGACACGTCATCCTGGCCCATATCTCGGGAAAGATGCGAAAGAACTATATTCGCATTCTGCCTGACGATAGGGTTTTGCTGGAATTGTCGCCTTATGATTTGAAGCGCGGACGGATAACGTACCGGCACAAGACCTGATTGGGCTTTTAAGTAGGAAATAGAGGAAAACATGAAAGTCAGGGCATCCGTCAAGAAACGTTGTGAAAACTGCAAAATCATCAAACGCAACCGCGTTGTGAGGGTGATTTGCAAAAAGAATCCCCGTCACACCCAGAGACAGGGTTAGGAGAGTAAAGTGGCTCGTATATCAGGCGTAGACATTCCCAATAACAAAAGGGCTGAAATCGGCCTCACCTACATTTTCGGCATCGGCCGTAAATCGGCGATGGATATCGTCAAAAAAGTGGGCCTGCAGGACGGCAAGAAAATCGGAGAGTTGACCGAAGAGGATATCGGTAAAATTCGCCGGGTCATCGAAGGCGGTTATACCACCGAAGGCGACTTGCGCGCCCAAACGGGTATGAACATCAAGCGCCTGGTGGATATCGGGAGCTATCGCGGCACCCGGCATCGCAAAGGCTTGCCGATGCGCGGACAACGCACGAAAACCAATGCGCGTACCCGCAAGGGACCGCGTAAGACCATAGCCGGCAAGAAGAAGTAATTACCTAGAGAATCGATAACGCCTTTGGACAAACCGGAAGATTTTCCGGAGTCGGGGCAAGCTGAAAAACAGATTTAGAACAGAGGATTTTAATGGCCGACACCAAAGAACCGGATACCAAAGCACCGGAAAAAAAGGCGGATGAAGCCGAAGCTAAAGAAGAGTCGAAGCTCAAAATTAAAAAAGGCAAGAAGCGCGCCGATGTGCAAGGTATTTGCACCATCAAAGCGACTTTCAACAATACGGTGGTATCCATTACGGATGTGCGCGGTAATGTTATAACCTGGGGCACGCCCGGTAAGGCCGGCTTCAAGGGCTCCCGCAAGAGCACGCCGTTTGCGGCGCAGGTGGCTGCCGAAGCCGCCGCATCCAATGCCATGGAGCAGGGAATGCGCAAGCTCGATGTGCGGGTCAAGGGTGCCGGGGCGGGACGCGAGTCGGCCATCCGGGCTTTGAAGGCCGCCGGAATGGATATTATGTCCATCAAAGACGTGACCGGCGTGCCGCATAACGGCTGCCGTCCCAAGAAAAAACGAAGAGTTTAACGAATATTCAGGCGGCCGGACGGTTTCCGTGCATGCCAGGTTGAATCTTAGGCTAACAAGCGAACGGAGTGTTGTAATATGAAATGGAAAGCTCTCCATATGCCCCGGGGCATCGTCAAGGAAAAAGGCGACTCCAAATACGGTAAATTCGTTATAGAACCTTTCGAGCGCGGTTGGGGGATCTCGGTAGGAAACTCCCTGCGCAGGGTTCTGCTTTCCAGCTTGCAAGGTGCCGCCGTGGTTTCCGTGCGCATCGAAGGCGTAAGCCATGAGTTTTCCGCCCTCGAGGGCGTGAAGGAAGATATTTCTGAAATCGTGCTCAATATCAAGCAATTGAGAGTGAAGCTTCTATCCGATGAAGACGCGACCTTGCGCCTGGACGTATCGGGTGAAGGCGAAGTGCGGGCGGAGCATATCGAGGCCAATCCCGACGTGCAAATCCTGAATCCGGATTTGCATATCGCCACTCTGGGTAAAACCGGAAGTCTTACCATGGAAATGCGCGTTTCGGACGGACGCGGCTATGTCGTTTCCGACGAGCTCAAGCGCGAAGAAGACCCCATCGGAGTCATTCCCATCGACGCCAATTTCAGCCCGGTCACCAAGGTGGCTTACGAAGTATCCGACACGCGTGTCGGCCAACGCACCGACTTCAACAGGTTGGAGATGGAAGTATGGACCGATGGCAGCATCGATCCCGAAGACGCTTTGGCTTACTCGGCTAAGTTGCTGGTGGACCATCTGGAAATGTTCATCAACTTCGAAGGCGACTTGGAAGCCGCCGAAGAAGTGGTACGCGACGAAGAGAAGGATCGTATCCGCCAGCTGTTGAAAATGCGGGTGGACGAACTGGAACTTTCGGTGCGGTCGAGCAATTGCCTGCGCTGCGCGAATATCCATACCATCGCCGACCTGGTGCGTAATCAGGAATCGGAAATGTTGAAGTACAAGAACTTCGGCCGTAAGTCCCTCATCGAGCTGAACGAAGTGCTCAGCAACATGGGCTTGTCGTTCGGAATGGAAGTCGACTATTATCTGGGCGAGGAAAAATAATCGTCCCGGGGGCGTCCGCGTGGCGGACCGCTCCGTTTTTTAAATGCGAAATTGCGTAAGGAAAAGTCATGAGACATGGTGTTGTAGGAAATAGATTGAACCGGACCTCGTCCCATCGCAAGGCCATGCTCAAGAACCTGGCCACCTCGGTGCTGATCAAGGGCATGGAAGAAGAGCAGATGGAGCGTCATGTGACGACGACCGTTCCCAAAGCCAAAGCCGTTCGCGGTTTGGTGGAACGTCTCATTACCTATGCGAAGCAGGGAGACCTGGCGGCTCGCAGGCAGGCGGCGCGTTTCGTGCCCGACCCGAAGGCCTTGCAGGCGCTTTTCGAAACCATCGGCCCCAGATACCAGGCCCGTCAAGGCGGCTATACCCGGGTGCTCAAGCTTTCCGAGAATCGCCATGGCGATAATGCGGAAATGGCCATCATCAGCCTGGTCGAAGACGACATCGTGCAAAAACCCAAAAAAAAGCCCGCTCGAAAAAAGGCTCAGACCAGCAAAAAGGTGAACATCACCAAGGCGGAAGACACTAAAGCGGCCGCTCAGGTTGC
>CAYNXV010000033.1:8001-9113 GCA_964401245.1 uncultured Bifidobacteriales bacterium | reverse complement strand
CTGCAAGACAAGCTGGACAGCCTTCCCGACCGGCCCGGCGTGTATTTGTGGAAGAACTCCAAAGACGAAATCATCTACATCGGCAAGGCCGTAAACCTGCGCAATCGGGTTCGCGGCTATTTTTCCACCCGGAGCCAGGACAATCATCTGGCTTCCCAAATCATGCGCAATTCGGCCGCCGATGTGGAATGGATTGTGACCTCGAACGAAGTGGAAGCGCTTATTCTGGAGGCCAACCTCGTCAATAAGCATGCCCCCCGGTACAACATCCTGCTTAAAGACGACAAACATTTCCCCTATGTGCGGGTATCCCTTTCCGAGCCTTTTCCCCGTCTCACTGTGACCCGCGAAGCACACAAGGGAAAGGACCTTTACTTCGGCCCTTACACCAATTCCCGGGCCATGAGAAAAACCATCCGCTATCTCGAAAAGGTTTTCCGAATCCGGGACTGCGACCTGGCGCTTCCCCTGAAGCAACCGATTCGACCTTGTCTCAGCTATTTTCTCAAACGCTGCGACGCTCCCTGCGCCAACCTGGTGGAGGAGGCGGAATATCGCCAAGGCGTGGACGAGGCGGTGCTATTCCTGAAAGGAAAGCACAAGGAGTTGCGGGAGAACCTGATTTTGCGGATGGAGGAGGCTGCCAAGGGGGAGGACTTTGAAGAAGCCGCCCGCCTACGCGATCAAATCCGGGATTTGGAAAGCGTGCAGGAGCGGCAGCGGGTGGATTTGGGCAGCGAAGAGCAGCCGAAGGATCTCATCGCGGTGGCCCGCATCGGACGGGCAGGATGCGTCGTTATTCTTGAAGTACGGGACGGCCTGGTTTCGGGACACAAGCAATTCGAAGTGAACAGTCCACTGGAACAGAATGAAAATGAAATCGTCACCGAATTTCTGAAAAACTATTACCTCACCCAAACCTTCGGAGCCATTCCCCGCGAAATATTGCTTTCGCATGCTCCCGTAGAAGAAGAGCATATGGAGGGCCTGCTTCGGGAAATACGGGGCGGGGCCGTGGACTTGGAAGTGCCGCAGAAGGGTGAAAAACGCAAGCAAATCCATTTGGCTTTGGAGAACGCCAAATTGCAGGTGGCCGAAACGGTTTTGCGCCG
>CAYNXV010000033.1:0-7901 GCA_964401245.1 uncultured Bifidobacteriales bacterium | reverse complement strand
GTGCTGGGCCGACGTTTGCGCCGTGTGAAGGAAGAGGGCCGCGAACCGGATTTGCTGCTGATAGACGGGGGCAAGGGGCAGTTATCGGCTGCCTGCGAAGCGTTGCGGGAAACGGGTTTGGAGCATATCGCCATAATCGGATTGGCCAAGCGGCTGGAAGAAATATTTTTTCCCGGACAATCGGAGCCGCTTTTGATTCCCAAAACCTCGCCCAGTCTCAAGCTTTTGCAGCAGGTTCGTGATGAGGCGCATCGCTTCGCGGTGACTTTCCAACGATCGAAGCGCGGGCGCTATTTACGCGAGTCCTGGTTGGATGCGGTTCCAGGAGTGGGGGCGAAGACCAAGGTGAAGCTTTTGCAAACGTTCAAGACGCCTTCGGCGATAAGGGACGCTTCTCCGGAGGAGTTGCAAGCGGCGCTGGGACCAAGTCTGGCGCGAAAAATCGTCGCCTATAGGGATAGCCAAACGGGAGACGCGCAATCCGCGGGCTTCCATTAAACCGGGGAAGGAATTCATGGGATTCATCATTCGACTTATCATAACGGCCTTGAGCCTGGGACTGGCCGCCTATTTGATTCCCGGCGTGCATGTCAGCGGATGGGGAAGCATGTTTATAGCCGCTTTCTTGCTGGGGATCGTCAACGCCATCATAAAACCCATCCTGGTATTATTGACATTCCCCATAACCCTGGTGACGTTGGGCCTGTTTCTCCTAGTCATCAATGCGGCTATGCTGGGTTTGGTGGCTTGGATTCTGCCGGGATTCTCCCTCGATGGGTTTCTGCCCGCTTTGGCGACCTGGGCGGTTATTTCGGTGATAGGTTGGCTTGTATCCCAAATAAGCTGAAAACCTAAATAAATACCTCCGGTTTCGACCCGGGCTGGAAAACGCCCCCATGCTCGAGGATACTCGCCTTAAATTGAAGGTTGCAGGGGGATTACGTATGCACCGAAACCGGGTTGGATTTTCATTTTCCGGAGTCATGATTCTGGTGGCTGCCATGGCTGCGGTAAAGCCGGTTCGCGGGCTTATCGTCTACGAAGGACAAATCGTTCCGGAATGGCCCGAAACCGCCGGCCAAAAGCCTCTCGGCAAGCAGGGGAGCAACGCTTCCGAGGCCGGCTTCTATCCCTCTCCCAAGGGTACCTTCTGGGGTTTGACACTTTTGGTGGACTTCTCCGATCAATCCCCGGCTTTCAATGTGCAGGACGTGAAGGATTGGCTCAACCTGAAAGGGTTCAACAAAACCAATTGCAATGGATCGGTGCGGGATTATTTCACCGAAGTCAGCAATGGGAAATTCGATTTTCAGAACGAGGTGTACGGTTATTACCGGGCCAAGCATCCCAAGACCTACTATGACGGCGGAACCGGCTATCAGCGCGCCCGCGAGCTTGCCGACGAGGTAGTCACCCATTTCGATTCCCTGGTGGATTTCAGCCGATTCGACAATGACAGCGATGGAATAGTGGAAGCGGTCAGCATAGTCTATGCCGGCGAGGGAAAGACCTGGGGCGAGGGGATTTGGCCTCATGCCGGATCGATGGACAAAAAGGTGGATGGCGTGACCGTGAAGCGATATATGTTGACGGATCTCAGAAACAAGTTCAGCATCCTCATTTTCGCGCATGAAGCCGGACATATGATTTTCGGGTGGCCCGATCTCTACTACTTCGGGGATTATTGCCTCATGGGTAATCGCCTCGATGACCAGAATCCGGTGCCCATAAACGATTTCTACCGTGCGGACCAGGGATGGATTCCCACCCAGGATGTGGACGTTACCACTAACGCCTTTTTCAAGGCTCCTTATGGCCAGGTGGGATTTCGCTTTGTCAACCCCGACATGCCGGGCGAACTCTTCTTCTGGTCCAATGTCAAGAATACCGGAAGATGGTCAGGCCTCAAGGGAAGCGGCTTGATCCTCTATCACTTTGACAATACCCGCAAGAGAAATGAGGCGGGAAACACGCGCAGCCTATTCGTGGTAGAGGCCGACGGAGCCAACCATATGGCCGCCGCCCAATGGCCGAATCCAGGCAGTTCCGCAACTGATTTCTTTCACATGGGCACTAAAACCGAATTTTCTGAAGCGACAGCCCCAGCCTCCCAATGGAATGACGGAACGGAATCCGGACTGCGTATCCACAGCATCGGTTCCATAGCAGATGAAATGATATTCGCGGTGGGATCTGGAACACCGGTATCAAGCGTACGGGTCCGGCCGGAAAAAACCGAACACCATCCTGTGACCGGATCGATCTGGTATGATGCGCGAGGGGTACAGCGGACGGACCGGGCGCCGAATGCGATGGCGTTTCCCCTAGTTCCAAAATAGGTCAATCGGCAAAAAGGCCACCTGAACGCGGGAACAAGCATGGGCAGGGTTGTCCCTCAGGGGTTGATTGACCACAGAACGTAAGTGCGGGCGCCGATTCGACTTGCCAAGCATTCGGCGATGCCTGGGGTGCATAGCCCCCGAAAGCCGGTTCCGGTACAGTGAAAATCCCGTGATTTTCGCCTCTTCTACGGATAAAAAGCCTGGCACGGGGGTTGCGCATTAAAAGTAGTCCACTCCAGGAACCCACCTGAACCACCACCCCGTCTTGCCGGGTCCATCCACCCACCCGGGCCCGGCAAGACTCCACCCCTCCCCACTTTTGAATTTTGTCCTTCTTACCCGGCTGATCCGAGGAGTTTTTATTCATAGGGCCCTGCCGTTATGTGCGGTAAAAAAACAGGGAAAGGGGACCGCCATGAATGGATTAAAAAGCGCGACATTGTGTCTGGTAGCGGCAATTTGGATTCAAGGGGACGAAAAGGATTATCGGTTCGGATTCACGGGAACGGGGGGCCGGGAATTCACGGAAAAATTCAGGTTGCGTTATTATGCGCCTGTAAACGATCCGTCTCCCGACGAAGCGGTTGTCCGCGGAGTGGCGAAGTTGAACGTAAGGCTGGATGGCTTGGGAGAAAGCGAAGAGCAGTTCCACAAACGCCTGAACAACTATGTCCTAAACCTCATTACCTGGTATCTGGTTCCGGTGGGTCCCAAACCGGGATTGACCTGGTACAGTCCCGACGTAACGGCACTGGTGAATGTGGAGAGGCCGCTGATTAAAGAAGCCATTGAACGCGAAAAAGCCGCCGGCGATGAAAGCCTGGGAAGCATTTGGGAAATCGGCAATGAACCGAATCTGTTTCCGGCCATTACCCCGCAAGAATACGCCGCCTTGTTCGCGGCCTATTACGAGGTAATCAAAGCCGCCGATCCCACCGCTCCGGTGGCGTTGGGCGCCCTTTACCTGCCGGAAGCGGCCCAGGATTTGCGCCCGCGGCTGGAGGAGTATATCGATAATATGCTACGCGCCGGATTGCAGGAGCAGGGTATGCTGGATGCGGTGCAGGAAGCGGGAATCTATACCGACCTTTTACAGGATTTGCAAGGGGAGCTGTTTGCCCGGATACTCGGGTTGAGCGGCCGCGAATATCTGGCTGCGGTTTTGGACGAACTCCCTCCCGAAGTAAGCCCGGACCTGATTAGCCTTCATGTTTACCCCTATGATGATCGGGAACCTTTCCAAAGCGAGGAGGAAAGGCAGACGCAGATCATTGAAGCCTTAGGCGGCATAATCGGCGTGCTGGACGAGCGGAACATAGTGGTACCCCTTTGGGTCACCGAATTCGGCAATACCAATCCGGAATTGAGCGAAGTGCAGGCACACTCATCGGAGATTAAGTCTGCGAAAAAGGCCCATTTAGGGGCGCTATGAGAGAAATATTGGGTCGGATTTCATTTTTTCCCGATTTTGACTACCATTTGAAGGCCAAATCCGAATTTCGCCGTCGCTGTAAAATCAGGTAACCCGGTGCCTTGCGAATTTCGTCCAAAATGAATTTTTACAAGGAGACCTGTCATGGATTTCAGGACTATTTTTTTCGTCATGGGTTTAGCGGCCCTGCTTTTCCAAGGTTGTTCCACCGATCCGGATGATGATTCCGATCCCGACAACAACCCCGGGACCTCGAGCTCGGGACCGGATACTTTGAGAGGCGACATTACTTCGGACTTGGTGCTCAAAAACAAATTTTCCGACAGCGGCAAGGTGGACTATCGCTTGGTCGCCAATATTAATATCTCCGCCAAAGTGACCGTGGAGCCGGGAGTGCTCATCGAAGTGGATGCGGGCAGGGGAATCTCGGTAAATGCCGGCGGCTCCTTTTATGCCGTGGGCCTAGACACCTCTTTGATTATAATCAGGGGCAAGGAGAATTCAAAAGGATATTGGAAAGGCATTGAATTCAAGAGCAACAGCAATTCCAATGTTCTGACGCATGTCGTGGTAATGAACGGCGGAAGCGCAGGCTTTACCGGACAAGGCTACAAAGCCAATATCAGCATCGCGACCGGGGGGCGCTTGAAGATGACCAATAGCCTTTCCAGTCACAGTGGGGATTTGGGACTTTTGTTGTGGGGAGCGGATGCTGTGTTGGTGGATTTTTCCACCAACACCATCAGGGAAAATACCGGCGCTCCCGCAAGTATGCGCCTGCGGCACTTTGCCTATCTCGATACCGCCACCTCCTATTCTGGAAACGGCAAGGATTATATCGAAAATTTTAATGTGAGTTCTTTCGAAGATATCGACGGGGTGCATTCCATCGCAGGTATCGGGGTACCGTATGAGTTGAAGGGATCTCCCAATTCCATCAAGGGCCAGATGACCATCCTTCCGGGCGCCCGCTTCCAGGCAACCCAAGACGCGGGGTTGACGGTCGCGGCCGGCGGGTTTCTCAAAGCGGTGGGAACCGCGGAAAAGCCCATTGAGTTTTCGGGTAAGGAAGATATCGCGGGATACTGGCGGGGAATTAAGGTGTCTTCGAACAGTCCTTCCAACGAATTGACACATGTGGTTTTGACCCATGGTGGCAGCAAGAGTTTCGATGGCAATGCCGATAAGCGCGCTAACCTCTTTGTGGCCGACGGCGGGTCGGTGAAAATCACCCATAGCAAGGTGGACAAAAGCGGCAAACACGGCCTCTGGGCCTATAACAATGATTGCTCGTTGGAAGGATTCGCCTCCAACTCCTTCACTGGAAACCAGGGCGCCGGCGTGCATGTGATGCTCCAGCACTTCTCCTTTCTGGATACGGCTTCGGATTATTCGGGCAATGTCCAGGACTATATCGGTGACGCCTACCTGGGCTTCCAAAGGGAGGTGACGGGGGATCATGTATGGAAGTCGCTGAACGTTCCCTATCGCCTGGTGGGTACGAATACCGAAATCAAAGGTAACATCACGGTACTTCCGGGTGCGCGGTTTCAGGCGGAGCAAGGCGCCGGCTTGATCGTCGCATCAGGTGGATCATTGAAAGCGGTCGGAAATGCCGCGGATTCGATTTATTTCCGTGGCGCCGAAGCCGGAGCGGGAATCTGGAGAGGACTGCGCTTCGAATCGAACAGCCCCAATAACGAATTGGCCTTCATAGCGATTTCGGGCGGCGGTAGCCACGGTTTTGATGGCGCTAACCGTAAGGCGAATATAGAGTTAAAAGCCGACGCCCGCTTGGCCATCAGCAACAGCACGGTGAGCCTGAGCGCCGGCCTGGGCATTCGGGATTTAGGCGGCACCTTGACACAAACCGATGTGGTCTTTTCCGGAAACGTCCTCGGAAATCTGGTTCCGGCTCCTTAAGAATCGAAACCCGGCCTCTCACGAGGTCGGTACGGCTTCGAACTGCATAGTGTTCCGACGATTTCGGAGGAACACTTTTTCCAGCAGGGGTTGGATCCATGCGATGGGAGCAAAGGATCCCAACAACAGCGCCATCATCAGCAAGGCGAACCATTTCACCGGACCGAAATACAGGCCGATGACAAGGTGCATACCCAATCCGAAAATCAGCGCGGGCATGAGGGCCCGCTTCCAGGCGAACCAGAGAGGGGCGCCGGTTTCAAATAGCAAGGTGAGGGCTTGAAAGAGAGTCCAGGCCCAAACAGGCATGAGGAGCCCCGAATAATACGCCGCCAGGGTTTGGTACGAATCGTGTAAATGCGTCCACAGCACATAAGGATGCTTCAGCCAATCTCCTTGAATCTTTGCTACGCCGTTGAAACAATACATTACCACCAACAAACCCTGGAAAAAACGCACGTTACCCCATGTCGTAAGAGTGGGCGCCGGCCCAGCGGATGAGCGGGACTTTGCCCAAGCATCAAGAGAGTAGGCCGCCCCGGAGGGAGAAAGGCAAAGCGCCAAGGCGATAACCACTCCCAGTTTGTTGACCGAAAAAGCCGACAAACGATCCGCGAACGCCACGTAAATGAGAAGCAGCGCAAAAACACCGCTGGATACCCGGGTTTTCCAGCCCGCGCTGACTGCCAATCCGCTGGCAACCAGCGCCACCGACATTGTCCAGGCGGCCCATAAAGGCAGCGGTGGAAAATAAAGCGGTTGGCGATAATCCTTGCCTTCCAGATAAGGCACGCGAAACCCTTCGCTGGAGAGCCAGTCTCCCGGATGAATCAAACGTGCCATCAAAAATCCCAAAATCGCCAATGGCGCGGCGAATCTTATGAATGCCAGGCGGGCCAAGGGTTGCGGAGCGAAGAAATCGGAGGGCATTAAATATTCTCCGCGCAACGGGCGTTGCGGTTACGCCGGGTGGTGAAATAAAGATGCCTTACGGAATCAGCCGGATAGTCCGCAAGGCTGAGGGGACGATAGCGTTCGATTTTCCCGCCGGGAGGGGGGATGCGGCTACGTACATTGGAAAACCGTACGCCACCCACTTTTCCCTCCCGGGCCGCCCGGTCCGATTCGTTGTATTTGTCACGAATGAAATCGTCCAAAGCATTGAGAACCTGTCTATGGGAGCGGAAAAAATAAACCGCCCGGGAAAAACGATTCTCCTTGTCATCGGCCAGAATGGGAAAATAAGGACGGATGTCGATTTCCCGGAAGGAGCGACTGCGGCAATCCCATCCTTCCACTCGAAATTCATTGTCGTAGATTTTCGCCCATTTGAAGAGGCCTGAGATTTGAGCGATATAAAGAATGGGTTGAGGGACGAGGTTATAAGCGGCACGGGAGTTTAGGGTATTGAAGCCAATCAGAAACAGGTAAATTGCCGCCCCTGCCGTAAGCGCGTAACGAAACCAAGGTGGCCCCCAATTACGGACCACGCCGGTTTCCCGGGGTTGAGTATTGTTTTCTCCTGAAATCAATTTGAAAATTCCCAAGGGGATTTCCTTTCAGGGGGCCCCGTGGGTAAGTTATCAAAAGTGTGGGGGAGGGACGATAGAAAACTATTTTCCCCTCACTACCTCATCAAATCCCAGGAGCACGGATGAATGCAACCCAACTTCCCACTTACTTCATCTCTCATGGCGGCGGCCCGTGGCCATGGATGAAAAAGGAAATGGGCGGTGAATTCGACAAGCTGGAAGCGAGTCTGGTCGATATGCCGCGCCAAATAGGCGTGACTCCCGCGTTGGTGCTTATCGTATCGGGTCATTGGGAAGAATCGCAGCCTACCCTGCTGGCGCATCCCAAGCCACCCATGCTTTATGATTACGGGGGATTTCCGGAACACACCTATCAGGTTCAATATCCCGCTCCGGGGGCGCCGGATGCCGCCGCCAAGGTGCGAGCGCTGTTACAGAAAGCGGGATTCGCGGTGGGGCTCGATTCGCAACGGGGATTCGATCATGGGGTCTTCGTGCCGCTTTCCGTCATCTTCCCTGAAGCAAATGTCCCCATATTGCAGCTTTCCCTTATACGTGGGTACGATCCGGGTGAGCATCTGGCGATGGGAGCCGCGTTATCCCCGCTGAGACAAGAGGGGGTTTTGATAATCGGTAGCGGACTCAGCTACCATAACCTGCGGGAATTCGGAC
>CAYNXV010000032.1:0-23515 GCA_964401245.1 uncultured Bifidobacteriales bacterium | reverse complement strand
CCGAAAATGCCGAAGGGAATGACTTCGAGGAAGCTGTGGGCATGGTTCTCCCAAATGGAAATCTCGCGAGCCTTGCGGGCCAACCGGACGTCGAAATGGGCCACGACTTCGTGCGCGATAAGGACGATGAGCATGAGGATGAGTATCAGTACGTTGATTTCGAAATAGAGTCCGAGGAAGATGGGTATGGCGACCTGTACCCCCATGATGGAATGCAGGATGTTCTCGGGCAGGCCGGAAGTCTGTTCGATGCGACTGGCGCGATGGCACAGGTAATCGATGAATCCGAAAATAACCCACGCGGGAAGGATTCCGTAAAGAAGGAAGCCTCGCAATAGGATTTCGAGGGACGGGGTATCGGCGGTCATAACGGAGCCTTGATAGAAGGAGCGGACGTCGTGGTTATACCGGTTGATAGGTCAGGGAGTGTCATGGTTTTAATGATAACAGTTTGACGGGCGGATGGGAATGGAGGGTAACGCTGTAACTGGCTTTGAACTTCTTCCTAGTTTTTTAAGTACCGCTCCTGGATAACTTTAAAGTGGTGCTTTTCATGAGCGATTAGATATAGAAGTATTTCCTCGGCGGTTATTTCAATATTATTGGCCACTCCCACTCTTTCCAGGGCTCCTTCCGGAAGCACTTTGACCATTGCGCGAATGAGACGGGATCCGCTTTCATAAATCGCAGCCAATTGGGTTATTGAAATTTCCTTGTATCCGGAATTTTGAGTCCATAACTGTTCATCAAAGGAAAGAAGCGGGACTTTCTCCTCTCGTACCACATACATGAGCCGATTCAGGAAAACAATCCGAGCATCCAGCAAATGCCCGATTACTTCCGATAGTGTCCATTTCCCTGACCCATAGGCGAACGAAGACATGTCTTCAGGTATGGCAAGGATAAATCGGAGAGATTCGTCAAAATGGAGATCAAGATCTTGAACGCCATTTTGAATCGTGGCCAAATCATCTTTCAAGATTTCGTGGTAAATTGAATCTCCAAATTTTGTCTGCATTCCGGATCCAAATCAAAGTTTTTTCTTTTGCCAATACCTTGGCTGAATAACCAGGTCAGTGACGTTTATTTGTTCAGCCCCGGAACTCGCCCTGCCACAGAAGCGTAGAAAATCCAATAAGTAAAGCGTGTTCACGGTCGGACCCTCGCGATAGAGCGGAACGAAAGTACCAAATGATATTATTTGCAAATATTCTGCGAATAATTTGGAATATTCGACAAATTCTTGCGAATATCCGGAGTCCTCGGGCTGCCCGACCCGGGTCCCGAATCAGACCGACCCGTTTATGTGGAGAGCGTTGGCGGATAGTTTCATTTCCTCCCCGGCGTCTTCCTCCTCCTCGACTTCCTCTTCCCAAGGCGGGAAAGGATCCGGAAATTCGCTCCAGCCTGTTTCGCCCAGGGCCATTTCATCGTCGGTCAATAGGCAATGGTCGAGATTGGCGCGAATGCCCGCCTCGTCCATGTCCACGCCGATGAAAACCATTTCCTGACGGCGGTCTCCGAACTCACCGCCTATGCGCGACCGGATGTTGTTGCGGGTGTCTTCGCCTTCGGGCCAATTGGCCTCGTCGAGCGATACCCACCAATAACCGTTGGCCTTGTATTGTGCCGAGCCGCCCGCTTGCGACCACAGACCGGCGATGTCCATGCGCGTGGCCAGCCAGAAAAATCCCTTGGAGCGTAACACCTGGGTCCATCCCTCATGCATCAAATCCCAGAAACGTTCGGGATGGAAGGGTCTTTGGGCGCGGTAGACGAAACTGTGGATGCCATATTCTTCGCTTTCGGGAATGTGCTCGCCGCGGAGTTCCGCCAGCCATCCGGGCGCGCGGGAGGCTTTTTCCATGCTGAAAAGGCCGGTGTCCAGGATTTCCTTGAGGGGGATTTTTCCGTAGCTCGACTCGATTACTTTGGCCTGGGGGTTCAGCGATTTCAATATTTCCAACAACTTGCGCTTGCCCTTGTCGGGAACGAGATCGGTTTTGTTCAGCAGCAGAACGTCTGCGAATTCCACCTGATCAATCAATAGGTCGGCGATGGTCCTGTCATCTTCCTCATCCAGGCCCATGGCCCTTTCGTTGAGGGCGTCGCTGCCTTCGAATTCGAGCAGGAAGTTTTCCGCGTCGATTACAGTGACCATGGTATCGAGCCTGGCCACGTCGGAAAGGCTTTTTCCAGTCTCGTCGGCGAAGGTGAAGGTTTCCGCTACGGGCATGGGCTCCGAGATTCCCGTCGATTCGATGAGCAGATAATCGAAGCGGCCTTCTTCCGCCAGTTTCGCGACTTCAATCAACAGGTCTTCGCGCAAGGTGCAGCAAATGCAGCCGTTGCTCATTTCCACCAGCTTCTCCTCGGAGCGGCTCAAGGCACCGTCTCCGCTTTTCACCAGTTCGGCGTCGATGTTGACTTCGCTCATGTCGTTCACGATGACGGCGACGCGCAGGCCCTCGCGGTTGCTGAGCACATGGTTCAACAGGGTGGTTTTGCCGGCCCCCAAAAAGCCGGAGAGCACGGTGACGGGAAGTTTTTGCATGGAGGATTCCTGGAAAGGGGTAGCGTTGACACTAATGATAAAAAAATATCATTACATGCCAAAGGCGGACTGCCAGGCCGAAGGTGGGTTACGGGAGGCGTAAACAGGCTTAACCCGAGGTTTCAGATTTGAGAATGCGCAGTAATTTATAAAAGCGGAATAATCCCACGACGAGGCACATCAATCCGAGCAGGGCCAGAATGTACCCTGTGGTTACAGCAGCGGGGTGAGTCAGGAAATGGACGGCGGAGACTCCGCCTATCAAAAAGGCCAAAGCCGTCCGCAAATAGGCGAGAAAGGTTCTCTCATTTGCCAGTTGGGTGCGGATTTGCGCCAGGCGGTCCCGGATTACGGTGTCGCTGTGAGGGCTCCCTGAGTCTGCTTTATCACTTGGCATATTTTAATTTCCTGGCGCCCTATACTGGGGCCTATCGGCTCATAATAGGTACGAGATGAGTGCGTGAAAAGAGTAGAAAAGGCTGCGACTCGTAAGCCTGCGATGAGCCTGATCCTTGGCTTCTTGCATAAAAGATCTCGCTATTTTGTAACAATCTAGGTACCTCAAGGCGGCTAGGATGAAGGGGGGGATGCTTTTTTTTGCTGTTTTAAGCCAATATTTCTATAAACCGGTAATATAATTGACCGATATCTCAAAGAGGGCGGGTTTCCAGAGACGGTGGGAATCGATGAGCGCCTTCGGGTCCGGGTGCACCAGGAGTATTTCCACTCCATCCTTCAGCGCGACCTCATACTGCGCCACGACGTCGAACATCCTTCGGCTCTTCGCGATCTGGCCTTGCGACTGATGCATGACAACGCTTCGCTACACTCGCTCAACCGGCTTACCGAAACGCTGAAGGGAATGGGTCATTCCCTATCCAAAACCTTCGTGCAGAACTGCCTCGAATGGCTGCATGATGCCTATTTATTCTTTCCGCTTCCTATCTTTACCAACTCCCACACCAAGCGCCAGGCCAATCCCAAAAAGTGGTATGCCATCGATCCCGCGCTCGTACGCTCCGTCGCTTCGAAGTACACTTCGGATTCGGATCGCCTTCTGGAAAACCTGGTCTACCTCTCCCTGCGTCGCCGAGGGCTTGAACCGAGTTATGTCCGCACGCGTTCAGGAAAAGAGGTTGATTTCATCTATCAGGACGAGGGATCGTGGCAACTCCTCCAGGTCTGTTGGAGCCTTACAGAAGCAGCAACCCGCAAGCGGGAACTCTCGGCCCTTGAACATGCATTTGGGGAAACGGATGCCGACCGAGCTGTCGTGGTGACATGGCGGGAATCCGAAATGCTGAAAGTGGCGGGAAAACCGGTAGAGGTGGTGCCGGCCTGGCGGTATCTGGCCGGCTGAATATTACTTATCTCTTTTCGTGAATCTAAATACCGCTATGGCACCTCAAAAACGGTCACCGTACCTATAGCGTCGCCCACGGCCAGAAGATTGCCGGCCGCATTCCAGCACAGGCGCGAAACCCCTTCGGGCATGCGTGCGAACGCCTTCATTTTTTTGGTGGCGACGTCCCATACCAGCATGCGCGCATCGTGCGAACCCGAAGCCAACAGCAGGCCGGCCGGATGGAATTCCACCACGGTTACGGGCAGGTCGTGACCGAAGAGTTCGATGGGTCCACGGCCCGAGGGGCCTTTGCCGCCGCAATTCCAGACCATCACTTCCAGCGCTCCCGAAGTGGCGAGAAAGCGCGCGGTGGCGTCCCACGAAAGGCTTTGCACCTTGCCGGGATAACCGCTCATCTGCATGTCCTTGCCCGAGCGGCCTTCCCAGATGTGAACGCGATTGTCCTGTTGGCCCGAGGCGATATATTTATTGTCGGGGCTGATGGCGATTCCCAGACAGGAATTTCCCCAGGGGTACTTTCTCCGCGCGGCGCCGCCTTCGGGAGAATGCAGATGCACACCGCCGTAACAGGCCGTGGCTATTTGCACCGCACCGGGTTTCCATTGCAGGCCGGTGATGGTGCCGGGATGGTCGGGGTAATCATCCACCAATCTGCCGTCCCAGTGCCAGACGCGCAAACGCTTGCCTTCGGAGAAGGCCAGGTATTTTCCGCTTTCGTGCCAGGCCGCGGCCTGCACCCAACCTTTGCCGTCGCCCAAGGTAACCATGCGGCTACCGTCTTCGGGATTCCAGAAATGCAGACGGCCGTCCTGTCCGCCCGACACCAGCATTTCGCCGTCGGGGCGCCATGTCAATACGCAACTGCCGTCTTTATGGCCTTCGCTTTTCCATTTCGATACGCCTGCGCGGGTGAACACTTCGAGGGGGCCGCTTACCGAAGCCGCCGCGAGCATTGCGCCATCCGGTGACCATTTCAGGTCTTCGACGAAATCGCCTATGTCGGCCTTCCACAGGGGAACCAGGCTGACTCCCTGGGAGAGGGCCTTTTCCTGTGACTGTTTCGGGGTCAAGCCAAGCATGAGGAAAACCCCTGGTTGATTTCTTCGCGGTCCAGATTGCGTCCGATGAAAATAATCCGGTTCGCCCTGTCCTCGCCGTCCTTCCAAGGGCGGTCGGCGCGCCCGTCGAAAAGCATGTGTACGCCCTGAAAGACGAAACGGCTGTTTTCGCCCTTGATGTTGAGAATGCCCTTCATGCGGTAGATGTCCTGACCCTTGGTTTGCAAAATATTGGACAGCCAGGCATTGAGGCGCGTGGGGTTGAGTTCGCCAGAACAGTTGATTCCCACCGAAGCGACCTCGTCCTCATGCTCATGGTCGGGCTTGTATTCCTTCTGGCCTTCCGGAGCCAATACGCTGTCCCCCTGGCGTAGGCTCATGGAGAATTCCTCGGGAAGGTGTTGGGAGAACAAGGCGTAATTACCGTCGGCTTCGATGCGGACCGGAAACACGAACCTTTTTCCCTTTTCCGGGGATTCCAATTGCAGCTCAAAGAGCCGCTTTTGCGGAGAGAGACCGTTTCCCGGCTCGATACTCACGGCGTTATCCGAAAAAAGCAGTTCGGCTTCGCGAAGTTCTTCCGGGCTTACTGACTTGCCGGACAGGGGAAGCAGCGCCAGTTGCATGCTCGGGTCGGGCCCTTCGTCGAGATGCAGCGCGTATTCGCCTTTGGCCAACGAATAACATCCGCTCCATTCAAAGGGATATTCCGGCTCCAGGAATTGGGGATCGGTGGCCAGGGCCCGGGATAAATCGAAGGCTCGAACGTCAAGCACTTCGGCCAGGTCGATGGCGGCGTTTTGCGCTTCCAGGATTTTCGCCGAGGCGTTCATGCGGCGGATCCGGTCTTTCAATTCGGAAACTTGTCCGCTTTCGGCCAAATCGGTTTTATTCAGGATGATGACGTCGGCGAAGGCGATTTGCTCCTGGGCTTCGCGGCTGTTTCCCAAATGGTTATAGATATGCTTGGAGTCGACCATGGTGACGATGGCGTCGAGGCGGACTTGTGCGCCCAATTCCTCGTCCACGAAAAAGGTCTGGGCCACGGGGCCGGGATCGGCCATGCCGGTGGTTTCCACCAGGATGTAATCGAAGCGCTCCTTGCGCTTCATCAGGTTTCCCAAAATGCGGATCAAATCGCCGCGCACGGTGCAGCAAATGCATCCGTTGTTCATTTCGAAGATTTCCTCTTCGGCTCCGATGACCAGTTCGTTGTCGACGCCCACTTCGCCGAATTCGTTCTCGATGACGGCGATGCGCTTGCCGTGCTGTTCCTGGAGGATGCGGTTGAGCAGGGTGGTTTTCCCCGATCCCAGGAATCCGGTCAGGATGGTTACGGGTATTTTTTCCTTGGCGTTCATATACGCTCCTTCTTTTAACAATAATGAGAAACTATAATCAATAAATATCGTTTCGGAAAGGAGGGCCCGCAACCGGAATCCCTGGGCCCGGCCCGCCGCTAGGGCGCCAGGTTGGAAATACCGGTCGCCGTGACCAGCAAACCCATCGCGATAATCATCATCGCGCTGATTACGGGCATTCTCGCCATCCACACGGCCCCAATGCCGTTTCCACCCAGGCGGCTGCGGGCTTTGACGAGCAGGATTCCGAACAAAATCAAAACGGAAGCGATTCCCAGGCTGAATCCCAAAATGACCAAAAAGCCGAAACCCAGCCGTCCGAACGAAATCGCGGCCAGCACAATCAGAACCGCATCCAGGCAGGGTACGATTCCGCCCGCTATGCCCAGGGAGATCAATGCGGGTAGGGAAACGGGGGCGGCCTTGGCCGCGGCGGTCGGCGCGGTTGTGAGGGTTGGGGTTGAATCCACTCCGTGCTCATGCACATGACCGTGTCCATGGCTTGTATGAGACCCGAGTTCATGGTGGGGATGGGAATGGCTTCCATGATCATGCCCGCAAGGGGCTCCGATTTCCGATTCGGGAGCTCCGGCCATTCGCAAGGCCAAGCGACGACGCGCCGATAAAAGCAACCACAGGCCCGTGCCCATCAGCAATATTCCCGCCACCGTTCCCAGCCAGCCCTGCAGGGAATCCCCTAGGAAGTGCCCCGAAAAATAGGCCAGCAGCCCGCCAATCACAATCACGCTCAAGGTATGGGTCAAGGTTACCACCAACCCCAAAAGAACCGCGTGGCCTATGGTTCCATGCACGCCCACCAAATAGGCAGCCACCAGGGTTTTGCCATGACCCGGCTGCATGGAATGCAATGTGCCGACGGCAAAGGCCAGGAAAAAGGCGGAGAGGCCGATGGCCCAGGTCGAATCTCCTTCTACGGCGTGCTTGATGCTTTCCAGAGCGTGGGTGAAAAAACCGTCATGGTCGTGGTCATGACCAGCGTCGCGAGTCGCCGTTGCGGCTGGGGCGGAAGCATGCAAAGTATCGGCCGCAAGGGCAGGGGTTGCCACCAAGAGCAGGAAAAGGCCGAATAATAGACGGGTGACGAATCCGGGCATTGACGCTGGAATTTCCTGGGCCTGGGTTATATGCTATTAATATATTATTATCATTTCGGCACCTTGGAAAGGGGCTGTTCTATCGCCCCGGGGGCAATCAACCCCGCTTACCGTAACGACTAAACTATCATGGAAGCACAACCGACAATTCCCCTTAGTCTGGGGCCACGGAAAACGCGGCAAAGGGATACCATTCTCTCGGTTATCCGATCTGCCGGCGGCCCGTTGACGTTGGATGAAATCCACGCGCAATCGCAAGAGCGGCTTGGGCAATTGGGCATTGCCACGGTTTACCGCAACCTCAAAATCCTGCGCGCCCTCGATGCCGTCAAGGTTTGCGTCTTTCCCAGCGGAGAAACCCGCTTCGAAATGCATGTGCCCTCCGAAAAGCACCATCATCATCTCAAATGCCGAATATGCCACGGGGTTTTCGACATCCACCTCTGCCCCTTGCAGACTTTGAATGGGCTCACCCTGCCGAGCGGTTTCCATATCGAAGGGCACGAGATCTCTTATACCGGACTTTGCCCGGGATGCGCCCGATGAAGAACCAGGAGGCGTTATGGCGAGGGATATAGCCCAGTTGGGCGATATGAAAACGATACTGTATTTCTGCAACGGGGGAAGCTGTCGCAAACTGGGCTCCGAGGAATTGACCTGCGCCATGCGCGATTCCATCCAGCGCGAAGGCCTGTCCGATTGCGTGCATACCGTCAAAACCCTTTGCGCGGGATTCTGTGAAATGGCCCCGGTAATCACGGTGCAACCGCAGAATCTTTGGTATGGAAACGTCGGAAGGGAGGAAGGCGAGCGCATTGTGAAGGAGCATCTGGCCAAGTCGCGGCCGGTGATCGAGCTGATCCGATTCCCACGGTCAGAGGGGGGAAATCCGAAATCCGCTAAGGGGTTTAAATGATAACGGATTAATAATATCGTTTAATCGCCGGTGTCCGCGAAAGCGGCCTGATTCGGAAAAACCCTTAAATTTTCAGGAGCTTGAATGCCATCCCTTCCCACAGCCCTCAAGGTATTACCTCTGGGCCTGATGCTGCTGAGTCTCTCCGTATCCGCCGAAGAAGAGCCGATTTCCCTGCCGACGAAAGTGATTACCGCGTCGCGCACTTTGGAAAGTAAAGCCGAATCGCCCGCCACCATCCAGGTTTTCACCACCGAGCAGATGCAGGCATCCGGAGCGGCCACGGTCACCGAATTCCTTACCCAAAACGCGGTCGGGTTTTTCAGCCAATGGACTCCCGCCCAAACCTCCATCAATATCCGCGGCGCGGCCTCGGACGGACAGGGACGCGATTTCCGCAGCGGCATCCTGGTGCTTTTCGACGGCCGCCGCGCGGGAACGGCCAACCTCTCCAAGCTCTCGCTGGACGAAATCGAACGCATCGAAATCATTCGCGGCCCCTATTCGGTGTTATACGGCAGCCAGGCCATGGGAGCGGTGATCAACCTCATCCCCAAACACGGCGGTGGAAAAACCGGCGGCATGGTGCGCCTGATGGGCGGCTCCTTCGATAGAAGCGAAGGCGCCTTGCAGGTGCATGGAAAAGACGGTTCGGTGGATTTCTTCGCGGGCGTACACGGTTCCCGGCGCGGCGACTATGAATCGGGAAGCGAAAGCTTCGAAACCCCGCTCCTCAATACCGCCTTCGGAAAGCTGGGCTACACCTTGTCGGCCGGATGGAGCCCTTTCGCAGAGCACCGGGTGGAAGCCCGTTGGCGCGCCGACGGCATATACAACGCAGGCTTTCGCGGTTCCTCCTGGGATTTGGATAACGACGAAGAGCGCACCAACGAATCGGGTGATGTGAAATGGATGGGTATAGCGGGGGAGGGCCTTTCCTATACCGCCCATTTCTACCATGTCCGCGATGTGGATAATTTCCGCTGGGGTTCGGAAGCCGCCGGAATGGATGAGGACAACAACGTTCGCATTGTGACCGCCGATGGTTTGAAGCTATACGGTAGGTATGACTGGGCTCCGGAAAATGGCTTGTTCAGCAATCGCCTTTTGGCCGGCGTGGACGTGGAATATTCCACCCTGCGCAACAATCGCTATCGCATTCCCGTTGCTCGCGCGGCTTTGCGCACCGACGGCACCCTCGCCGCCACCCGCGGGGATTCGGTTTCGTGGTTCAATCCCTATGACGTGAATTCCAATTCCTCCGTGCTGGCGGCTTATGTCGAAGAAGTGCTGGGTTTGTGGGAGGATCGCATCAAGCTGAGAGGCGGACTACGCCATGAAAGGGGAGAGCATGGCATCGTAGCCACTCCGCCTCGTACCGATTTGGTGGAGAGCCAAGCCGAATATGAATCCACCACCTATAGCGCGGGTGCTTCGGTATCGCCCGTTCCGGGATTGACCCTGCGCGGAGGCATTAGCCAGGGTTTCAGGGCTCCCGATCCTTCGGAACTGGCCTTGCAAACTACTTTCGTATTAGGCGGCGTTTCCATTCCCAATCCCGATTTGGAGCCGGAGAAAAGTTTCAACGAAGAAGTGGGACTTCTGTATGTGAATCCGATGCTTTCGGTTGAGGCTTCCCTGTTCCGAAACACCATTACCGATCAAATCATCGGTAAAACGATCGCAGCGGACACCTCCACCCGCGTCAACAACGATTTGGAGACGGTGGTGGAAGGATTGGAAGGCTTTTCCACCTTCCACATAGACCGGATGCTGGGAGAGAACGAACTTGTGCTCTCGCTTTCGTTGAACGGCATTTACCATTTCAATTTCGACAATGGAGTCAACAAGCCGGCCATGGATGAAAGCGGCAGTCCGTTGGATTCGGTCAGCCATATTCCCCGCATGTACGAATATCAGGGCGCGACCACCTTGACCGCCGGATGGCGGAATCGCTTCAGTGTAAGCGCCACCGGGGTTTTACGCGGACCCATGTGGTATCAAAGCGAAGAGGCTCTTATCTGGTCCGGATATGTCCGAAATACGACGGCTATTCTCAAGGAGGAATTCTGGTTGTTTCATCTGGGCGCGAATTTCCGTCCCACGCCCCGGCTCGAAATCTCCGCGCGGGTGCTGAACGTGCTTGACGTCAACAATCACGACGTATTCATCGCCTTGAACAAAAAAGACCAGTTGGTCTCCACTCCGGCGTCTTCCAATGGAGGACGGGGCAACAGTCTGCCCGGTCGCGAATTCCAACTCGGAGCCCGATTCGATTTCTGATATGCCCGTGCTAATCTCCAATTCCCTAACCGACGAAACCGTCCACTCCACCACCCTGGTGGTTGTGGGCGCGGGCCCTTGCGGGCTGGCCGCCGCCGTGCGCGCCGCCGAGCAGGGCATCGAAGGCATGGTGTTGGAGAGGGGCGACATCGCATCCGCCTTGCGTCGTTATCCCCGCGAGATGGTACTCAACTCGCGGGCCGGTTTCATGGAGATAGCGGGAAAGACTCCCGACCCCAATCCCGAAGCCGGAGTGACACCGCCGGCCTTCGCGGATTTTCTCACCGACATTGCCGCGAATCTTTCCTGGCCGGTGCATACCCATACCGAAGTGACCTCGGCGCAACGATGCGGCAACGGGTTCGTCTTGACCACGGGCAGGCAATCAATCCATTGCGAAATTCTCATATTGGCCACGGGTGAATTCGACCATCCGAAGATGCTCGGCATTCCGGGTGAGAGCGGGCCGCATGTCAGCCATTATTTCGATTCTCCCGAAACCTGTCGGGGCCAAAAGGTAGTGGTGGTGGGTGGCGGGCACTCGGCGCTGGAATGCGCCATCGCCCTGCTAAATGCGGGTTGCAGCGTCGATTTGGTCCACCGGAAGCCGGAACTGGTTTCCGTGCGTCCGGAGATATTGCAGCGTCTCGATGAGGCCGGCCAAAGGCAAACGCTCCGGCGCTTTATGCATTGTCTTTCCCAGGAGTTTACCGATTCCGAGTTGATTGCCGTAAATCAAGGTACGGTCGAGGAGGTACGGCTTCCTTTCGATCAAGCCTTCGTGATGACCGGTTACGGAGCCGATGGCATATTGCAGCGAAGCCTGGGACTGCCTCCCGAAGACGCGCTGCGCGATGATTGGCGCGTAGAAGGACTGACGCCCATACCCGGCCTTTATCTCATCGGCGCCGCCGGAAACGGGAGTCGCAGCAGTGATCGTTACGGATTCCGCTCCGGAATTCCCCAGGCCGATAGGGCCGTAACCCACGCCGCCCGCTTATTGCGGCGTCGACTTTGCAGGATGCCTGAAAATGCCTTTCGTTGACCGATTACTGAGCGCCTGTACCGGGCTTTTATGTTCCGCGCTTTTATTCTTCGGCTGCCGGCAATCATCTCCTGAAGGGGAAATCGTGCTGGCTGCACCCCGAGATCTTTCGCCCGGAGTGTTGGACCCTTATTATTGCAGTTCCATATTGCATGTTTGGGAGCCCCTTATCGGGCGTGGTTACGACGGCCATCCCAAGCCCCGCCTGGCGGAATCGTGGGACAGTACGTCCTCCGGACAGGAATGGGTATTGCATTTGCGCCAGGGGGTGCGTTTTCATAACGGCGATACCTTGACGGCCGATATGGTTTCCGCCAACCTGCACCGCCTTAAAAACATGGGACTCAAACCTTCGCTTTTCTATACCTATGATTTCGCGACCTTCTTCCCCAACCTGGAATCCTGGGAAACCGCGGGAACCCTGTCGCTGCGTTTGCGCTTTTCCAAACCCTGTCCCACTTTTCCCTATTTGATTGCCGGTTGGCCCAGCGCCATCTTCCATCCCTCCGGTTTCGATTCCCTGGGTAACTTTACAGGTACCCCCATAGCCACGGGACCCTATCGCCTGATTTCGCATCGCGCCCAAGTGGAAACCCTGTTGGAGCCACACCCTTACCCTTACGACGAAAAAAGAGCCACCGAGAGGCTGCGCATACGGGTGCTTCCCGATCCCAATGCGCGCTATTCGGCCCTGCTGTCGGGAGAAATACACGGAGTCATCGATTTGGGGGCCATACCTCCCCGATTGGCCAATACTCTGGAAAAAAAAGAGGGATTTGAAAAATCCTCGCATGCTTCCACCATTTCGCATTATCTCATGCCCAACGGAAGCATCCCTCCGTTTGACGACCCCGTGTTTCGCCGGGCGCTGTCTTTGGCCATAGACCGGGAACGGATTGCTTCCACGCTTTTCGCAGGCGAGGCGGAGCCGGCCTACTCCGTGCTCAATCCCGCCTCGGCGTTCGCCGTCAAGGGAGACGCCTATTGCGATCCCCAGGAAGCGGGGAGGATTTTCAAGTCGTTGGGCGTCGACAAGCTGCCCGAGCTCAAATTTCTGGTACCCTCCTATGGAACCGACCGCTATCCTTATCTGGCCCTGGCCGAATACCTCCAGTCGGTACTGGAAGACTTCGGCATCAAATCGAGCATTTCCATCTTGGATGGCGCGAGTTATCGGGCCGTGCAAAGCCGGGGCGAATACCATATGGCGCTTTCCACTTCCGGGCTGCCTTCGGCGGATCCCCAGGTCTGGCTGCGCCAATACCTGCACTCGCGCGGTGCGGCCAATGCCCGCAATGGATTGGGATTCAGTCATGAAGAAGCGGACGCGCTTTTTTCCGAATTGGAAGCGGAGCTTGATCCGGACAGGCGCGCGGTGATATACGCCCGGCTTCAGGAAATCGCCCTGGATGAACTTCCCGTCATCCCCCTCTTGCACGACAAAAACGTGGTGGTTTCCAGCAAACGCATTCAAGGCCATATAGCCACTCCCTACGGAACCACCTTGCCGGACCTGCGTTGGGCTCCGTGAATTCCGCTCCCTCCACTTTCGGTTTGTCTCTCTCCGGCTTATCCACTTCGCTGTATGTGTTGAGGCGATTGGGGGTGTTGGTCCTGATGGTTTGGGCTTGCGTGACGTTTTCCTTCGCATTGGCGAGAATGGCGCCCGGCGATCCGGTTCTGGAAGCCTTATCGCAAAGCGGTAACACCGAGCCTACCTTCGAACAGACGGAGGAGTGGAGAATCCGCCTGGGTCTGGATCTTTCCTTCATGGAACAATACGCGCAATACCTGGGAAAGGTTTCGCGGGGTGATTTGGGGAATTCCTTCACCCGGGGATCCGAAGTAACCGATATGTTACTGGAGAGGATCCCGGTAACCCTGGGACTTTCCTTTATCAGTCTTGCGCTGGGAATCGTCTTGGCCTTTCCGCTGGCCCTGCTTTTGGCGCGGCGGCCCGATGGCCGAGTCGATTATTCGGGAAGGCTATTTTCCCTGGCCTTCATGTCCATGCCCGGGTTCTGGTTGGCGCTGCTGCTGGGATGGTTTTTCGCGGAAAACCTGCGCTGGCTGCCTACGGGGGGAATGGACACCTGGAAGCATTGGGTGCTTCCCTCGTTGACTTTGGCGCTGGGAAGCATGGGAATCACCGTGCGTTTTCTGCGCTCCCTGCTGCTGGATGCCGCCGAATCGGATTATATGGCCACGGCTCGAAGCATCGGTTTATCGCGCACGCACGCCTTGTTTCATTTCGCCCTGCCCGATTGCGCCGTGCCTCTCAGCGGGTTCATCGGCGCGCAACTGGCGGCCCTTTTGGGAGGAGCCGTGGTCATCGAAACCATTTTCGCCTTGCCGGGATTGGGTTCACTGGTGTTGGATGCCTTGCTGCGGCGCGACTATCCCGTGTTGCAGGGATATGTCGTGCTGGTAGGCATTCTCACCGCCCTTACCGGCTTCGGAGCCGACCTGGTGGCGCGTTTTCTCGATCCCCGCTTCGGGGGAGCGCAACGGATATGAGCTGTGTTACGGGACAATTCGATGTAGCCGAGCCTCCTATCCGAAACACCCGGGGTTTTTTCATCGCCGCGGGCGTGGTGGCCGCCTTGATCCTTTTGGCCCTGACCGCTCCGTGGATTTGGCCGGTCGATCCCCTGGCGGTCAATCTCGAAGCCGGTTTGGCGCAGCCTTCCCCGCAGCATCCTCTGGGTACCGATGCGTTGGGGCGAGACGTTTTGAGCCGCCTTTTGCACGGAGGGCGTACTTGTCTGTGGTTGTCTTTCATCGCAGCGGGAATCGGCGTGGGAATCGGATTGCTGCTGGGTACCCTCGCCGGATATCTTGGCGGCAAGGTGGACCATTTCATCCACGGTTTGATCGTGGTTTTCCAATCGCTTCCCGGACCGGTACTGTTGCTGGTTTTGGCGGGTTGGCTGGGGTCGGGTCCCTGGACTTTGATTCCGGCCATGGCGGTGACTTCATGGTCGGACCCGGCGAGAATTTTTCGTTCGACGGTGATGCGGTTGCGCAACGCTTATTACGTCGACAATGTCCGGGTGTTGGGAGCGCCGCTGGGGCATATATTGCTGCGCGAAATCATTCCGCAAATGCAGGGATTGATACTGGTTTTCTGGAGCGCACGCGCCGGCGCCTTGATTCCCGCTTTGGCGGCACTGGGGTTTCTGGGCTTGGGCATGCAGGCTCCGACCCCCGATTGGGGCGCGATGATTTTGGAGGCCCGGCCGTATTTCCGCGAAAGGCCATTGCTGCTTTTGGCGCCAGGACTGGCTGCCGCTGTGGCCGCCTTGGCCTTTCATTTTCTCGGCGATGAAACCCAGGGCTTCTACCGCATCGAACGCATGTCACGAAAGGATTGTTAGGCCATGTCGTCGCAAGGATTGACGGTGGAGAACCTGACGGTCGCTTTTCCGGCCATGGGTTTTACCGCCGTCGATAAGGTTTCCTTTCATCTGCCCCGCAAATCGGTGCTGGGAATCATGGGTGAAAGCGGCTGCGGCAAAACCCTGTTGGCGCGCGCCCTTTTCGGATTGGAACCGCCGGGCGCCCGGGTGGATGGCAGCCTGATAATCGACGGCATTGATTTGCGCAACTGTCCTGAAAAACAGAAGCTGACGATGTACGGCCGTCAGCTGGCCTATGTTCCCCAGAATTCCGCCACCGCCTTGCATCCCATGCGCCGCTGCGGAAAAAGCCTGCTGTTCGCTTTACGGAAAAAGGAAAAATCCGGTTCCTCTAAACCTTCCTATGTTCGTTGCCTCAATGCTTTGCGCAAGGCGGGTTTCGCAGACCCCGAAGCGGTGGCCCGGCTCTATCCCAATCAATTGAGCGGCGGTATGCGTCAGCGTGTGCTGAACGCTTTGGCGTTATTGCTGAATCCACATTATCTCATAATGGACGAACCCACCAAGGGTCTCGATGCGCCGCTACGGAAAGTCATGGGGGAGTGGATTCGCAATACAGCCCTGAATTCCGATACCGGAGTGCTGCTTATCAGCCATGATTTGGAATTGATTCGCCGGGCCTGCGATTCGGTGATTCTGATGCGCGACGGACAAGTGGAATCGCAAGGAATGCGCCATGAAATATTCGGCGAAGCGGCAAGCGGGTATGGATATACCTTTACGCGCGGAATGGACGAAATATTGTCGCGCGATCCCTTGGCTGCGGACTCTTATGCTGCAAGCAATCGGAACTCGCGCTCACTTTTGACGGCAACCGGCGTGGAAAAAACCTATGCGACGGGCGTGTTTTCGCTAAGACGATTCCAGGCGGTCAAGCCTACTACGATAAGGGTATTCGCCGGTGAGCGGGTGGGAATAGTGGGGGCCAGCGGAAGCGGGAAAACCACCCTGGCGCGCATTCTGCTCGGCCTGGAAAAACCCGATTCCGGAAATGTTACGGCCACTCACCGGGGCGTCGCGGGATTGTTTCAGCATCCCGAAGCGGCCTTCAATCCCAGAATGAAACTGGGTGAATCCCTGCTTTTGCCTTTGCGATGGAAGGGCGTATCGAAGCTTGAAGGTCAAAATGGATTGGGAAGATGGTTGGAAAGAATGCGGCTGGACGATTCGCATCTGCATCATTACCCGCATCAATTGAGCGGAGGACAATTGCAGCGTCTGGCACTGGTACGTGCCTTATTGATACGTCCCGCGGTGCTGGTATTGGACGAGCCCACTTCGATGCTGGACCCCATTGCTTCCGCCGCCGTTATTGAGGGTTTGGACGCTTTCATGGATCAACCCGAAACAGCCCTGGTTTTGATTTCGCATGATCACCATCTGGTGGATTCGCTGGCCGATCGGATTATTTTCATGCGCGATGGCGTTGCCGTAACACGTGGCTTCGAAATGCGAAGGGGGAGTGCCGATTACAGAGTTCACGAGTAGGTGCTTGCATTTAGACGATAATCGTTTAACTTTATAAATAAAATCAAAAGGTTGTATGGGATGTCTCTATTCGGAGTCAAAGCCAAATTAGATCCGGAAAAAGTCCGGAAAATCAAAGCGTGGACGGTCGAAGCCCTGGAGATTCCGGAAGACCGTACCATCATGGTTACGGAATTGGCGTGCCGTGAGGCGGGTTGCCCGCCTTTGGAAACAGTTGTCGTGGTCTTAGGGCACTCCTGTGGAGCGCATCAGATAAAAATCCATAAACTAGTTGCTGAGATATCCCGGGAGGATATCATCGGTTTGGCCGGTAAAGGCCATGCCTGTTGATGGCATGAGCCATGCCAACCACGACCCATTCTTTCCAAGACATTCCCAGTGAAAAATTCCCTCAATCGATGATTTGGGGATCCACGATTCCCGATTGACCTCTAAGCACGCTATTCCCTTCGAACAATTCGCGTCCGCCTTGAGGAAGAGGCTCCGCCCAGTCCGATTCGTTGAAGCGCCCGCTTTGTCCGTATGCCAAGATGGCGTTGCCGTAACACGTGGCTTCGACATGCGCGCGGGGAATGCCGCTCTCCAACATGAGGCGCGAGGTTTTGGGAACCGCCAGCGGATCGCTGAGGCCCCAATCGGCGCTCGAGTCGACGATGATGCGCTCGGGCCCGTATTGCCTGACCACCTCCACCATGCGTCGGTTTCCCATTTTGGTGCGCGGATAAATGGTGAACGCCGCCCAAAAGCCCCGGTCAAGAACCTCCTTGACGGTTTCTTCGTTGTTGTGATCGACCACCACCATTTCGGGTTTGAGACCATGCTCGATGCTAATGTCCATGCTGCGCTTGGTTCCCTCGCGCTTGTTGCGATGGGGCGTGTGGATCATGACGGGCATGTCAAGCTCCCTGGCCAGATCCAATTGCAGGCGGTAATATTTGTCCTCGGCCTTGGTCATTTCGTCGAATCCGATTTCGCCGATGGCGACCACGCCTTCCTTCTCGGCGAAGCGGGGAATGAGGTCCATCACCTCTTCGGCCAGCGCTTCGTTATTGGCCTCCTTGGAGTTGAGCCCGATGGTGCAATAGTGCCGGATGCCGAATTGCTGGGCCCGAAACCGCTCCCATCCCACCAAGGTGGCGAAATAATCCTTGAAGGTGCCTACGCTGGTGCGCGGCTGCCCCAGCCAGAAGGCGGGCTCGATGACGGCGACGACCCCGGCTGCCTGCATGGCCATATAATCGTCGGCGGTGCGCGAAAACATATGGATATGGGGGTCGATGGTTTTCAGGGTGGGGGCTTCCGGCATGGCTCTGTCCTTGTTTTCTAAGGGGTGCACTCGTGACGAGTACATAAGTAATGATAATTAGATATCAATACTTATGAAGGGGGGGGGGGAGGGGTCTTATGCCTTTTCTACCGGGGAATCACCTTTTTACTATATTTAGACACTTAAAATCGTCTATTTATGAGGATAAATTAATCTATAATATAGATTTAGTGGTATATTAATAGTCCTTATCCTCTAAAAATGAGGATAAAAGTAAATGAAATATAATATGAATCCAACTGTTAAAGGCCTCAGTAGTCAAGAAAGCGAAGTGCTTAAGCATTTCACAGCGGTGGAAGCATCCACGATCCGAATTGATGATGTACTCACTTTAGCTCAGGGCTCAAGGAAGTTAGGCAGCCAGATACTCAATCGGATGGCCAAGAAGGGATGGCTGCAAAGGCTGCGACCCGGTGTCTTTCGCATCGTCCCGTTGTATTCCAGCGCCAAAGCCCCTATGGAGAATCCATGGCTGGTGGCTATGGATCTATTCAAACCTGCGTTCATTTCGGGGTGGACCGCCGCCGAACACTGGGATTTGACGGAACAGATATTCAACACCGTCGCCGTCGTTACCGGGCGTCCGCAACATCCTTCCTTGCAGAAAATAGGGGGCGTGGAATTCCGAACGAAAACCTTGCCCGAACACCGAAGGTTCGGCTATGCGCCAATTTGGATGGGAAGCGGAAAGGTCGAAATGGCTGATGCCCATCGATTAATCATCGACATACTCGACGACCCTTCGTTCGGGGGCGGTGGAAGGCATAGCGTCGACATCGTGCGTGAATACCTTCGCACGGAAAAATGCGATGGCGCTTCCTTGATGAACTATGCAACGCGATTCGGTAAGGGAACGGTTTTCAAGCGAATGGGATTTCTGATGGAGGCCTTGAAGGCTCCGGTGACGAGGGAGTGGCTTGATGAATGCCGTTCGCGAATCACCCAGGGTATCAGCGACCTTGACCCGGCAGGTCCCAAGCAAGGCAGAATCGTGACGCGTTGGAATCTACGCATCAACCTCCCATGGAGTGACGCATGATAACCCGGGCTGAACTCAGTGCCGTCGGGGAATTCCACCAGCTACCAATCACTACGGTTCAAAAGGATTATGTCTTGGGCTGGATCCTGAGTTCCATCGCGGCTCATCCGACAGCGTCGGAATGGTCGTTCAAGGGTGGAACCTGCCTGAAGAAGTGCTACTTCGATACATATCGGTTTTCCGAGGACCTGGATTTCACACTGCCTGCTGCCCATGCAGTGAGCGTCGCCTATTTGGAAAGGCATCTGGAAACCCTGCTCAAGTGGGTGGAAAATCGTTGCGGCCTTGTTTTCCCGAGGCGGGATTGGAAAATCGAAGAGTACCTCAATCCCCGCGGTAAGGCGGCATACATGGTAAAGGTGTCCTACGCGGGCCCGCATCCCCAACCCGAGCGCTCCTTGCAACGGATCAAGTTCGATTTGACCCAGGATGAACTCCTCGTGGACATGCCGGACTTGAGGTTGTTACACCATGGCTATTCGGATGCGCAGAATCCTTCGCCTCGTATCCGGTGTTATTCCATCAATGAAATTCTGGCGGAAAAGACCCGTGCTTTGACCCAGCGTAAAGGCCGGGCACGCGATGTCTATGATCTGGTGAATATCAGCCGGAATTTCCGAGACCAGGCGGATCCGGATCGTGCCCGGTATATCGTGAAAGAAAAGTTCAATTTCAAGGAGTTGCCTGCGCCAACTGTTGACGGGGTGCTGGCTTCGGTGGACGACGGCCAACTCCGGGCGGCCTGGCAAGATCAGTTGGCCCATCAAATCCATCAGCTTCCCAGCGTGGATTCCTTCCTGGCCGATCTCCCCGATGCCCTCGCCTGGTGGCTTGAGCCGAATAAAGCCCAACCGAAACCGGCTGTTATTCCCAGCGCTGAAGGCCGAATGATCGAACGCACCATGTACGCGACTTCACCCTGGCGTCAAGGCCCCTCCTCATTGGAACGGATTCGTCATGCTGCGCGTAGCCGCCAAGCCGCCATTGTGGTGTACCATGGTGCGAAACGCTTGGTGGAGCCCTATTCCTTACGATACCCTGCCACTGGGAATGAAATCCTTCACGTATGGGAAATCACAAAGGATGGCCGGCCGGTCGGGGCGCCTCGCAGCTATAAAGTCGATGAAATCGAATCCGCGACTATTTCGAACACCGAATTCCGGCCCCGGTATTCAATAGAACTCTGATGGCGGGTTCTATTTGGCGGACTTGGCGCGATTGGGACGCTTCGGATGTTGACAAGGCCCGCATAGCCCGAACAGGGTCAGTTCATGGCTTTCGACCTTGAACCCTCCCGCGATGACCGTGTTGGCGGGGATATGCACCGGGCAAACGTGGAGGTCGTAGACATTGCCGCATTTCCGGCATTGGAAATGGTGGTGGTGGATGTCGAGATGGCTTCCCTCATAGCGGGTTTCTCCGCTGGGAAGCACCACCGCCCGGATCATCTTTTTCTCCTGCAGCAGGTTGAGCGTCCGGTATACCGTGGCGATGCCGACGCTCCGGGGTTTCATTTCGCGCTGCGCCAAATCGTGGATTTGGTTGACGGTCAGCGGCCCGGCGGCGGAAACGATGATATGGTGGATGGCATCCCGCTGCTGGGTTTTTCGTTGCCCCAGCTGGGGGCTTTGCGGAGCTGCATGGGTTTTGGTAGCCGGCATGGATGCCGAATATAGCTTGATTTTACGTGGATTTCACGGAAAGGAGGCCCTCCAGGGTCTCCTTCGTCCCATCAGGCGGTTTTCTTGCGTGATTTGCGGACGGTTTTTCCGACCACATCGGCGCCGAACTTTTTGCGGAACTTCTCCACCCGGCCCTGGCTGTCCACCATGCGTTGTTGTCCCGTATAGAAGGGGTGGGACGCGCTGGTAATTTCCACATGCACCATGGGATAGGTGACGCCGTCTTCCAAGGTGACGGTTTCCTGGGTTTCCAGGGTGGATCTCACGGCAAAGGTGGTGCCGTTGGAGCTGTCCCGGAATATTACCGTCCTGTATTTGGGATGTAATCCTGCCTTCATTTCTAGTCCTTCGTGTTTTCGATGGTGTGGATGGATTCCGCGGCGTCCAATAGAAACGCCAGCCCCGTCATTTCCGTGCGGGTGAACGCGAGGGTAACGGCCGGGTCTTTGGTTTTAAGGTAAAGGGGCGGACTGTCTGGATCCATTGCGATTCGGGTCCCGAGTATTCCGCGTAAGTAGTTCCGATAGGGCGCCAGGCATTCCTGATTCATCTCCCAACGGATATTTCCGAACCGGATCAGAAAATGACCGCTGCCGGGGGAAAACCATACTGCGCCTTCCGATGTTTCCAGGATCAAATCCAGGGGCTCGGAGGGATTTCCCGATGCTTCTATCGCCAAGTCGGACCTCTTTGTCCAGGGTTTGCGGGAAAGATACGAGGAAAAAGATAATAATAATCAATTATCATGAAAAGATAGGGAAAAGCCCTACCGGCTCGCGAGGGGATTTCGCCCGACTAGGCGAATCTGCTGCGGAACATGAAGAATACCGCGCCCACCAGACAAAGGCCCGCCCAGAGGTAGTCCAGCTTCAGGGGTTCTTTCAAATAATAAATGGAGAACGGGACAAAGACGCTCAGGGTGATGATCTCCTGGAGGATTTTCAATTGTCCAATCGTAAAAACGGTAAAACCAATGCGATTGGCGGGAACATGCAGCAGGTATTCGAACAGCGCGATTCCCCAGCTGACCAGGGCCGCGAGCAGCCACATTTTATGGTTCATCTCCTTGAGATGGGCATACCAGGCGAAGGTCATGAAAACGTTGCTTAATACCAGAAGCGAGATTGTGGAAACTACGGGATGCACGCGTAACTCCTGTTCAGGGATCCGGTTGATTGTACCTGGCTTGGAATCGGGAATCAAGCTGATGCCCATTGCGGTCCTGTTCATTGGAACCGACAGGTTGTCACTGCGAGACGGACCAGGTGCGCAAGGCTGCTCCCGCTTGGGTCGGAACCTCCAGAGGAATTGCTACTTATTTGGGCTGTCAATCGGGAGTTGTGGAGCGTTCGATGGTAGGGATGAGGATTTTTGGGCATGCTTTCGCCTTGCTGGCGTTGTCGCTGCTGTTTCCCGAACGCAGTTTCGGTGCGCGCGCCGTCAATACCTGTCCCGAAGTGCCCACGGCGCCGCCGCACCTTGAGGTTTTCGCCCCGGTGCTGCAGCATACCGTCACGCATTTCGATCCCAGCTGGTTCGACCCCGCCCAGGCGCATAAGTCACCCACCCTGTTCGTACTGACCATCCATCCCACCTTGCGGTCCTATGGGGGGAGCTTGCGTTTACGCGTGCTGCTGGATGCCGACACGTCCCTGGGCCGGGGAGGCGAGCCCCTGGTGGCCTTCGACCGTCTTTCCAATCCGCTCGATTCCATGGACATCGGTATCCCCCTGCCTTCCAATACGGTTCTCGGCTGGAATTGGGAGCCGGGCGGGATCGATTTCGATAAAAGCGATTTTTACACGGCGGTTACCCAAGGAGGCCGGGTTCCCGAAATGAACATGCGCTTTCGCTTTTTGCTTACCTGCGAAAATGCCGGCATCGCATCGATTTCGCAGGAAATCGAAATCCGCGAATATGCCGTGGGAAAATTCCGGCAGGTAAACACGGTTCAGGCGCTGCACCCGGGTACCCGCATCGAAAATTCCCGACCCGTGTCGGTGTATACTCTGGTCCCGACTTTCCAGGTGCTTTCCGAATTGCTCGACTCCCGCGAATACGGCTATCCTCCCGGCGAGCCCAAGATCGAGATTTTCCTCTACGAACTGCCTGAGGGCCAGGCTCCGGCCGATGTTTTCAACAGCATCGAATACGCACGCTTTCCAGTGGACGATGCCGCAGCTACGCCCTATCCTTTCGGGATGCCCCGATTGATTCCGGGAAGGACCTATGTCTGGCGGGCCAGGGCCAATCTGCGGGGACCCAGTTCAACGGTACTGTACTCCAACGCCCTCTACTTCCGTCTGGACGAAAGGCTTTCGGGCAGTATACCCCCGGCTTCGCAAATCGCCCCCGAATTCACTTCGCCTTTGCAAACCCGTTTCACCGACGATTACGAGGGACGGGTCATGGCCGCGCTCAAGGCCATTCTGGGAGAGCATTTCGAAATGTTCGAGCTTTCGCGTACGGGCAAGCTTCCGGCCAAGGGGCAAATTCGTCTCAACGGGCGCCCCTATTCGTTGGAGGAACTGGAAGCCCTGGCCAAGGAATTCCATCGCGGCCGCAACAACCTGTCGCGACTGAGGTATAGATGAAAACCGTCAGCGGTGATTGGCATCTCCTATCCCTCCTGCCTCTCCTGCCGTTCCTCCTGGTATTTTTATTCCTGGGAGAGACAATGGCGGAAACGCCAATTGCCGCGGTCAAACAAGTGCAGGGCGTGGTCAAGCGCACCCTACTTGCCGACGAGACCACCACCGATGTCGCTCCCTTCGATTTACTTGAGCCGGGCGTGCGCCTGACCGTGGGCGGCGCAGGCCGCGCCGAATTACGTCTCATGGACGAAAAGGCCTCCATCGATTT
>CAYNXV010000031.1:0-25092 GCA_964401245.1 uncultured Bifidobacteriales bacterium | reverse complement strand
GCTTCCGGAGTTCATCGGTTAGCCGCGGAAACAATTCCTCCGCCCGCCCGAACACCTCCTCCGGCATCCCCAAGGCCCGTTTTAAAGCCACGTCCTTGTCCCAGATGTTTTCCAGCTTCCGTATGCGATGCAATTCCTTCCAGGGAATCCGGAACATCGCATACCAGGGCGAAACCAGCGCCGTTTCGATCAGGGGATAATCCGAACCGTAGATGTAATTTCCCTCGCAGGTTTTGCATTGCAAAACCTTAGCCAGATGACCGATGCGGTTGATTTGCGTCAGCGCGGAAAGGTCGGCGTAGAGATTGGGGAAGCGCGCAAACAGCGGCTGCAATCTTTCATGATTGGGAGAGCCATGCGATTCGCCCCCGGCTCCGGCATGCGCGGCGATCACCGTTACTCCCAGCGACAGCGGCAGCGCCAGCCTTTCCGGATCCGCCAATTCGTCCCGGGCGCGGGTGAACGAGCTTTCCTTGCCCGCATGGGTGAGCAGCGGAAGACCCAGTTCCACCATGGTCTCGTAGAAGGGAATCAGCGCGCTGTCGGCGGGATCGATCTCCATGATGGAAGGAATCCATTTCACCAATTGCGCGCCTTGGGCGGCAAAATGGCGCAGCAACGAATCGGCGTCGGGACGATGGGGATTGATGCTGGCGCCGAAAAAAAGGTTCGGGTATCGCACGGTTTCCCGGAGCACGAATTCGTTGGGAATGTAAAGCTCCGTTTGTTGGCTGTCGAGTCGGCCCGAAGCGTCGACGGCTCCGTCCATCGCCAAAACGATGGCAGCCTTCACCTCGCGCGAGGAGGATAGCTTTTCGGATAGCCTCTTTACCGCGAGCGCGTCGCCGTTTTCCAGCAACTCCTGTTCGGTGACGCCGAAAGCCTTGAGATAGATATTGAATTTATAGCTGTCGCGGAGACGGGGGTTGATAAAGCATCCGCTGTTGCCGGCGCCGATTCCCGCCACATGGGTATGGATATCGACGACATAATTCTGGGCCGCCGAAGCCGCGGCCAATAGGGAAAGCGCTATAAGAAAACGCGCCGGCGCGGGCATCAGGCCGGGACTTTCCCCGTCAGGTCAATGCCTTGTATCCGGCCGCATCCAGCAAATCCTCCGGAGTCTTTTCCAGCTTCACCTTGACAATCCAACCGTCGCCGTAGGGATCCAGATTCAGGATTCCCGCGTCCTTGGAGAGAGCGCCGTTGACTTCGAGCACTTCCCCGTCGACGGGCGCGTAGAGCTCGGCTACGGTCTTGACCGCTTCCACGGTGCCGAAAGACTGTCCCGCGGAGATTTTCGCGCCTACCTTCGGCAATTCCACGAATACGATGTCTCCCAACTCCGTTTGCGCATGGTCGGTGATTCCGATTACCGCCTGATCGCCTTCGATGCGGGCCCATTCATGGTCTTTGGTATACTTCAACTCTTCGGGTACGTTCGCCATCGATGCTCCTTGAAATTCCTGAAACTCTTTAAAGCCTTTCGAGGGCTCTGCGAAAGAAAGCGGCGGATTGCTGCCGTTCGCTGAGAAAGCTCTCGCGCCGCATGCGCTCTTCTTCATTGTTTTCCGCGCGGAAAAACCTGTCCAGATTATGGCTGGCGCTATACAGGGCATCCAGTCCCCGCTCCACCTGGGTGGCGGCTTCGTTGAGTTCGCCGGGGATGTCCGCCTTGAGCGATTTGAAACGGTTTTGCAGCTTGGCGGCCTCGGCGAAGGAACTGGTGGCCACCGAGCGCAGGTATTGGAATTCCTCTTCGGGAAGATCGACGAGATTCTGTAACACCAGTCGGCTCAGATTGCCCTGCAGGCGCATGGAGGTTTGCACCAGGGAGCGTAGTCGGTTGCGCGCATCGGCCAAGGCTGCCTTATCCACGGGCGATACTTCCGTTCCGGCAGCCGTTTCGGTTCCGGTGTCGGCCGCGAGAATGACGGCATTGCCGGAGGCGGTCGCCGGATCGATTTCACCTGCTCGGGAAGCACCGCTTGCGGCGCCTCCCGCCATGCCCGGAAAAAGATCTCCCGAAGCGGCAGTGACCAACCTGGCGGTGTGGAAAACCGAAGCGCACAGGCAAAGAATGGCGAAGAAATAAGACAGGGCCACGCGCACCGGGCCACGGGAATTGATGGCGACGATGAATCCCACCAGGGTTACCGCATACAAAAGGGTGACGAGCAGGATTTCTATGTTCATTAAACTCCCCAAACTACCTCTTTGCCGCTGGAAAAGGGTCCGCAGGAATATAAAATAAGGTCTCAGGCGATCCAACCCGCCCGGCCCGTTGCCGCCCTCCCGCCAGGAAGTAAATTATGCCGATGGATAAACGGGATTTTTCGGAACCCATCGGAATATTGGGGTATGGCGTCGAGGGGGAGAGCACCTGCCGCTATCTGCTCGGCCGGGGATATCGAAACCTGGTCGTCTTTGATCGGAAGAATCCGGGGGCCCTTCCGGACGGCGCGGTTTATGCCGGAGACGGCGATTATCTCGCGCGCATTCCGGAAATGCGCACCCTGTTCCGGTCCGCCGGAGTGCGCCCCGATCTTCCTCAGCTATCGGCGCTTAAAACGAGCGGAGGAGTCATTACCTCCCAAGTCGAGCACTTTCTGGACATGGCCGACCGCAACCGCCTGATCGGTGTAACGGGTACGCTAGGAAAAGGTACCGCCTGCACCCTATTGGCCTCCATGCTTAACGCCGCAAGCATCCCTTGCCGCCTCGGGGGTAACATCGGCATTCCGGTTCTCGATTTGCTTCCCTTGGCCGACGGCGAGCTTGTCATTCTCGAATTGTCCAGCTTTCAACTCAGCACCGTGACGGCCGGCCCCGTCCCCGCCTATGCCGGCGTGGTCCGCACCACCATCGAGCATCTCGATTGGCATGTGACGAAGGAGGAGTATTGGGCGCATAAATCGAACCTGGCGCGCTTCCAAAAACCCGGGGATCATGTGGTTTATTGCGCCGATGCCGAAGGAAGCGAAAGCGTCGCGGCGGCCTCGCCCGGCAAGCGCATCGCCTTCGGTCGCGGAAGAGAGGTTGACGTTCAGGCCGACCGGGTGGTTTGGCGTAAAGATGGGTTGGAAGATGGGTGGGAAAGTGAGTTCGAGATCCGTTTAGCCGACTTGCGAATCAAAGGCGCCTTCAATCTGGAGAATATCGCCGCCGCCGGCACCTTGGCGCTTCTGCTGGGAGCGCCAAAAGAAGCCTTGGCGCGGGGAGCCCAGGACTTCACCGGATTGGAGCATCGCCTCGAATTCGTGCGAGAATGGAATGGCCGCTCCTTTTACAACGATTCCTACGCCACCCGTCCCGAAGCGACGCAAGGAGCCGTCGCAGCGTTCGCCACGGAATTGCACCGGAACGAAGGCGGAGGTCGATTAGGGTTAATCCTGGGAGGTTCCGACAAAAAGGCCGACTTCGGGGAATTGGCGCGGTTCCTTGCCGCCGCTCCCCATATGGGTTCCATCGCTTTAATCGGAGAAACGGCGCCCCGTTTGGAAAATGAGTTGACTGCCGCCGGGTATGCGGGGCATCGGCGTCGGCTTGGGGGTTTGGATGAGGCTTTTGCGTATCTGCTGTCAGAAATTCCCCAAGGAGTGATTCTGCTCTCCCCCGCCTGCGCTTCATTCGGGCTTTTCGCGAATTATAAGGAACGCGGCAAGGCATTCAAAAAACTCGTCTCCGCCTTATAAATCCGGGTTGAAACCGATGAAACGGCGAGCGTCTCATTGCTATTCTTTCCGAGATGTATAATTTATAGCTCAGATCGGAGCCGTTCCCATCCATGCTGTCGGACGAATACGAAAAAATGATGCTGATTTACCTGTCGAGCCTCGTAGAGGGTCGGGGATTTCGTACCGTGGAGGAATTGAACCGATTGACTTCGCATGAACTCCTCAAGCTGGGGGAAAAGGTGGACGACCCCGCCTTGGGTCTGTTCGTGCAATTATTGAAGCGCTCCCAATCCGGCACTTCGCTTTTCGAAAAATTGATGGGCGATCATGAGGAGGAAAACCGCGATTTGGTGCAGGCTTTTTTCTCCCGGTACATGAACGTGGTGCTTTCGAGCGAATCCGAGAAGGAGCATTACAATCCCCTGGAAGTGTACCTTCCCCGCCATACCCTCTCCGATCTCGCCTACGTGCAATCGCGCCAACCCTTTTTCCTGCGGCAATCCATCGAAACCATCAACGAATACCTGCAGGAAGTGCTCGATTGCGGCACCGAATTCCAGGTGGGGGAACAGGAAACCGCCTGGCATTTCTTCTGGGGAAAGGTTATGGAGAAGTGACGCCCGGTCCGCTGCGCCCGCACGGCGCCACCGCCAATCCCGGGGAGCAAGGGGAGAGCGCCACCGAGACGCTTACCAAGCCCGCGTTGAATTGGAAAGTCGTGCTATTTAATGACGAAGATCACACCTATGATTACGTGGTGGAAATGCTCACCACCGTATGCAAACTCTCCCGCGAAAACGCCTTCCGTTGCGCCGTCGAAGTGGATTTGACGGGAAGGACCATCGTCTATTACGGCACCCGCGCCGATTGTGAAAAAGTCTGCACGCAAATGCTTCGTTTCGGCCCCGATCACAGGCTTCCCCAAAGCATGTCGTCGATGAACGCCGAAGTTCAAGAACATTGAAACAAACCCCTTTAGCTTTTACGGTTTTTCTATCTCCAACTAAATCAGGGATTTAGCCGCGTTTCCACCCCTTCCGGAACTTGAAGGAATTGCGATATTGGAAAATTCGGTTGCAAGCATCCACCGTCCCTTGTTATCTTTTTCGTGGCTACCCCAAGATATAGGGTTGGGGTGATTTTGGCCTCATTTCGGTAAGGGGCCAAAAGATACTGCTCATATGAGTAGCATCCGATGAAAAAAGACTAAGACTAGGGAGGTCAATTTGAAGAATGTGACCAAACAGGATCTGGTTCAGGAATCCGCCCGCTCAAGCGGCCACTCTCAGGTAGAAACCAAAGTGGTGGCGGAACAGCTTCTCCGGGTTATCGGGGAACATCTGGCAGTTAATGACACCATAGAAATCCGCGGTTTCGGCACATTCTACAGCAAATTGCGCAAGCCCCGCCCGGCCCGCAACCCCCGCACCGGCGAGATATGCCCCCTGGGACATCGGCGCGTTCCCTTGTTCCGCTTCTCCACCGACGTCAAATCCTCCATTCGGGATATTCCGGAATTGATCGAGGCTGGTAACGCGGTTGCCGCCGAGTCTTTCGAGACGGCGGTTTCGTATCTCACCCATCCTCAGGTTTAATCCCCGCCGAATGGCAAGGCCGTATGCCGTAATGCTAAACTGCATACGGTGTCGGCCCGAAAAAAGACGCTTAACGGCGCATTAAAACGTATTGCCGCCCTCCGGGGCTTTTCCACACGCGCATCCTGGCTGCTGGGAAGCCTGTGCCTGGGATTTCCGTTGCTTTCGTCGGCCGAACCCCTGCTTTTCATGGGTCGGGCCAACGCCGAATTCAGCGGTGCCGTATCGCATGAGTTCACCAAATCGCCCCTGGACTATCCGGTCAAGACGGGCCAGGTGCGGCTCATGACGAATCTTCCCTTCGATTTTTCCGCGCGCGCACACGAATACCTGCAGGGCTTCAACGATTCCACCTTGGTCATGCCGGAATTCCTCGCCAGCGTTTATCAGCGCATGAACGCGCAAATCGAAATCTCCGCGCCGCTCGGTCCCGCCGTGCTTTTTTTCGCCATGCGCGAAAACGCCTCGCTCAACGTTACGGGGGGACTGGGCGACTCTCGCTTCAATCTCGACACCACTTTGGAAGAGTCGGGTTCCATTCTGCTCAAGGGTGGCATCCATCTGCCCCTACTGGTGGACATGCACTGGAGATCATTGACTTTCGGATTCAGCTTCGCGCCTTCATCCTTTATGCGCGTGGGAATCCAATTGCATAAGCACCTTGTCGCGGCGCGCCTCGCGGGCAGCCTCCAACCGGATTTGCTGGGCCGCCTGGATATTAACGCCGATGGAGTCGGCACTTCCGCCATCATCGAATATCCCGACGATAGGGTTTACGGCCTGGCCAGGGGGCAATATCGCGGAGAAACCTGGAGCCCCGAAGTGGCGGTGCGCATAGGACCCTTATCCCTCATTTCCCGCATGGGAGCGCATATCCAGGCCCGCGGGAATTTTCTCATCGATTACAGCGTGCCTTTTTTCATCGACGCCGAAAGCTTCGAACCCACCATAAGCGAACCGGACTCCTTTTTATCCCCGGAAAACCTGCGCCGATTTCTGGACTCGGACGTGAACCGGAAAACCGTATCCATCGAAGAAGATCTCTGGCTCAACCTACCCCAATCGCATACGGCCCGGTTGACGTTCTGGAAGGAGCGTCTTTCGTTTTCTTACACCAAAACCATCGGAAAACTGTATGCGCGTCATAACCCCACTGCTGCGCGCGAAGAAGGTGATGAGCGGCTCGACGCCGCGCTCGACACCGATCATTTTTCCGTATTGTCGCTGCGCTGGGGCGCATTCAGCTTCGATGCCGGAGCCCATACCCTGAATGTCGATTACAATGGCCGGGACGGCCTGTTGACCGGGCTGTTTCCCCTGGATCGGGGAGACGATCCCTGGGTTCCCATTTGCAATTTCGGCGCCAGCTGGGGCTACCATCCCCGGGTTCATTTTCAACTCAATTTGTTGCCTTTGCCAGCGGTGCGCATGGGAGTAAGCCATGCGATTTAGCCCTTTGGCATTATGCCTCGCGGCGTCGTTGTCGGCCGCTCCCACCCTGCTTTTCACCCGGGCGCCGTCCGGAGAGATTTTGCAATCGGAAGAGGTGCGTATCGATATCGCCGCTCCACCGTCCGTCGATTTACAGTCGCCCTGCAGTCTCTTTTTCAGTTCCGGACCCCAAGGCCATGTATGGGCCGGGCATGAAAGCCGGGTTATCAAATTCACGGCCGACGGCGATAAAAAATCGCTTTCCTTCCGCTTCACACCTTCGGATGCGGGAAACCCGCCCTCCACCAATCCCCAGATGGGATTGGGCTTCAGTCATGTGGTGGCGGCATGCGGAGACAAGGAGCAACACACTCCCGAATTGCCCCTGCTGATTACCACCTCCAAATCCCCTGTCATTCTCTCGCCGCAATCCCAGGAAAAATCCGCCTATCCCTCCGTCAGCTGGTCGGCCGTGCCGGGAGTGCCGGCCTATCATGTTCTGCTTTCGGATCAGCCCATCGAAATCGATCCCGCCAAAGGCGAGGTGTCCGGTGCCAGCATCATCTGGCAGGCCATCACCACGGGCACTTCCATCACCTACGGCATTCCCGATCCCTCGGGAGCATTCGGCAAGCTGGCCGCGCCGCCGCTTTCGCCCGGCGTCACCTACTCGCTCATCGTACTCAACAATTACGACGGTAAAAGCTCTCTGGCCAGCTCGACGCGCGCGCAAAGCCTCAAGCTTTTCAGCGTCGCTTCGGGAATCGATTTGTCGCCGCCCAAAAATGTTGCCCCCGCCCAGGGCAAGGTGCTGTCGTTTCCCGGCGACAGTCTTTTGGTATTCAGGTGGACGCGCAGCCGTTCCCCTGCGGGAACCCTCGCCAACACCTACCGGGTATACCTGTACGCTTCGTCGGCGCGCGACGGCGTAGAGGTTTTGGTTCCGGTTTGGGAAAACGAAGTCACCGATACCACGGTGACATTGAACGCGGGAAAAACCCTGCTGGAAAACCGTTACATCTTCAAGGTCTTCGCCATGGACAATCAGGGAAGCGGACGCGTCGGCGACACCACCTCCTTTCGCTTCACCACTCCCAGCGGAAAATTGGCGGTGACGGCGCGCGGATCTTCGGCGACAGGGGATACCGTCGCCTTGGGGGATGTCAAGGTCGAGCTGAGCGCAGTGGAAGGCAGCCTCGACCCGCTTCCCCTGATTACGCTCGAGAATGGCATCGTGGAGAAGTCCCTTCCGCTGGGAACCTACCGGGCCGCATTCAGCAAAGACGGGTACTTGACGCAAACCTTGACGGCCACGCTGTCGCAAGGGTCCGTCCTCAGGCTGGATCCCTTTATGCCGGAAGCCTCTTCGCAGGTACGGGGACGGCTGCTGGACGCCACCGGGGTTCCGTTGCCGCTGGGTATCGTGGGCGCTACGTCTGTCGGCGGCGACGTTTCGGAGGCCATTACCGATGCGCAGGGCTATTATCTGCTGGGGCTTTCGGAAGGCGCGCATACCCTGTCCTTTTCCAAATCCGGATACGCGGGGGCCGCTGATACCACGGTGGTGTTGTCGGGAAGTGGAAATCTGCTGCTGGCCGACCGGCATCTGACGAAGAGGACGACGGTACTATCGGGAACGGTGGTGAACGAGAAAGATATCGCCTTGCCCGGATGCGCCATCTCGATATTCGACGCCTCGGACCACCCGATGGCGTCGCTGCTTAGCGACGGTTCGGGATCCTTTTCGATTCCTTTGGCGCCGGGTACCTACCGGATAAAAGTCTCCCGGACCGGTTTCGCCTCCGCCGAGAAAACGGCGCGACTCACGGACGCCGCTCTGGTCCGTTTCCAACTCCGCTCCGGGGCCTCTATCGTAAAAGGGCTGGTGATGCAAAGCGCGCGGACTTCGCCGGGCCCCTTATCCAACGCTCCGCTTCCCGGTGCGGTGGTCGACCTCATCCCCTTAAAGACGGGGGCCGGTATCTCGACCCGGACCGACGCCCTGGGACAATTCGTCTTTTCCACCGCCGACACGGGATCCTTCGTCCTTAAAGCGCATCTCCCCGGAAGCGTCGGCGCCGATTCCGCCCAGGTGCGGATCAATGCGGCCGGAAGCACGGTAACGCGTGACCTTGCCATCCGGCGCCTGGCCCGCATTGCGGGAAGCGTGGATATCGCCGGCGGGATTCCCGCCGACCTGCGCAACATGCGGGTTACCCTGACGGGATTGCAGGGATCCGCCTTCTTCGCTTCCACCACTCCGTCCCGGTCCGACTCCACGGTGGCTTTCTCATTCTCCGACGTACCGGACGGCATCTACCGGCTTTCCGGGGGACTTCCCGGATTCGGCCCCCGGGAGGAGCCGGAAATCGCGGTAACCGTGAATCTGTGGAGAACGGCGGAGCGTTTGGAGCTTATCCCCGCCGACAAGGCGGTAACCATTGAGTTGCGGCACGACGGCCAGGAAGTCGCGGGGTCGGTGCGGCTGCGGGCGCCCACGGAAGCCGTTTTCGCCGCCGGAGAAACCTTCTCCCCCGCCCCTGCGGGCAACTATTCCCTCACCGTCCTTCCCGAAGACAAATCCCTGCTGCCCCGGCACGATTTCGACTTTCTCTTCGTCGATGCCGTGGCGGAAACCACTTTCACGCTCGACCTGCCCTTCAAGCATACGGTCGTCGATACGCTGCGGCCGGTTGGGGATAAGGTGGAACTCGGATTCACCGCCTACTCTGATTTCGATTCGGCTTTCGTAAGCTACGGCTACGGAAACGCGAGAACCACGGCGCGTTTTTCCCGGCCCGCCTCCTTTCCCGGCAATTCCGTGGCGACGCTGGCTCCCGGAATGGAAGGTGGGGAACTTACCTATTCCATTTCGGTATTCGCAGCCACCGGAAGGTATGCGAACGATATGGCCGGCAGGCGTTTTCGTGCGTGGGTGAAACCGGGCGGCGAGCTGAGACGGATTGAACTGGTAACGGGCGATACCCTCCGGGTGCCTCTCGACGCGCGGTTAATCTTGAAGCTGCGCGCCTTCGACGCCGCCGGAGCCCGTCTGGACGGAGAGGTCGCTGCCAAGGGTAAGGTCACCTGGTCGCTGCCTTCCTCTTCACCTCTGAAAATCGTCGCCGAAGGCCCCTCGCTGACACTGACTTCGCCGCGGAAATTTCCTGTCCGTCCCGCAGGCAAGACCTCCGCATCGGCGGCGGCCGGCTGGGAAAACCTGATAGTGTCCGTCGCTTTGGCGGGACATACCGTAACCGACACGTTGCCCATCAGGCTGGAAGACAAAACCATTCACAAACTGGAATTGGAAAGTTCCCTGGGAGGCGTTCCCGTACTGGCCGTACCCGGGCCCTTCACCGTATACGCCCGCGCTCTCGACACCTCCACCACGCCCCCCACAGTCCTATCCGCCACTCCGGCTTATTCCCTGATTCCCCCGGAGGCTGGCAACATTGCGCCGGACGGGCGGGTCGAGCTGCATAGGGATTTCATCGGAACCGTCCGCGTCATCGCCGTGCACGAAAGCGGCAGCGGGAAAACCGTGCGGGCCGAATTGGGAGAGGTTGAGGGCACGCAGCAAACCGGCGCTTTGCCACCTGGCATAATGGTGGCTCAGACGCTGCTCGCCGGCGATTCGGCGCGGGTGTGGTTCCACGACCCGTTCTTCGAAATCGCGGTACCCGATTCCCTGGTCGCCGTCGGTCAGCCTTTACGCCTATTCCTGTTCACCCGCACCTTGCCCAAAAGCTTCGCCAGCCTACCCGATTCCCAGGTATCGGGACCCGTATACGAACTGTCCAATCCCCTGGGAGCCTCGCTTAATTCCGCGCTGAACCTGCGCATGGGACTGGCGCCGACCCAACGGGGAAAGCGGAATTCGGTGGCGCGCTTCGATACGGAGAGACTGAACTGGCATCCTCTCGCAGGCGCCTCCGACGCGCCGGGAGAAAATTCCTTCGGCCGGGCCGCCTTGAGCGCCGACGCCTTCGTGCTGGACGGAAGCTATTACGGAATCATGAGCGCCTCGGGTTCGTTTGCCATCGGCAAGGTCGAGATCATTCCCAATCCGTTTTCTCCCCTGGTATTGGCGGCGCGCGACGGAAACAGCGAATACGGTACCCGCATCCGTTTCGAGCCGGAGGCCCGCAGTTCCGAAGTGACGGTTTCGGTGCGGATTTTCAATATGCGCGGAGAAATGGTCCGTCTGCTTGTCGATCACCGAACCCTTCCCAAGGCTCCCGCCGAATTCTATTGGGACGGGAAAACCTCCGATGGACGTTGGGCCCGCAACGGCCGCTATCTGGTCGAAATCCACATGCGGGAAACCGGCGGCCGCAAGAATATCTCTTCCCTTAAACCCGTGGTGCTTTTCCGGTAATGCGCATGCCGACGCGGATATCCTATCGGGCATTGTGCCTGTGTCTTGCCCTGGCCTTGGCGCCGCCGGCAATTCCCGCGCAGGAGCCGGCGGGCGTCTCCGACGAAGTTTCCGTGTTGATTTTGCTTCCCCTGGAGGCGGCCCGTAATCGCGGCGAAGTCGGGGCCGACAGCGCCGCGTTGGCATGGGTGGAGCGTGCTTTGCGCATGCGCTTGGCCCAGTCGGGACGCTATGAGGTTCCCAGCCGCGAAGAAGGAGAAATCGAATTATCCCGCTCGCTGGGAGCCTGGCCGTCGGATTGCCGAACCGCCTCGTGCCTGCGCTCCCTGGGCGAAAGATTGTCGGCGGATTATGCTATGTCGGCCGACCTGTTTCTATCTCCCGATAGCTTAGGGCGCCTTACTTTGCGCCTGGCCCGGGTGGGAGGAACGGGGTTTGTCGAGTTTCAGGTCGAGGGTCCGGGTCGGGAAGGAGGACTGGCGGAGTTGGTCCGGCAGGCTGCCCATCAAGCGGTGCTTCCCGACGAATCGGCCCCCCAAATCGGAAACCGGAAAGAGTCACCACGCATCCTGGCTTGGATGGGATCCGGATTGTTGGCAGGCGCCGTCGCCGCCGCCTGGACCCAAGGGCAGTTGTTTCAGGATGACCATACGGACGAAAGCCCCTCGCGCGCGCCGCTTTCCGGGAGCGGACCCCTGTCGGGACTGCGGGGGTTTTTCGCCTCCCCCACCGCCCCTCCGCGATACGCCGCCCAGGGAGACGCCGGTCTGGCCCATGCCCGCGACGCGTTGAGCCTTTTCATCAATCCCGCCGGCATTGCCGATATTCCCCGCGCATCCGCGGGTTTGGTGAAAAGTGATTTGCCCGGCGCGATTCCAGCCTTCGCGGTGGCCTATGCGGCTCCGCGCAGCCGGAGCCTGTCGCAGGGCTACACCCTCCGCTACGAAGGCGACGAACTCGCGAACGAAATCACCGCCCAGGCCGCCTGGGCGGGAACATTTTCCGGCGCCCGCCGCTTTTTTCCCGACGTGCGGGCGGGCATGGGCCTCAAGCTCTATCTGGCGCAGGTGGGAGAAGGCGGCACGGGATTGGACAGGTCGCGCGGCCACAGCGTAGGGGCCGGACTCGATTTGGGCGCGCAATGGCAGCTTGTCCCCCGCATCCGCGCCGGAGTGGTGGTGCGCGACGCGGTAAGCTTCCTTTGGCATAAGAACACCTTCACCAACAGCGGATATTCCGAATACCTTCCACCTCTTTTATTGGTGGGAGCCGCCTATGCGCTGCCGGCGGGAATCGAACTGGCGGTGGACGGCCAGAAAGGCCTTTACGCCGACCAGGCCGATCACGTTCTGCTGGGAGGAGAAGCCACGGCCTTGCAGGTGCTGCGCCTGCGGGCCGGACTCAAACAGGTATTCAGCGACGAACCGGTGCGCGAACTGACCATGGGCTTCGGGCTTACCAGCGAGGGATTGGACCCGGACTGGAATCTCGACAAGCATCTGGAAATCGCCTACAGCTATTCCATCGCCCTCGATCCGCATCCGGGATTGGGGGGAGTGCACCATTTCAGTCTGGAAATAGGGTTCTGACGGCGTTGAACAAGAGCGTCTGAGAACAATCGACCGGAATCGATCCGGGTTTCGGGCGCCTTTCCGGCGCTCAAAGGGCGATCGGGCACATTGCGCTTGAGCCTCCGCGATATTCCTGTATATTTGGGGAAACGGAGTTACATGAATCCACCGTCCTTGCAAATCGATTTCGAGCGACTTCAGCGCGACATCCTGACCCTATCCGAAATAGGCCGTTCCGAAGATCGCGGCATTTACCGCATGGCCTTCAATGATGCCGACATGGAGGCGAAAAAATGGCTGATGGCCCGGCTTGCCGAAGCCGATATTTCCGCGCGGCTCGACGGTGCAGCGAATGTATTGGCCAAAGTGGGTGGTGGAGAAGAAAAGCCCGGAGTGCTGATGGGTTCGCATATGGACACGGTGCCAGGCGGAGGCCATCTCGACGGGGCTTTGGGAGTATTGGTGGGTCTCGAATGCTTAAGGCGCGTGCGCGAGTCGGGCATCCAAACCGGATATCCCGTGGAACTCGCCGCCTTCAGTGATGAAGAAGGACGCTTCGGCGGCATGCTCGGGTCACAGGCGGTATGCGGCAAACTGAATCCCGATCTCCTGCTTTCCTGCACCGATTTGAACGGCGTAAAACTCTCCGAAGCCATGGCTTCCCATGGATTGGATCCCATGAAGGCCCTGACGGCGCGCCGCTCTCCCGCGACTTTACATGCCTATCTGGAATTGCATATCGAGCAGGGGCCGGTTCTGGACAGGTTGAAATTCCCCGTAGGGGTGGTGGAATCCATTACCGGCCTTTTCAAATGGTCCGTTCGGCTTATCGGCAAGGCCAATCACGCCGGCACCACGCCCATGAACATGCGCAACGACGCCTTCGGCGGATTGGCGGAATTCTCGGATGAGATTCCCAGACTGCTCGAAGAGCATGGCGGAGAAGGGAGCGTAGCGACCATCGGCCGCGTCGAATTGCACCCCGGCGCAGCCAACACCATTCCGGGACAGGTGGAATTTTCCCTCGATGTTCGCGACACCGATTCCAACATTCTGGACGGCCTGGCCGACGCCTTCCGGCGCACCCTGTCGGTTATCGCCCGGCGCCGGGGCCTGATGTTCGAGTTCGATCAGTTGAGCCGCATCGAACCGGCGCAATGCCATCCCGACATCGTATGCGCGGTGGCCGAAACCGCCGAAGCCCTGGGCATAAAGGCGCATCGTATGCATAGCGGCGCCGCCCATGATGCACAAATGATGGCCGGAATCACGCGCATGGGCATGATTTTCGTTCCCAGCGTGGAAGGCCGCAGTCATGCCGCGGCGGAATGGACCCATTGGGAGGATATCGAAACGGGGGCCAACCTGGCGCTCAATACCCTTCTCAGACTCGCGGAAGCGGAGGCTTGATGTCGGAAATGGAATTGGATCCCGAATACGCGCATATCGATCCTTTGCGCGAGGCTTATCGCGAGGGAATCGTCGAGAATCCGGAGCGCTTCAACCGGCGCTACCGCGAGAAGAGCGCGCTGCTCTGTATCGATATGCAATACCTGGACGCTGCTCCGGGCCACGGCATTTTCGCGGATGTGCTGGAATCGGGAGTACCTCCCGAAGCCCAGGCCTACTATTTCAATCAACTCGAAAAAACCGTTCTTCCCAATGTGCGAAAGTTGCAGGACTGTTTTCGAAGCCATTCGCTCGAAGTCATTCATGTGCGCATCCAGGCTTTGACCCAGGATGGACGCGACCGCAGCCCGGGCCATAAGCGACTGGGCATTCTGGCCCGGCCCGGCTCCAAGGAGGCGGAGTTCCTGGTGGAAGTCGCGCCGCAAGGCGATGAAATGATCATCAACAAGACGGCCAGCGGGGTATTCACTGCCACCAATCTCTTTTTCGTGCTGAAAAACATGGATATCCGCGATTTGTACATAACCGGAGTCTATACCAACGAATGCGTATCGACCACCGTGCGCGACGCCAGCGATTTGGGTTTTTTCGTAACGCTCCTGGAAGACGGATGCACGACTGTTACGCAGGAATTGCACGACTTCACCATAGCCATCCTACGGGACCGGTATGCGCGCATCCTGAAAACCGATGACGCCGTGTCCGAAATCGAAAAGGCGTTCCGGCTGCCTGCGAAGAAGACGGATACTCCGGAACAAGCCGCCGGAGCGGCTTAGACTCCCGGAGGGACCTACCCGGCGTTGCGTCCCGCGCGCAATCTCTCCCGGAACCACGATTGGATATCGACGAGTTCCTGGGGCAGAATCGTATGATCCTTCTGATAGGTGATAAAGGTCAAATCGAGTTCCATTTTCTTGAGCATTTCGTATTGCTCTTTCGAAACGGAATAGGGCACGACGGGATCCTGCACACCGTGCGTGGTCAGAATATTCTGGCTGCGCGCCACCGACGATAATTTGGCGGGATATTCCTCCATGAAGTAGACGTAGCCCGAAACCCCGCAAATCCCGGCCAGCCTATGCTCTAAACGCAGCCCCACGTCGAGCGCCATCAAACTGCCTTGGCTGAATCCGAACAGGAACATATTTTCGGTTTTGACGCCTTGGGTACGCAATTCTTCGATGAGCTGGAAAAGCAGGGCGCGGCTGCGGATGACGCCCGGACCGGCATCGTCCATGAAATCGTACCAGCTGTATCCGCCGAAATAGGAGTCGGGGGCATTGACCATGAAATAGGATAGTTCGTCGAGATTCAGTTCGGAGGGAAGCCACATGAACCCTTTGAGAGAATCACCGAGACCGTGGAAAACCAAAACCACCTTTTCTTCCGGCAGCTTTATCTTCGCCGGAACGTATTGGTAATGGAATAGGCCGGATTTGAGCATGTTTCCCTCCTCCCGCTTCATGGGCGGACAGGAAAATTACATTTTTGGAAACCGGGAGGCGAAATGGCGTTGAATCCTCAAAATACGGTCCTGGCCTTTATCGGTCTGGGCGTGATGGGCCGCAGCCTGGCGGGCCATTTTCTCCAAGCGGGATTCCGGTTGCATGTCCATACCCGTTCCCAGGCGAAGGCGAATGACCTGGTGAACCGCAAAGCGGTTTGGCATGATTCGCCCGGGTCAGCCTCCCGTAACGCGCAGGTTATTATCACCATGGTCGGATTTCCTTCCGAAGTGGAGGAAGTTTATTTCGGTTCCGAAGGCATTCTGGAAAACGCCGCCCCGGGCGCCCTGCTTATCGACATGAGTACGTCCCGGCCCTCCTTGGCTAAACGTATTTCCGAAGCAGCCCACCGACAGAACCTTTCCGCCATCGATGCGCCCGTTTCCGGCGGAGATATCGGCGCGCGCGAAGCCAAGCTCAGCATCATGGTCGGAGGCCGCATGGAGGACTGCGAAAAAGCCCGCCCGCTTCTGGAACTGGTGGGAACCCAGGTCGTGTGGCACGGCGAGGCCGGCAGTGGTCAACATGCCAAGATGTGCAATCAAATCGCCGTGGCGGGAACGGTGTTAGGCGCTTGCGAAGCGCTGGCCTATGCCGAAAAGGCGGGCCTTGATCCCGAAGCGGTGTTGCAGTCCATCTCCATGGGGGCGGCAGGCAGTTGGACCCTTTCGAATCTCGCTCCGCGCATTTTACGAAAGGACTTCGAACCCGGATTTTTCGTGCGCCATTTTCTGAAGGATCTGGAAATCGCCCTGGAAGAGGCCGAGGCCATGCGCCTGGAATTGCCGGGTCTGGAATTGGCGAAGCGATTATACGAGCGTCTGGTAGGCGACGGGCATGGTATGCTGGGCACCCAAGCGTTGGCCTTGCTTTACGCCTGAGCTTTCCTTTCCCGCCGCTCCCTAAAGTGCCGGAATAGCGATACCCCCAGGGTAATCACGGTCAGCGGTAGAACGAATCCCCAGAACGCCGCGCGGAATTCATTGGCCAGATGGTGCTCGGTGGCGTTCATGACCAGATAGCCGGTATAGGCGATATAATACAGCAGAAAGAACCCGCCTTCCCAACGGGCTATGCGATGCCCGGTGGTGAAAATCGGCAGACAGGCAATGGCTACGGCGACCATGATGGGGAAGTCGAACGTCAATGCCGATTCCGCAACCCGCACCCCTCCGGGAGTGAGCAGGGAAGTGCCTCCCAGCACCGCAAGCAGGTTGAAAACATTGCTGCCCACCACATTGCCCACGGCCATGGATGCCTCCTTGCGGACGACGGCTATCAGGGTCGCCGCCACCTCCGGCATCGAAGTACCCGCCGCCACGATGGTCAAGCCGATGATAAGCTCGCTGATTCCCGCGGTTCGCGCCATGCCCACGGCTCCCTCGACCAGGAGGTCGGCGCCATAGACGAGCAAGGCCAGTCCCGCTCCCATGGACGCAATCTGCAACAGGAACGACCACGCGCTTTTGGGAATGCGGGAGCCTTCTTCCTCCACCAACCCCTCGGCGCTTCCGTCCCGGCTTTTGCGGCCCAATTGCACTTGCAGTATCGTATACATTACGGCTCCGAAAAACAGCAAGGCGCCGTCCAGGCGGGAAATGACGCCGTCCCAGGCCATCATCAGCGCCGCGCCGGAAACGAGGATCATGATGGGCACATCGATACGCACCAGTTGCGGCTCCACCAATATAGAGCCGCCTAATACCGCCGCCAGACCCAGTATGAACAGGACGTTGAAAATGTTACTCCCCAACACGTTACCGACAGCCATGTCCGCGGTGCCGGCAAAGGCGGCTTGCAGGCTCACCGCCAGTTCCGGCGCGCTGGTGCCGTAGGCGATAACGGTGAGGCCGATAATCAAGGGAGGAATGCGAAAGGCCCTGGCAAGCGAAGAAGCCCCTCCGACGAGCAATTGCCCTCCACCGATAAGCAGTACCAGACCGATGAATAGAAATATCAAATCCATTTCATTTCCCTTTATTTTTACGTGCCATCCGCATTGCGCGTTCACTCCAGTGCCGATACAGCGAAACACCCAAGGTTAGGAGCGTCAACGGCAAAATGAATCCCAGGAAACCGATTTGAAACTCATTCAAAAATTCGCTGCGGGTGGTGCGTAAAAATTGATATCCCATGTAGAGAACAAAATAGAGGAAAAACAAAGCCCCCTCCCAGCGGGCAATGCGATGACCGGTCGTGAAAATCGGCAGGCAGGCCAAAGCCACCGCCACCATTACCGGAAAATCGAAGTTGATGGCCGACAGGGGAACAGCAACTCCTCCGGGTGAGAACAGGGACGTGGCGCCCAGGACCAGGAGCAGGTTATAAACATTGCTTCCCACCATATTGCCCACGGCCATCGCCGTTTCTTTTTTCATCACCGCCACTAGGGCGACGGTCAATTCAGGCAGGGACGTGCCCACCGCGACGACGGTAATCCCCAAAACCAGTTCGCTTACCCCGGCGGCGCGGGCCAAGGCAACAGCTCCGGTTACCAACAGGTCGGCTCCCCACACCAACAATCCGAGCCCGGCTAATACCATGAGCAGCCGAATCAAAAGGGGCAGCCATGCTCTCGGAGTCGAGGGGGCGGAATTTGAATTCCGGCCTTTCTCCTTTTGCGCCGCTCCGTTTTCACGAAGGCTCAATCGGATTTGGAGATAGGTATATCCCGCCGCCCCTAATAGCAGAATCGCCCCCTCCATGGGAGCAATGCGTCCGTCGAGACCCAGCAATAGCGCCAACATCGATATCACCATCATGATGGGAACATCCAGCCGCACCAGTTGCCGCTCGACCACCAAGGTCCGTACCAGGGCCGCTACGCCCAGGATGAGCAGGATATTGCAAATATTGCTTCCCAGTACATTGCCTAAGGCCACGTCTCCGGAGCCTTTGAAGGCGGCCTGCAAGCATACCGCCAACTCCGGAGCGCTGGTACCGAAAGCCACGACGGTCAATCCGACTATGAGAGGCGGAATTCCGAAGGTACGGGCCAGGTACGCCGCGCCGCTTACCAGAGCCTGACCTCCGGCAACCAAAAGGGCAAAGCCCAGAAGAATCATGACAACCTGCATGAAACCCCGCTCCGATCAGGGAGATCGTGCATTACGAGCTTGCTTTGGAGATGCGACGTTCCCGCCAATGCCGGAAAACGGAGATCCCAAGCGTTACCGCCGTTAAAGGCATCACGAATCCCAAAAATGCCGCCCGGAATTCATTTTCCAACCGATGCTCGGTTGCCGCCAGCACCAAGTAGCTCACATAGGCGATATAATAACCGAAGAAAAGCCAGCCTTCCCAACGTTCGATGCGATGCCCCGTGGCGAAAATGGGCCAACAGGCCACCGCCACGGCTACCATGATGGGAAAGTCGAAAGTGAGCGCCGACATGGGTACCGCGAGCCCCCCCGGTGCGATAACCGCCGTGAGTCCCAACACCGACAAAAGGTTGAAGACATTGCTTCCCACCACGCTGCCCACGGCCATGGCCGCTTCTTTGCGCAGGGTGGCGATGACGGTAGCCGCCACTTCGGGCATGGAAGTTCCGCCCGCCACGATGGTGAGACCTATCACCAATTCGCTTACGCCCGCCATCCGGGCCAGTCCCACCGCTCCGCCTACCAGCATATCGGCTCCGAATACCAGTAGCGCGAAACCTCCGCCGATATACAGAAAGCGCAAGGCGAACTCCCAGGCGTTACGGGGGGCCTTGGGACCTTCCAGCTCAACCGTTCCCCTGCCTTCCTCTTCCCGGCTTTGCAACCCCAATTTTATCTGCATGGCGGTATAGACGATGGCGCCCAGAAATAGCAGCATCCCTTCAATGCGGGAAATAACGCCGTCCCAGGCCATGAACAAGGCTACGCCGGAAATGAACACCATGAAGGGCACGTCCAGCCGGACCAGTTGCGGCTCGACGATCAGGGGACGGATCATGGCGGCCAGGCCCAGTATGAACAGGATATTGCAAATATTGCTGCCCAGCACATTGCCCACGGCGACGTCACCCGTTCCTCCCAAGGCGGCCTGCAGGCTAACCGCCAGCTCGGGAGCGCTGGTTCCGTAGGCTATGACCGTAAGGCCGATGATAAGGGGAGGGATTCGGAATGCTTGTGCCAGGCTGGAGGCCCCGCCTACCAGCAATTGTCCGCCGACAACCAGCAAAGCCAAGCCGGCTACGAGATATACGAAATCCATTCAAACTCCGGAATGCATGGGGACTCAATCGGATTATCCCAGCTTGGGCATTGATCCGCTGAAAACAAAATATCAAATTGAACGGATGGCTGTCAGGTGAACCTCGATCTGGAGAAAGCGACATCTCTCCGATACGCTTGCAGTCAAAATCACCTGAGTAGGACAATGGAGCCTGAGTAAGGCCATGGTTGCGATTGAAAATCTGATTTACCGCTTGCGCACTTTGCTGGCTTTTACCCGCATTCCGGGAAATGCCTTCTCCTATGCGGTCCGCCGCGCGCTCAACTGGTCGAAAGGCCCGCCCCGTTTGCCCGGGGAAACCATGGAAAATCTGTTCGGATATCTCGGAAATGACGCTTCCGGGGCGGAAGCAAGAATGCAATACCTTGAAAAACGGTATGCTTTGGCGCCCCTCCGGCAAAAGTCCACCCGTTCCCTTTACCGGAAAAATCTTTACCTGCTCGATTTGTTGGAAAAAGCCTGGCGGGATGTTCCCGAGTTCTCCTCGCCGGACTCCACCGTGAAGGCGATGGACGTGGGCGCCCAGGATTGGCATTATGTCTTCGGGCTGGAGAGGTGGCTCCGTTACGGGGTAACGGCCAACCCCTCCGCGGTTGCATTGCATGGAGTGGAATTGGATGGGTATGGAATATATCCCGACCTGCATTCGCGACGGGATTACGCTTTGGCGTATGCGGCGCAAACGGAAAATACCGGGGTAACCTACGAGGTCGGAGACTTTCTGCGCAGCAAAGGCGAAGGGTATGACATCATCACCCTTTTCTACCCCTTTGTCACGCGCAGGGCTTTGCTGCTGTGGGGTCTGCCGCTACGGTTTTTCCACCCCGGCGAAGTCGTGGCGAAAGCCGCCCGATTGACCCGACCAGGAGGCCGCATGATTGTGTTCAACCACACCTCGGAAGAACACGGGATATTCCAGGAGCTGGCCCACGCATCGGGACAGTTCACATTGTTATCCGCAGGTGATGCACACAGCAACCTGGTGGATTTCCACCGTGACGTGACCTCGCGAAGATATTCCATTTGGGAAAGAAACCCGACGGACATCTAAAGTGGAGTCGGGAGTTCTGAATCCGGAGTTCGGCCCCCGGGAATCAACTTGCGTTAAATTTTCTGAAACGCCTTGGCCAGATTATCAATGCTCTTGGACATCTGGGCCAGGGCCTTCTGGATGGCCTTCTGCGAGCCTTTGGAAATTCCGACCTTCCCCGCTTTGGCCGCACCGGGTTTGCGTCCCGGCCTGCCCAGCTTGACGGACTTGCCGTCGCTTTTGACCCACCGGGAAATGGTCAAGGCTGAAACCTTGAACTCCTTGACCGCCGCGGTCAAGCCACCGCGTCCTTTGGATTTGACGAAATCGGCAACTTTTTTCTTGAAGTCGGCATCGTATCGAATTCCGCGTTTCAAATTATAATCTCCTTAATATGGGCATTCTGATATGGTTATGTTGGAAATAAGGTGGATTTTCAAGGGAAATCCAGTATAGATAAATTCAAATATAATCAATTTCAAGTTAATGAATGCGAAATTGAAAGGTTATCCAAAGTGGGTAACGCGCCCGCCTCCTAGTCATCCGGAAAAGGCGACTCGCCGCGGACTATGGCTTCCGCGAGCTCATCCACCTGATGGGTTTTTTCCGAATCGAGCCTATGCGCGGCCAGCAATATCGATTGGCCGACCAAAGGGCCGGACAATAAAAACAGCAGAGCCGTGAGCAGGCCGCGAGAACCATGATCCCATGGAACCATCAAAGCGGCAGCCACATGGATGAGCACCGCCGCCAGACTTCCCACCATGGCCACCGCCTTGTAACGGAGATAGATATCGGGAAGCCTCCAAAGACCCACCACTGCGGACATGGTGAGGAGCAAGCCGAGAGCAAACATGGGATAGGATAGCCATTGCATGTTACAACACCTTTTTACGCACGAGGTATTTGGCCATGACCACCGTAGCCGAAAACGAAACCAGGGCGGCCACCAGCGCCGCGTCGAAAAGCAAATCGGAATTCCCATAGACTCCGGCAATGGCCAGTATGAATGTGAGTATATGCGTGGACATGCTGCCCGCGATTAACCGGTCCGGCATTCCCGGACCCAACACCACTTTTACGGAAGTGGCCAACACGCACAATATCAGGATTCCGAGGAAGATCAATATCAGGAAGTCCGTCATGGGCTCGCCTCCTTTACGAATCGGTGGTAATGATCCACGAATGATAGGCGCAGGGTTTCGGGATCCTCGGCGTGCATCGCATGCACGTAAAGGATCCGTCTCTCATCGTCAATCGCCAGCACCTGTTGATCGGGGCTCATCGACAATCCCAGCGACAGCAGCAACAACGATTCCTTCGACGCTTCCGGCAAGGGAACCGCAATCACCATGGGATTAATCGTCCTTCCACCCAGGCAGGCGCGGGCTACGAAAAAGGGTGCCCGGAAAAATCCCGGGATCACGATGAGAAGAACGTAACCTGCGAAATTTTTAAGCACCTTCGGGATTTCACGCGCCTTGACGCCGGTTTTCAGATTCGACATGTATTCGGTCAACGCCCAAGCGCTGATAATTACCGGAAAACCCAGAGCCATCGATTGCCAATCGAATCTCCCCACCAGACTGAACCAGGTGATGCCTCCCAACACCATCCAGAACAAAAATGACAGGCTCGCCTTCATCCAGACCCCGGCAATGTTGCGTGTGCCGCGGCTCCCGCCCAAGCGAGCAGAGGTTTTCCCGCTACGAACAGGAACAATACACCCCCACTAAGGAGCGCCAAGGCGGCCACCCCTCCAATACCCGGGCTCGCGGCTTTCGTTTTCTCGTCCCCCACATTCCAAAACAGGTATTGGTATCCCCGCATACCGTATACCAAAGTCATCAGGGTTCCCACTACCGCCGCCGCTATCCAAACCCATTCCGCGGCCGCCACGCCGGCGGTGAACAGCGAAATCTTGGCGATGAAACCAGCCGTCGGAGGCAGTCCAGCGAGAGATAAAAATCCCAGGAGATAAACCATATTCAAAAACGGCTTGCGCCCCCCTGCGCCCATCAAACCGATTAAGGAAGTGGTATGAGCCCTTTCACTGAGAATTCCCGTCACGGCAAAGAGTAAGGATTTGGCCAGTGCATGAGCACCCAGATAAAAAATAGCGGCCGTAATGCTCGCGGGGGTCCCCCAGCCTATACCCAGAAGCACGAATCCCAACTGACTCGTCGAGGAATAGCCCAGCATCCTTTTGGCGTCCATGGTTCCCACGGCGGCCACGGCTCCGAATACCATCGAAGATACGCCTACGCCCATAATCACCGTGCGAAAACCATCTCCGAACAGCAGCGGCCAGAACCGCAGCAACCCGTAAACACCCACGTTAATCAAGGCTCCCGCAAGAATGATGCTTCCCGGCGTGGTCGCTCCGGCATGGGCGTCGGGTTGCCAGACATGCAAAGGAAACAGCGACCCCTTGAGCAACAACGCGAAGAGAAAGAAGGGCGCCAACCACAAAGCGGCCCCGGGGAGCAAGCGCGCATGGTTGTCGGTCATATTGAGTGTTCCCGTCTGCCCGTACAGCAGGGCGATGCCGGCCAATAGCATGGCCGATGCCAGGATGCTGAGAACGGCGTATTTCCAGGAGGCTTCCAGCGGATGATGGCTTCCCATGGCCACCAGGAGATAGGAGGAGATGGCCAGCAATTCGAAGAACACGTAGAAGTTGAAAAAGTCGTTGGTGATGTAAATTCCGTTGAGGGAAAGAAGTAAAAGCGGAAAGGAAAGCTGATAGACAAAACGGCCCGATAAGCCCCGACCCTTCTCCTGTCCCAAATGGTATAACGCCGCGGCCAGGAACACCACCGCCGTCACGATCAGGAAAAGCCTCGCCAAGGCGTCCACACCCAACTCTATTCCCAAGGGAGGATCCCAACCTCCCGATGGGTAACTCTCTTGCGGCTCCGCGAACAGAGTCACGCCTATATTGACCACGGATAATACCGCGAATATCCAGGCCCGCGCCGACGCTTGACGGTAACACGCCGCCATCATGAGAACCGCCAAAAGGGGAAACCCCAGGAGCATGGGCGCCATCAATGCTTCCATTCCGCCGCCGCGCGCTCATCCAGCGAGCGGTTCTCTTTGGCCAAACGCGCCGACAGGAGCAACAAAAAGGTGGAAATCCCGAATCCGATGACAATAGCGGTCAGAACCATCGCCTGCAACAGGGGATCGGCATAGGGCTCGTCCAGTTGTCCCAGGGGAGCGCTTCGCTGGGGCAAGGTCGCCACCGATAGGACCAGCAGGTTGAGGGCGTTAAAGAGGATGTAAATGCCGATGGCCATGCCGATAATATCGCGCCCCAGCAAGTGGTAAATACCCACCGCGCTTACCACACCCACCGTAACGGCAAACCAGAGAGTCATGGCTCCGTCTCCTTGGAACTGACGAGGTAGGTAAGCGCGCCGCCTCCCACCATCATGAATATCGCGAGGTCGAAAAACAGTGTGCTGGAAAATTCGGTTCCGAAAAAGGGGATTTTAAAGGATTGTAAAAGCTTTCCCTCCGGCAGCAGAAGCAGCGGAATGAACATCAACAGCCATAGCAGGGCCGCTCCCCCCGCCAATAGGTAATGGAAAATCCGGTCCGGCAGTTTGACCGACGCCTTGCCGTGTCCGAGTATGGAATATTCCAGCATCAGGGCGACAAGTATCAGGATGCCGGCCGTGAACCCGTCCCCGGGCAATTCGTTAGCGTAGAAGACCTGCTGGCAGGCCACTATCCAGCTCACTCCCAGAATGAGGTTGGCGGAAAAGCGCGCCAGGATATTATCGGTCATGCGCGTCCTTCCTTTTCCAGAAAAGACCCGCCGCCGCCAATATGGCCGTCGCGAAAACCAGGATTTCCACCACCGTATCCAACGAACGGAAATCCGTGAGGACGGCGGCCACGAAATCCGGTTTTCCGACCTGTCGTCCCAGATCCGCCAGGCGCGGACCGATGGCATCGTGGGGGTAAGGTCCCGCCGCCAGAAACGTCCCTATTCCCAGCACCGCGCCCATGCCTATCGCGATTCCCCACCGCCACAGGCCCCCTGCCTTCCGTCTTATGATTTTGGTAACGGCTGGTCTAACTTGTCCGCTCAAATGCAGGGCTATTACGATGGACAACGTCGCCAGGGTTTCCACCAGCACCTGGGCCAAAGCCACGTTCGGCGCCTTCATCAGGACGAATGCCCCCGACAGGATGAAGCCCAGCACCGACAATATCAGGCCCATCGCCAGATGGCGGGTGATGAACAGGGAAGCCACGCT
>CAYNXV010000030.1:16314-25604 GCA_964401245.1 uncultured Bifidobacteriales bacterium | reverse complement strand
CGATGAGGGTCTGTTCGAGCCTTACCAACATAAAGGATAGGGGACGGCGTCAGGTGAGCTGTCCCGATGCATCAGAAACCGACCGACATCCCGATTTGGGCGAAAAGGCCCGGAGAGCCGCCGCCGATGAATTGGGGACCGTTGGAAAGCAGAGTTTCCTCCACGACACCCTCGATGGCGAAATTTTCATGCTGCCAACGCAGTCCTAGCGACATGTCGGCTCCGGTAGCCAAGGGATATGTAGTGCCGCCGGTGATGAGCAAGTTTTCGTCCTGCCCTTGGTTTCCTACGAAACCTTTGAGATAGGCTAAGGTACCGGAAATACCCGCCTGGACTTCGAAGCCCTTGGGGAGGCTTCTGTGAAAGGCCATGTTGGGAGAAACAGCAAATGCTAACCCGTCTTGGTCATCCGCGCCTGGGCTTGCCTCCTCTTCGCTGCCGTAGATAAAGCCGGTATTGCTTCCCGCGAACACCGAAAAACCGTCGCGTTGAACCAAAACATAGCCATGCTGGAACCAAAAGGAGATTTCCGTTAAGCTCGGATCATAGGCGGGCGGACCGGCCACTTCGCCGGAGCTCATGTCGAAAACCAACTCGGCATTCATGGCATGGTCGCCCTGGCCTTGCGCCTGGAGATTCCAGCCGGCGACAACATGCACCTTGCTGTAACTCTCGATGACATCGCCGTCGACTTCGACGGAACCGTCGTCGTTGTCGCCTAAGGATCCATAGCCGGTGTACAAGGCGGCTTCGCCATACACGGAACTACCGCCCAGGTTGAAGCTTCCGAACAGTCCAAAGCCCTGGCCTTCGTCGGTTTGGAGGACCTCGGTGTCTTCGTCATGCGCGCGATTCAGCGCCAGAATGACGCCCGCTCCAAAGGCGTCGCCGAAGGCCGCGCCGGCGCGCAATTCGTCTTCGCCGGCTCCGGTACGGGCCAGGCCGAACCAGCCTATGCCGGCGCCTTCAAAAGCGAAGGCGGCATTCGCCAAGTCGCCGTTGCCCCATCCCGCGATATACTGGCGGGATTGGATGAGATGCGGCAGACGGGTATAGTCGGTGACGGTATTGTCGGCGGCGACATTGCCTTTCACCACGGTTCCATAAAGTTCGGTTCGGGGAGCCTGTTCCGTGGTGCTTACCGCCGGAGTGGACTGACCGAAACCCGGATCCATAAAATCGGATTGCGCCTGGGTCGAAAGGGCTGCAAAAAGCACCGTACCCGAGGCTAATTTCAAATACCTATTCACGGACACTTTGATGGAATTCCTCATCCACTATCTCCTTTGTTGAGTCGGCTTCCGGCGCTCTTCGGCCAAACCCGGTGCGGGTTCCAAAGAGGTCGAAAGCCTCCAAAAGCTAACAATTTATTTCAAAAGCCCTTTTTATGCGCCAATTGCCGTTACCCTTGTCAACAATTGTTGATAGCCTGTTGATAATCGCAATAATTCATGGTGGAAAAGTTGAATTATCCCCTGTAAATAGGGGGTTTGCATCCATGCAAGCGGCAAACTACATGAGTTCTGGTGTCACTTCGGTGATTATCACGCTCTCAAAACGGTTCAGCTCGGGCTTGCGGTATTGCAGAAAAATGGTTTCCGTGCGCACGCCCGTCAGAATATTGACGATGAACCGGCTGTATTTGTGAACCAACGACATGCCGCGGCCGCTTTCATCCCATATACCCGGCGGCAATTTCTCGTCGCCGATGCAGGATTGCCTGCGCAGTTTTTCCAGGATACGCAACATGCTCAGATTGCCCGTGGAATCCTGGATGGAGAAGCCGATTTTCTCGTCGTCCACCGCCAGACTGGCCTTGATGGCCCGCCTGTCGGGCACGTGCAATACCGGCGAAGGCGGCAGTAATTTGGAGTCGCGATCTTCCGGAGTAATGCCTTCGAGCGCATAGGCGAAGGTATTCATCAAAAGTTCATGCAGGAACATTTTGAAGGTTCCCTTCTCCTCGGGATTCACATACGCCTGAAAAAATCGGAAGGTCTCCTGCAGCACCTCTTCCAATACCACCTCTCCCCGATAGGTGCGGTATAGCGGGCCGATAACGAAGCCCCGGGGAAAATAGGGCGCGAAACCGAAGATATTTCCCGTCATGAGTCGTATGGATAAGGCGCGCAGCAAATCGGCGTCGAAAGCGTCTTTGCGAATCAGGTTTCCGATACGGTACGAGCGGGCCAAGGCGAAATAATCGAAGGAGGGATCCACCATCAAAACGATTTGCAGTTTCGGATTTCGACTGCGTATGCTCTCCACCAATGACCGGACCTCCTCTGGGTTGCCCTGCGCATCCACATAGACCAGTCCCGGCCTATCCGCAGGCAATCCTTCGGATCCGCCGCCGCCGGGCACCTCGAATCGCGGCTCTACTCCATACTCCTCGGCCCAGGGGCAATCCCGGTAATACTCCCGCAACTTATCGGCCAAGACCGAATCATGGCCCAGAAAGAATACGGGAACGGAACGGGTCACTTGCATGGTTTCGGTATTATCCCTCCTGGCTACCAGCGCATTGATTATAACATGGAATAACGGATACAATGCTTCGGCAACTCTGGAGTTATTTGATATTATCCAGATTTTTTAGCTAATTTTCGCATGAACGGAAACACTGTTTCCAGCGGTTTCCCTAAAAAAGAAACTCGTTGAAAAATCTTAAGACCTAGTTGATAATATGGAGCAGGAAAACAACCCGCACCCGGGCCATCCGGAAGCAATAGAAGTCTAGGAGCCTCAAAATGTTAACGACTGGGGAAGTTGCAAAATTATTCCACGTCTCGGCCCAAACCGTGATCAATTGGCTGGACCAGGGGCGCATGCCCTTCGAAAGAATCGGAAGAGGTCCCCGGCGGCTGACCGAGGAGAGCGTGATGCGTTATGTCGAGGAAATCGGCATTTCTCCCGAGGCTCTGGATGAAGAAATCTATACCCGGGCTTTGCGCGCGGCGGCCGCCTATCGCAATAATCTCGGCCCGGCGGTAGTGGTTACCGACGCAGAGCTCAAAGTCATCGCCTGGAGCGACGGGGCTCGTAACCTATACGGCTATACCCAGGTCGACATGTTGGGAAAACCCCTCAGCAAGCTGGCCTCCAAGCTGCTCGGAACCGACAATTCTCTCGAAGGCTTGATTCGAGCGCCTTGGCAGGATAAATGCCTGCAAGTGGAAGCTACCCAGGAAACCCGTTATGGGAAAACCATGCACGGAGTCATGACGTTTTCGCGATTTTACATGGACGGCATCACGGCCGGATATATCGTGGCCTGCAAGGACAAACAGAAAATACAGCTGAAAGGGCCCGAAGTACTCAAAAACTGACGAACGGAGAGCCCCAACGCCTTATTTTCCGGGGACCTCGGTCCCGGTTGGCGGCTCGGTAGGCACGTATCGGAAAACCTTTTCGTCGGGCCGCGCCATTCCCAATTCCCGCCTCGCCACCTTTTCCAGATAAGCGCTGTCCGATTCGAGCTTGGCCTTTTCAGCGGCCAGCTCTTTTTGTTTCCGGGTCAATTCGCGCTTCAAGTCTTCTTGCGCCTGAGTGGCGGCGCGCAGCTTCAACATATTCCGGAGACCGCTGGTACCGTTCCATTCGCTGAGAAGTATGGCCGCGAAAAGGGCAATTAGACCGTAGCGAATCCATTTGATGGGTTTTTTCGCGTGAGGGGTCGGCGTGGATTGCGACGGGTGCTTCGAAGAGGCTTTGGCTCCCGCTTTGGCTGGTACTTTACCTGGGGAATCGGAATTGAATTTTGCCATGGCTCCTCTTCCAATAATAGTATCATCCCCGAGCTTCAAACCAGAGAGAAACGCGCTCCGGGCTCCTTCTTGATAACCCGTTTGATTTCCAATCGCAGCAGCAGGGTAGGAAAAGAAGCCAGGGCCGTCGCTACGGGAAAATCGGGAAGCCTTCGCGCTCCTTCCAGAAGATTATCGAAGGAAAGCGGGCCTTGCTCCAATAATGTGGCCACCGCCTTTTCGGTGGGGCTGAGCTCCGGATTGGGATAAACGGCGTTGCGGCGGCCCATGCCTGACGAGGGCGATACGCTTTGAGACGCTTTTTCTCCGGAAATGCCGCCTTGGGCCTTACGTCTGCGCGGCGCCGAGTGCAAAAATCCCCTCACGGGAAAAAGCTCCATACGCTCTTCGGGATCAACCGGCGCCGGAGCTTCGCGGAGTTTGTGGAAATATGCGCGGAGGTCCTCCAAGCCGCAAATGACGCCGGCCCCCCGCCTGACCAACTCATTCGTGCCCTGGGTTTCCTTGTCATGGAAGGCGCCCGGCAAAGCGAAAACGGGGCGCACTTGTTTCCGCGCATAGTCCGCCGTGATAAGCGCGCCGCTGTCGGCGCCGGCCTCCACCACCAATACGGCCCGACTCAATCCGCTGATGATACGGTTTCGCCGGGGAAAGTTGCTCCTTAGCACCACGCTCCCGAAAGGATATTCCGACAATACCGCTCCCCTTTCCGCAATGCGGTGGAAGAGATCTTTGTTTTCGCGGGGATAGATTTTTTCAAAGCCCACTCCGGTAACCGCGAGAGTGCGCCCCTCTTTATCCAGAGCCGCTTTGTGGGCCAGAGTATCTATTCCCAGGGCCATGCCGGAAACAATGGTGAAGCCCATTTTCGCCAATTCGCCCGCCATGTCCCATGCCGCCTTTCCACCCGGGCCGGAGGGATTTCGGGTTCCCACCACCGCCGCGGCCCGGTCATCCATTGCCTCGAGGTTTCCTTTGACGAAAAGAAAGGGAGGCGGACCTTCCAGGGTGCGCAAGGCGGAGGGAAATTCGTCCAGCGACTCATGGATGATGCGCACCCCATTACGATAGCAGGCTTCGAGCTGCCGCTCGGCCGCTTCGACGCAAGGCCCCTTCGCGAGGGAGCGGTAAAGCCCTTCGCTTAAATCCGGTACTCTATCCCGCAACTGTCCTTCGTCGGCCGCGAATACTTCCATCGGGGACGAAAACTCCTGGATCAGTCTCCGAAAGGATTGGCTTCCCATTCCCGGCACCAGGTAAAGCGAGAGACGGGAAATAAGCTCCTCTTCGCTATCATAAGATTGCATACCGAAACTCCCGGGTTCAACTTCAGGAAAAAGTAATGCACTTATGTGCAGTTATGCAAGATGAATCGAAAAATCCCCTTATCCGCATTCCGATAGCCTCGGAAAGGCCTCCTCCGCCTCATTTGCTACCTTCCGGGCTTATGCCGCAATACACATTTTCCGATTTGCTCGATATCATGGCCAGGCTACGCGCGCCCGATGGCTGCCCTTGGGATAGGGAACAAGACCATCGCAGCATTCTCACCTGCCTGGTGGAAGAGACTTATGAATTCGTGGAAGCGGTGGAAAACGATGATTTTCCCAATATGCGGGAAGAATTAGGCGATTTATTGCTCCAGGTGGTGTTCCATGCGCAAATGGCCCGCGAAGCGGAGCGCTTCAACATCGAGGATGTGGTGCAAGAGCTATGCGACAAATTGGTGCGACGGCACCCCCATGTTTTCGGTGATGTGCAAATCACCGGATCCAAAGCGGTGGAAAACCAATGGGAAGAGCTGAAAAAAGTCGAAAAAGCCGGAAATGGGGCATTGAAAACGGATCCGTCCAGCCTGCTCGACAATATTCCGGAAAAACTTCCCCCTCTCAATAAAGCGGTGAAAATCCAGAAACGGGTGGCGCGATTGGGCTTCGATTGGCCCGATGGCCAAGGGCCGTTGGTGAAAATCCGGGAAGAATTGGCGGAGCTGGAACAGGAAATGGCGGAAGCCAACGCCGAGGGAATTCAAGCGGAAATGGGTGATTTGCTGTTTTCGGTAATTAATCTGGCCCGAAAATTGGAAGTCGACCCCGAAAGAGCCTTGACCAGAACGAACAGGAAATTTTCAGCCCGTTTTCGCAGAGTGGAAGCCCTTTTACGGGAAACGCAGCCCGGATTAACGGGAAAGCCCACGCTGCAAGAGTTGGATGAACTATGGGAGGAGGCGAAAAAGGCGGAAAGGGCCAATTCAGCGGATAATCAGGTTATTGATAATCAAACCGGCGAAAAAAACGATTAAATACCCGAACCAAAGCACGGTCAAAGGGTAGTTGAGAAAACGGTCTTCCCAGGTAATGGTCGCCTTGGGTCGGGCCTTCATTTCCAGGATATTGCGACGGAATTGGCGAATGCTGAGCCACAAACCGCCCAATCCGATGATGATGATGAGTAAAGCCGTCACGCCCGCTCCTTGATGTAACACCCGCAGCGATTCAAGGTGCATTTCAAGCACCCCGGAACGGGCAGCCACCGATCCCTGGGTGCCTCCCAGCTTGTCGGACCCGCATAATTTACTAAATTAATGCGCGTCTACGAGTGTAGCCCTACCTTCGTACTCCCCTGCAACAGCCATTTATTGAGCGGGTACCTTGGCAGCGGGCGTTTTTTTGGGTCTCTTTTCCAGGTCGGGAGAAGCCCAGAAAGCGGCCGTGAGGGGGGCGCTTCGTATCATCACTTTTTTATGGCCTGAGGAGTTTGGTTCTTGGACGTTCTCGAAACCCTGTCTCAATTCGCCGAACGAATCGCCGAGTCCAAAGGCCTCGAGTTGGTCGATGTCGAGATTTTCCGCGCCGGCAGACGTCGGGTCGTGCGGATATATATCGGCAAGCGCGAAGGCATAAGCGTGGATGACTGCGCGAATATGAGTCGGGATTTGAGCGCGCTGCTCGATGCCGAGGGTTTTCTCGAAAACGAGGCTTACATGCTGGAAGTCTCGTCGCCCGGCCTCGACCGTCCCTTCAAGACCGTGCGCGATTATCGCCGGAACCTGGGACGGCAGGTGCGCGTCGCCACGAAAGAACCCGTTGCCGGCAAGAGCCTGCACGTGGGCCTGCTCGAAGAAGCGGGCGAAGACGAGATATTGATTTCGGCGGGGGGCAAGAAAACCCCCATTTCCATGAGCCTTATCGCCCAGGCCAAGGTCGACGTTCGCATCGGATAGGAGTCGTAATGACGAGTGACATTTTTGAAAACCTGAACCTCATCGCCAAGACCAAGAACTTGGGCACCGATGTCGTCGTTGCCACGCTCGAACAGAGCCTGGTGAACGCCGCCAAGAAATACCTCGAGATTCAGAAAAACATCGAAGCCGAGATCGATCGCGAAAGCGGCGAAATCCATGTTTACCTGCGGGTAACCGTGGTCGACGACTATCCCGACGTGCCGCCCGACTTGACGCCGGAGGAAGTCCAGGAATTGGACGAGAAGTATATGCTGGTGGGCGAAGCCCATGAATACAACGAGGACGCCGTTCCGGGCGATTACCTCGAAATGGAAGTGCCCATCGAGAATTTCGGGCGCGCCGCCATCCAGACCGCCAAGCAAATGCTGCTCCAGAAGGTCAGGGACGCGGAGCGCGACAAGATTTTCGAGGAATATCAGGATCGCATCGGCACCATGGTATCGGGCACGGTGCAACAGGTAGACAGAGGCAATATCCTCATCAACCTCGGCAAAACCGAAGGCATCATTCCCCAACGCGAGCAAATCCGCAAGGAGCGCTACCGTCAAGGCGATACCATCCGGGCCTATATCGCCAATGTGAGCACCAATACCAAGGGGCCGCAAATTCTGCTGTCGCGTACCCATCCCGAATTTCTGGCCAAGCTTTTCGAGCTCGAAGTGCCGGAAATCCACGATTCTATTGTTCAGATCAGGGGCGTATCGCGCGACCCGGGCTACCGCGCCAAAATCGCCGTGACCTCGAAGGACGATCGCATCGATCCGGTGGGCGCCTGCGTAGGTATGAAGGGCAACCGGGTCCAGGCCATCGTGCGCGAGCTTTCGAACGAGCGCATCGACATCATCCATTGGACCGACGATTTGGCCACCTATATCCGACGTTCGCTGGCGCCGGCCAACATCAAGCAGATCACCGACGTAGGCGACGGCCGCGTAGTGGTCATCGTGGGCGACGAGGATCTTTCCCAAGCCATCGGGCGCGGGGGACAGAACGTGCGTTTGGCCTCCAAACTCATCGGTAAGGAATTGGACATTTACGGTTCCACCGAATTCACCGACATGTCGGCCGAAGACAAGGACAATCTGTTCAAGCCTCGCGAAGGCGTGAAAATACCGGGCACGAACGAACCCGCCCAAACCGCGGCCACCCCCGTTTCCAGCAAGTTCTCGGAATTGGAGTCGCTTTTCGCGCCCAAGAAAACGGAACCTGAGGACGCCGCCTAAATCGATCGCAAATCCAGTATCGAATCGAAGGAATTATGACCGAAGCGAAAAAAAGAGTTTCAACCCTAGCGAAATCATACGATATTCCCAATGACCTGCTTCTCAACGCATTGCGGGAAGCGGGGCTTGAGGTCAAATCGGCCATGAGCATGATTGACCACGAGAGTTTCGCCAAGGCGAAGCCGTTGATTCTCGCCACCAAGGAAAAGTTGGAGCGGGAAGAACTCGTGCGTGCGGGCAAGAAGATTCCCATGAAAGCCGTACTCAAGAAGGCACCCCAGCAACCGCCCGTGCAACTGAAACGTCCGGCCCCGAAGCCGGAAGCGCCGGCCGTGGTTCCCGAAGAGGCCAAGCCGACGCCGAAGCCCGCTCCCGTGGCGGAAATGCCTCGGGCAGTTCCGGCTCCGGAGCAGCCGCAACCGGTCGCGCCCGAAGCGAAGAAGGCTCCGGAAGCCCCCATGGCTCAGGCGCCTCTGGCGGAAGCCGCGCCCCAAGCAGAAGCACCGAAAGTCGCAGAGCCTGCAGCGGCCCCAACTGAAAGCCGTGCCCCTGAAACACCCAAGACCCAGGAGCCGTCGCGTCCGAGCGAGCTCAAGGTTTCCGTGGAAAAACCGGATGCGGCCCTCTTGGCCCGCATCGCTCGCGGCCGGGCGGATGCCCAGGCGCGCATGCAAAGCCGAGGTCAGGGATATTCCGGCAGCTTGAACCGTGGCGGACGCCCTCCCGCGCCCGGACAAGGTCCTCGCGGCCCTCGCGACGGAGCCCCCCCGGGAGCAGGCGGCCCTCCGGGAGCCCGCCGACCGATGGGTCCGGGCGGAGCCGGCGCCCCTCGCGACGTATTCGCGCAGCGCGCGCATGAAGCTGGCGTCACCAATACCTTTACGCCCCTGCCGGGCGCCAAGCCGGACCGCCTCAATCGCGGGCTCGACAAGGACCGTGATAAAGAAAAACCCAAAACCTTTACTCCCAGCAAACCCACGCGCGGCGGCCATCGACGCAAGTCGAAAGAACAGGTGGAAGCCGAGTTGCTGGAAGCCCGCCAAAACGTAAGCAAGG
>CAYNXV010000030.1:0-16214 GCA_964401245.1 uncultured Bifidobacteriales bacterium | reverse complement strand
TCGAAAGAACAGGTGGAAGCCGAGTTGCTGGAAGCCCGCCAAAACGTAAGCAAGGTCATGGCTTCGCTTTCCCGCACGCCGGGGAAGGGTAAATTCAAAGGTCGTAAGGAATCCGAGGATGCCGAGCCCGGTTCGCGCCGCCTGCTGAACGTGGGTGAATTCATAAGCATCGGCGAATTGGCCGGTCTCATGAACGTGCTTCCCGCGCAGGTCATCGCCAAGTGCATGGAACTCGGCATGATGGTGACCATCAATCAGCGCCTCGATTACGAAACCATCGCGCTTATCGCCGACGAATTCGGATTCGACGCCAAGCTCATGGACGAATACGCCACCGACAATCTGGGCCAGGAAACCGTGGACACCGCCGAAGAACTGCTTCCGCGCGCGCCCATCATCACCGTCATGGGCCATGTCGATCACGGTAAGACCTCGTTGCTCGATTTCATCCGCAAGGCCAACGTCATCGCGGGCGAAGCCGGGGGAATCACCCAGCATATCGGCGCCTACCAGGTCGAAACCAATTTCGGTCCGGTTTGCTTTCTCGATACGCCGGGCCACGAAGCGTTTTCCGCCATGCGTTCCCGCGGCGCCCATGTCACCGACGTGGTGGTTTTGGTGGTTGCCGCCGACAGCATGGTGATGCCGCAAACCAAAGAAGCCATTCAAATGGCCAAGAACGCCAATTGCCAAATCGTGGTGGCCATCAGCAAAGTCGATTTGCCAACCGCCAACACGGATAAAATCCGGACTCAGCTGGCCGAGGCCGGAGTCGAAGTCGAGCAATGGGGCGGCAAATACCCCTGCGTCGAAATCTCGGCCAAAACCGGATTGGGAATGGACAAGTTGCTGGAAACCCTCGCGCTTGAATCCGAAATCCTGGAACTTAAAGCCAACCCCAACCGCCCGGCGCAAGGCACGGTAATCGAGTCGCGTCTGGACAAGGGCAAGGGCGCCGTGGCCACGGTACTCATCCAAAACGGAACGCTGAACGTGGGCGACCCCTTCGTAACCGGCATCTATGCGGGCAAGGTCCGCGCCCTGCTCGACGAGCGCGGCAAGCAAAGGCAATCGGCCGGTCCTTCCACTCCCGTGCAAGTGCTGGGCCTGGAAGGCGCTCCGCAAGCGGGCGATTCGTTCCTGGCCGTCGAAGACGAACGCGAAGGCCGCGAAATCGCAGCCCGCCGCCGCATGGCCGCCAAGGACCGCGAACTGCGCCAGAAGCGCCACATCACCCTCGATCAGCTTTACGACCAGATCAAATCGGGCGAGTTCCACGAACTCAAGGTCATCATCAAGGCCGACATGGACGGATCGGTGGAAGCCATCGCCGGAGCCCTGGAAAAGATTTCGACCAAGGAAGTGCGCGTCAACGTCATTTCCAAGGGCGTGGGTTCGGTCAACGACGCCGACATCCAATTGGCCTCCGCGTCGGAAGCCATCGTCATCGCCTTCCACGTATTGCCCTCCGAATCGGTGCGGAATCTGGCGGAACGCGAAGGCGTGACCATCAACAATTACCGCATCATCTATGAGGTGGTGGACGAAATCAAAGCCGCCATGGAAGGCATGCTCACTCCCGAAATCAAAGAGGAAGTGGCCGGCGAAGCCGAGATTCTGCAACTGTTCCACATTCCCAAAGTCGGCACCATCGCGGGCTGCAAGGTGCAAAGCGGCACGGTGGAGCGCGATCTCAAGGCCCGGCTCTATCGCAAAGGCATCGAAGTGGGCGAAGCCAAGGTCACCTCGCTCAAGCGCGAAAAAGACGACGCCAAGGTGGTTCGCGCCGGCTTCGAATGCGGTATCGGTCTCGAAGGTTTGGCCGATATCCAAGAAGGCGACGTGTTGGCATTCTTCCGCAAGGTTGAAGTGGCCCGCAAGCTTTCCGCTCCGGTGGGCGCCTGATACGGCGCAGGCCGGAAGGATAGTAGGCCATGACCCGAAGAACCGAAAGAATCGGAAATCTGATCCAGCGCGAATTGAGCGAACTCATCCAGAAAGAGCTCGCCGACTCGCGCATCGGATTCGTGACCATCTCGCGCGTTGACGTGACCACCGATTTGGCGCATGCCAAGGTATTCGTCACCGTGCTGGGTGGCGATAAGGAAACCCGCGATTCGCTGGTAGGCCTGGGCCGCAGCGCTTCTTTTCTGCGTTCCCAATTGGCCAAGTCCATGCATACGCGTACCGTGCCCAAATTGCAGTTCATCGAAGACAAGAACCTGGAACATGGGTTCCGCATGCACGAAATCCTCAGCCGCATCGGAACCGATGACGCTCCCGGAGTGGAGACGGCATCCGATTCCGGCTCAGAGGACGACTCCGAAGAAAAGTCGGACTCTCATCCCCAATCCGGCTCCGAGACAGACTCGGAGACCTGATACCTTGGAACAAATCATGAAAGAAGAGAAGGTGACGCTCGGCGCAACCGGACGGCAGCCGGTAGCTCCCCCCCCGATTCCGGAAGGCGGGGGATTCCAATTGGTGGACAAGGCCCGCGGCATATCCTCATTCCAGGCGTTGTATCCCGTAAAAAGAATTTTCCGGGGAAAAAAAGTGGGGCATGCGGGCACTTTGGATCCCGACGCCTCCGGTCTCTTGCTGGTGGGAGTGGACAAGGCCACGCGGCTGCTCGAATACATGGAGAAGCTCCCCAAAGACTATCGTTTTACCATTCGTCTTGGCGTCGCCACCGATACCTACGACATGCAGGGAGAAGTGGCGGAACGGCACGAAGCCGGACACCTTACCGCCGCCATCGTGGAAGACGCCCTCAAAGGGTTCCGCGGCGAGCAGGATCAGATGCCCCCGGATTATTCGGCCATAAAAATCGCGGGTAAGCGCGCCTGCGATCGCGTCCGTTCCGGCGAAACCGTCGAACTCAAGGCGCGGAAGATCAACGTATACCGCTTCGAACTCGAGGGGTTTGAACCCGCCGAAAGCGGGGGCACCGCCGCCGCGCATCTGCGCCTTCTGTGCTCGCGCGGCACTTATGTCCGGTCCCTGGCCCACGATATCGGCCGGCTCTTGGGAGTAGGCGGAGCCGCGGATGAAATCCGGCGCATGGCCATCGGCCCCTTCCGGGTCGAAGATGCGATTACGGCCGACGATGTCGAAGCGCTGGGGCGCCTGGTACCCGTATCCCAGGCTTTGGAATTCCTTCCCGTCGCCAGCGTAGCCCCGGTGAAAATCCACCCCGTTCTGAACGGCATGACCCTGGGGCCTTCGGAATACCGGCTTGTCGGCGCTCCGGCGGCAAACGCCGAAACCCCCTATCGCATTCTCTCCGGCACCCGCCTTTTGGCCGTGGGCCGTATTCTTCCCGATGGAAGCCTATGTCCCGAGAAAGTTCTCACCCGGAATTGATTCCCTGCGACCGGCGTAAAATTCCCGTCCGGGAAAAGCCTACGCTGGTTGCCTTGGGAAATTTCGACGGGGTGCACCTGGGTCATCAGCGCATTCTATCCTCACTGGTGGAAGACGCCCGATCCCGCGGACTCGCTCCTCTATTGATAACCTTCGAACCGCACCCTGCCCACTTTTTTCAGCCGGAAAAAGCTCCGGCGCTCCTGACCACCCTGGATGAAAAAAACCGGTTATTGAAAAAGTGGCCACTGGAAGTGATTTGCCTCCGTTTCACCGACGAAATCGCCGGTCTCGAACCCGAAGAATTCGTGACCTCGGTTTTATTGGAAACCCTGAATTGCCGCGAGGTTTTTCTGGGGCATGACCATCGCTTTGGAAAAGGCGCGCGCGGCGATGCCGACTTGTTGCGGCGACTGCTCCCTGGTGGCGAAAAAGCCGTTCACCTGGCCCCTCCCCTCACCTGGGACGGAGAAGTGGTCAGTTCATCGGCGATACGCGGCCATTTGCTGGCGGGCAATCTGGAGCGGGCCAATCATTTGCTCGGACGCCCCTACCTATGCCTGGGCGAGGTAGAAGCTGGAGACGGCCGCGGCAAGGAATTGGGCTTTCCCACGGCCAATATCCGTTTACAATCCCCCGTGAAACTTCTGCCCCAAAATGGGGTTTATGGGGGGTATCTGGAATGGAAGGGAGTGGATTATCCGGCTGCGATTAATATTGGAATCCGCCCGACTTTTGATTCTCAAAAAACTAAATTAGAAGTCCATGTGCTTGATTTCAAAGCAGATATCTATGGCCAAAAAGTCGGGGTAAAACTATTATTCCACCTCCGAAAGGAAGAAAAGTTCGCAACTTCTTCCGATTTGAGGCAGCAAATCAGGCGGGACGTGGAAACTTGCCGGGAGCGCTTTTCAGGCGCGGATTCCGGTAAATCGACCGCTGAAATCAAGTCTCTCATCAACGAATAGGTTTTTAATTCAAAGGTTCAATAGGGTTATGGCGACAATCACCAAAGAAATAACGCAGAAGCTTGTCGGCGATTACGGTAAGAACGAAAAGGATTCGGGAAATGTCCGCGTCCAGGTCGCTCTCTTGACGCATCGCATCGCGGAAATCACCGAGCACCTCAAGGTGCATAAGAAGGATAAGCATTCGCGCCGCGGTCTCACCACCATGGTCGCCTATAGGCGTCGGATGCTCAACTACCTGGTCAAAACCGACCTCGAAGGTTACCGCACGCTGATCAAACAGCTCGAATTGCGCCGCTAACCGCACCCCCCTCCTCATCGCCCGGCAGACCTACACTTGCCGGGCTCCATCCTTATTTTCCCTGGGAGAAATAAAATTCCATGGCACATGAAATAGTCAATATCACGCTGGCCGACGGTAAGGTCATCACTCTCGAAGCCGGTAAAATCGCCAAGCAGGCCGGCGGTTCCGTCGTGGTGCGCCTGGGAGAAACCCTGGTTCTGGTCACGGTATGTTACGGGGGCGAAGCCCAAGGTGATTTCTTCCCTTTGACCGTCGAATACCGCGAAAAGTATTACGCTGCCGGCAAAATCCCCGGCGGCTACGTCAAACGCGAAGCCAAGCCCAGCGACAAAGAGGTTCTCACTTGCCGCCTAATCGACCGTCCCTTGCGTCCCATGTTTCCCGACGGCTTCCGCCGCGAGGTGCAAGTGGTGGCCTCGGTATTGTCCGCCGACGAGAAATTCGATTCCGATACGATTTCCATTATCGGCGCATCCGTGGCGGTCGGCCTCTCGCCGTTGCCATTTGAAGAGCAGGTGGCCGCGGTCAAGGTGATCGGGAGCAAGGACGGCGTCTTCATCATCAACCCTACTTTCGAGGAAATCGAAACCGCCGATATCGAGCTCATCGTAGCGGGCACCGCCACCTCCGTGAATATGGTCGAAGGCTCGGCCTGGGAAGTACCGGAAGAGTTGATGGTCAACGCCATTCTCGCGGGCCATGACGCCATCAAGCGCATCATCGAAGGCCAGAACGAACTCATCCGCCGGATGAATCCGGTCAAGGAAACCTTCACTCCTCCGGCCCGCAACGAAGCCATTCAAAAGCGCATCGAAGAAGCGGCGCTTGAGCCCTTGCGTGAGGTGTTGCATACCCCATTGTTGAAAAAGGCGCATAGCAAGGCCGTCAAAGCGGTAAAAGAACAAGTGGTAGCCGCACTCGCATCCGAATTTCCCGAAATGGAGAGCGCCGTGCTTTCCGAATTCGAGGAATTGTATTGGCGCGAGATGCGCGAAATGGTGCTCAACGAGGGCATCCGCATCGACGGACGTAAGCCCGATACCGTACGGCAAATCGACATCGAAACCCAGGTACTGCCCCGCGCCCACGGCTCGGCGCTTTTCCAGCGCGGCGAAACCCAGGCACTGGTGGTGTGCACCTTGGGAACCCGCACCGACGAACAGCGCGTCGATTCGCTGCAGGGCGAGTCTTTCAAGAATTACATGCTGCATTACAACTTTCCCGGCTTCAGCGTCGGCGAAGCCAAGCGCATGTCGTCGGTAAGCCGCCGCGAAATCGGCCATGGTTTTCTGGCCGAACGCGCTTTGGCTCCGGTGCTTCCCACCGCCGACAGCTTCCCTTACACCATTCGTCTGGTTTCCGACATTCTCGAGTCGCATGGTTCTTCGTCCATGGCCTCGGTATGCGGCGGAACCCTGGCCTTGATGGATGCGGGCGTGAAATTGAAATCCCCCGTGGCGGGCATCGCCATGGGCATGGTCAGCGACGGCGGACGCGCCCAGGTGCTTTCCGACATCAACGGCACCGAGGATCATCTCGGCGACATGGACTTCAAGGTTTGCGGCACCGCCGAAGGCATCACGTCCTTTCAAATGGACATCAAAATGCGCGGCATCACTTCGGAAATCATGACCCGCGCCTTGAACCAGGCCAAAACCGGTCGCATGCACATCCTGCAGAAAATGCAGGAAGCCCTGCCGGCTACGCGCGAGCTTTCCAAGTTCGCGCCCTCCATCCTGCAAAAGAAGATTCCGCCCGACAAAGTCAAGGAACTCATCGGCCCGGGCGGAAAGGTCATCCGTGGCATTCAGGAATCTTCCGGAGCCACTCTTAACATCGATGATACCGGATCCTTGACCATTTCGGCGCCACATCGCGGCAATGCGATTATCGCCCTCAAGATGGTGAACGAACTCTTCGCCGAAGCCGAAGTGGGCAAGACCTATCGCGGCAAAGTGAAGGGCATCGCCACCTTCGGCGCCTTCGTGGAAATCCTTCCCGGCAAGGAAGGCCTGGTGCATATTTCCGAATTGGCTCCGCAAAAGGTGGACAAGGTGGAAGACGTGCTGTCCATGGGCGACGAAGTCGAGGTCAAGTGCATCGGCGTCGATCCCCAGGGCAAAATCAAATTGAGCCGCAAGGCTCTCATCGCGGCCTAGCCTAGAGGTAGGGGCGGAGGCGGCATTTTGGGAGCCGCTTCCGTTTCCGCCTCGACCTTCGTCGGCAAAGGAATGCCCTGCTCCGGCGAAGACCTCTTCTCCCCTGAAAAAAAGCCATGGTAAACAAAAAAAAAGTCGACGATATCAAAGTCACTGAGCTCGAAAACGGCGTCTTGGTGGCCACGGAATCGCTTCCCAAGCTTCACTCAGCCAGCCTCGGGGTCTATCTCGATATCGGTTCCCGCGACGAAAACGCGCAAACCAATGGATTGGCCCATCTCTTCGAGCACATGGTTTTCAAAGGCACCGACAGCCATAGCGCGCTGGAGTTGGTGAAATCCTTCGAGGCGTCGGGCGGACATGTCAACGCCTTCACGTCGAAGGAGCAAACCTGTTTTTACGCGAAGATGGTCGACAGCGAAGCCATGAAAGGGCTTTCCCTGCTTCTCGACATGGCCTTGAACGGGGTTTTTGACGAGGATGAACTCCGCAAGGAGAAGGATGTCATCATCGAGGAGATCAAGGGAGGCAACGACAATCCCGAAGACAGCATTTACGACCTTTTCTCCGATGCCTATTACGGCAAGCAGGGATTGGGGTTTCCCATAGCCGGAGACGAAAAGACCGTATCGCGCCTGACCCGTTCCCACTTGAGCTCGCATCGCGACCTGGTGCGCCGCCGGCTGCCGGTTTTCGTTATAGGCGTGGGCAATATTTCGCATGCCGAGACGGTGCGGGTGGCGCGCGAAAGCTTCGGCCTTCCCCGCAAACCGGGCGCGAACGGTTCCGTAAAGCTCCGCAAGCCCCTGGCGCGTACCGTATCTTCTTTTCGACCGCAACACCGCGTCGATCACAAAACCGTACAGCAGGTGAACGTCATGTTGGGCGGGCCCGGTTTCGCCTTCAACGACACGTCCCGGTTCCCTCTTATCCTGGTTAATACCGTTTTTGGCGACGGCATGAGCTCACGTCTTTTCCAGAATCTGCGCGAAGAGCACGGCCTCGTCTATAACATCTATTCCAGCCCGGAATTCCTAATCCGTACGGGACTTTTCACCATCGGTTTCGCTACCGAGCCGGCGCATTTGCAAAAGGCCCTACGGGAAATCGCGCGCGAAATCAAACGCTTGAAAGACGAGGGTTTATCCGCCGCTGAATTGGATTTCGCGAAGGCCAATGTACGCGGTAGCATTCTTCTCAGCCTGGAATCGACGCAAAGCCGCATGAGTCATATCGCCCGCCGCTTATTGAACCGCAAAGAGGAGGAGCCTCTCGAAGCGACTTTGAAGCGCCTCGACGCGGTCAGTCTCAAAGATGTGCAAGGGTGCGTGCGCCGGGTATTCGATCCCGACAAATGGGCCACCGCGGCCATCGCCCCGAAGAAGAATCGCGCGCGCATCGAAGCCGCGTTGGAATTCTAACGGAGCAAATCGGCGCGCAGCCGCTCCAGCGCCCGGGCTTGCCCCAGGCTGTCGCGAAGACTGTCGGCGGCTCCCGCTCCGGACTCCACGCACCTCGCGAAGTACAATGCCTCGCGCGCGAACAGCGGCAAGCCGTCCCCCATCTCCATCACCTCCTTGCCGCGGCCGTCAAAAACCTGCACTGCGGCGGAGTCTTTGTGTGGATGCCAGGGGGAGGGGATTTCTATGCGCCCTTTATCGCCGTAGATAACGGCGAGATGAGGTTCGGCCACGCGGATGGCGCAGTGAAAAGTGGCCGAAAGGCCCGAAGGAAACGAAAGATTCGCGGTATCCCATTCATCCACGCGGGTTTCTTCTCCCATTCGACCGAAAATCCGTAATCCGGAAGGCTCTTCTCCCGCCAGCATACGCGAAAAGGAAAGGCAATAGCACCCCACGTCGGTTAAAGCCCCGCCTCCCGCAGCAAAACTCTGCCGGATATTGTCGGGCTTGAAGCCCATGTCGTAGCAGAAGGCGGAATGCAATAGCCGCACCTTTCCGATACGGCCCGAGTCGATTAACTCCGCGACCCGCTCCCAAAGCGGGTGAAAGCGGTACATGAAGCCTTCCATGAAAAAAACGTTCGCCGAATTCACGGCCGCCGCCACCGCTTCGCCCTCGGACCCCGAAAGGAAGGCCGGTTTTTCGCAGAGGATATGCTTGCCCACCTCGGCGCAGCGAATGGACCACTCCGCGTGCAGATGATTGGGAAGCGCGATATAGACGGCATCGATGCCGGCGTCGTCCAGCAGCTCAAGGTAACTTCCATAATACCTGGGGATTCCCATGTCGGAGGCGAAGGACTCCGCCCTCTCCCTGTTCCGGGAGGCCACGGCCGCGACTTCGATTCCCGCGCCTGCCAAATCGCCCGCGAACTTGCGGGCGATATTTCCCGCGGATAGAATGCCCCAGCGCATCGGCCGCGACCCTGCGCCATCGATGCGCGCGGCCGCCCTCATGCTTTCAAACCCAAAACCAACAGCAGGCTTCCCAGAAAAACAACGAACAACAGGGAAGCGGCATATTTGATATTCATAACGCGGGAGTATTCGTCGGGTACCCCGCGCAAGGCGCGCAGACGCCAGTAGATGAGAATGCCAGCCAAGGCGGAAGATAGGCCCAGCAAGGGGCCCCACAGCCCGGCCTCTACATATAGTGCGCAAGCCGTCAACAACGTGCCGATGGAGAAACACAGCGCGAACACCCGGCGCACCCCCGGCAAACCGTATCGGGAGGCGAAAGTCGCGTCGCCCCGCTGCGTGTCTTCGTTTATCTGATACACCTGCGACAGTGGATAGAGGCTGACCAGCAATAGGGTGGCGCCAAGACCCGCCAGTATGGGCAGCGTCAGATGGGGAATATTTTTTTCACCCGTAGCGGCCAGGTAACCCATGATAAGGGGGAAGAATCCCGTGCCGATGCCGATGGCGAAAAGGCTGGGAAAAGGTTTGCCCTTGAAGCGCATAAGGGGGCTGCTGTAAAGCCAGAACAGGAGCATGGCTGCTCCGTAGCAAGCGGCGAACAAAGCGCCTTGCGTCAAGGCGAGAAGCGCTCCACCGACTTGCATCGCCCAGGAAGCGGGCAACATCCAGGGGGTCATGCGCGGCGGATGTTTGAGACCGCCGATGGGACCCTCGTCTTTGTCCCAATAGGAATTGTAAGCGGTGACGCCGCCGAAGAGAAGGATGTGGACGGTGAAAAAATGCAGGAGGAACGACAAGGAGACGCCTTTCCCAAATACACCTCCGAGCAAATACGGGCCTGACAGGATGAAAAACTGGTAATGCAGCCGTAGATGGACTAAAAAGACCAAAACTTCCGTCTTTTTGGAGATTTCGCCGGAAAAGGTTGAGAGGGAGGGATGAGGATTCATGTCTGTTTTCGATAACATAACTTCTGGAATCCGGCTCATCCAGTGGGTTGAAAGAGGCAATCTATACGTTCGGGAACGCGCTCGTAAGTTGTTGATTCCAGAAAGGTTGAATATCTTTTGTACGAATTTGCAATTTTTGCCGATTAACTCGGGGGAGGCTTGCATGTTACTCAAGTATTGCGTCGGCTCCACCGTCTTGCCTTCCCATCCACCCATTGTCCGAGGTGACTCATGAAATTTTCCACCCTGCTGTTGTTCATCGCCTCCGCCGCCATGGCTTCCGTCAACAAGGAAGGCCTGCCCGGCATACACAACACATTTTCGGCCGAAGGCCTGGGTCATGGGCACATTGCCATCGGCGCCAATAGCCATATCATCGACGACGAGGCGATTTTGAGGGATGGTTCGGTTTTTACCAACAATCAGGGAGGGTTTCTCAAGCCTTTTCTAATGGCCAACAACAACGTCTTTCTCGGCATGGGCCTTGGGTCGCTGGTGGATTTCAGTCTCGCGCTTCCTTTCTATTACCAGGATCTCACCAGCGCCAATTTAGGCCATGACGACCTTCATATCGGCGATTTGAAATACCGCGCGAAATTCCAGATTCCCTACTCGCCCTCCCGCGAAATCATGAATATGGCGCTTTTGCTCGGCGGTACGGTTCCCACCCACGACGGTCCGGGAGTCATTCCCACGCGCCTGGAATATTATCACGTTAACAATCCCCAGGCCACTCCGTACGGCGTTGACGTCCCCACCTTTTTGGCGGGACTGGGCATGACCTTTCACTTGAACGATCTTTCCAAGCAGGCCCGCTTCGCCTGGCATTTGAATGCCGGTTTGCGCAAAACCGGAGTAGCCGAACCGGATTTCGACGATATCCTATTCGCGGGCACCGCATTGGACTTGACCCTCAACCCCTATATCGGCTTTTTCAGCGAATTATGGCATGAGGCCCGCGCCAACCGCTGGGGCACCGACGATCAATTTTCCACCGAAATGCTGACCTTGACCATAGGAGCCTTGGCGCGTACTCCTATCGGCTTCAATTTCCAGGCGGGATTGGTGCTGGGGATGGCCAATGAAGGCTACACACCCGTGCGCTACCCTTATGGCGGCCAAACCAACTCCTTCGACATCAAGGGTTCTCCCGACGCGTCGCTTTATTTCCAGATTGCCTGGAACGGACCCATTGTCAGCCAGGATAAGGATGGGGATGGGGTTCCCGACAAAAAAGATCTGTGCCCCGACCTTGCCCAAGGCCCCAACGGAAAAGACGGATGCCCTATCCCCGATACCGACGGCGACGGAATTTGCGACCCCTGGGTGCGCGAAAACGGCATGACCGAACAGTTCGCTTCCGTGTGCACCGGCCTGGACCAGTGCCCCGCCGTTCCCCAGGGTGCGGATGGAAGAAACGGATGCCCGCATCCTGATAGGGACAAAGACGGGATTTGCGACCCCTGGGTGCATGAAAGCGGTATGGCTGATGAATTCGCCCATATTTGCAAGGGTACTGATAAATGTCCCGACGTAGCCCAGGGCGAATCCGGAACCCACGGGTGCCCCACTCCGGATAAAGACGGTGACGGAATTTGCGACCCCTGGGTGGAGAAAGCCGGCCTGACCGAACAATTCGCTTCGGTATGCAAGGGCGTGGATAAATGCCCCGATGTGGCCCAGGGCACATGCGAGAAATGCAAGAACGGTTGCCCCAATCCCGATACCGACGGCGATGGAATTTGCGACCCTTGGGTGCAGCAATCGGGACTTTCCACCGACTATGCCCAGATTTGCAAGGGTTCGGATAATTGCCCCGAAGTCCCGCAAGGAAAAGACGGTAAGGACGGATGTCCGGCCGTGGTAAAGGTGGAAGAGACCATCAAGACCATCGTCCTGCGCGGCGTGAATTTTCACACGGGTTCGGCCCGCTTGACCGACGAGTCCTTCTCGGTGCTCGACAACGTGGTCGCGCAGTTGAAGGACACCAAGGTGAAAATCGAAGTGAGCGGTCATACGGACGATCGCGGTTCCGCGGCCCTCAACCAACGTCTTTCGCAGGAAAGAGCCCAGTCGGTTGCCGATTATTTCGTGCAAAAGGGCATTTCCCCTGAGCGTCTCCGCGTTATCGGCTACGGTCCTGCGCGCCCCGTGGGTTCCAACAGGACGGCTGAAGGCCGCGCCATGAACCGCCGGGTCGAATTGCAATTGGCCGAATAGCCGTTGTTTGCGTCAAGGAATGCCTGTTCATGGCATTCCTTGACTCTCTCCATTTCCGCAGCCGTAATCCATTAATGGAAACCATTTCATCGGCCATGGCCCGATCCTTTTGGCGGGCCTTATTCGTTTTGTTCTCAACTTTTAACCTAGAGCCATAAAATGATTTTCCTGGATTTTCTCAAACGACAAACCTCCAACCCCAAAAATGAGATTCTCTCAGGCATTACCGTATCTTTGGCATTGGTGCCCGAAGCGGTGGCTTTCTCCCTGATTGCCGGCGTCAGTCCCCTGACGGGCCTCTATACCGCTTTCATCATCTGCTTCATCACGGCACTCGCCGGCGGTCGTCCGGGAATGATATCCGGAGCCACCGGCGCCATCGCCGTGGTTGTCGTTAGCCTGGTGGCCGTCCATGGGCTCGAATATCTCTTTGCCGCCGTGGTGCTGATGGGAATCATCCAGGTGGGGGCGGGCCTGCTTCGCTTGGGTAAATTCATCCGGTTGGTTCCCCACGCCGTCATGTTCGGCTTCGTGAACGGCTTGGCCATCGTCATTTTTCTTTCCCAACTCACGGAGTTCAAAGTCATGGGTGACGACGGCTCCCTGACCTGGATGTCGGGTAAACCCTTGGCGATTATGCTGGCACTGGTCGCGGCGACCATGGCCATCATTCATTTCCTGCCGAAATTCACCAAGGCGGTGCCGGCATCCCTGGTTGCGATTCTGGGCGTTTCGGGATTCGCGATGCTCATAGGTTTATCCACCAAAACGGTCGGAGACATCGCCTCCATTTCGGGAGGACTTCCCCAATTCCATTTCCCCATGGTTCCCTGGAATTGGGAGACGTTGAAAATCATCTTCCCCTACTCGCTTATCATGGCCATGGTCGGTTTGATAGAAAGCCTCTTGACACTAACGGTAGTTGACGAAATGACCGAAACGCGGGGACGCGGGAACCGCGAATGTATCGCGCAGGGATCGGCCAATGTGGTGACGGGGTTTTTCGGCGGCATGGGAGGATGCGCCATGATAGGCCAAAGCATCATCAATGTAAGCTCAGGAGGCCGCAAGCGGCTTTCCGGAGTGGTAGCGGCGGTTTGCCTGCTGCTTTTCATCCTGGTCGGATCGCCCCTTATCGCTAAACTGCCCATGGCGCCGCTGGTGGGACTTATGTTCATGGTCGCGCTCGGCACCTTCGAATGGGCCAGTCTGAAAATCATCCGCAAAGTGCCCGTTACCGACGTCGTCGTCATGTTCCTCGTCGCCGGCGTTACGGTTATTTTCCATAATCTGGCCGTGGCGGTTCTGGTGGGCGTTATCATTTCCGCTTTGGCTTTTTCCTGGGAGAATGCGAAAAGAATCCGCGCCAGGAAATTCGTGGACGAAAACGGCGTCAAGCATTACGAGATTTTCGGACCTCTCTTCTTCGGATCCGCCGGGCTGTTCCAGGAGAAGTTCGACGTGCTGAACGATCCTCCCGAAATCGTGATCGACTTCAAGGAATCGCGGGTGGTCGATCATTCCGCCATCGAAGCAGTCAACAAAGTGACCGAAAGATACGCCCGGGCCGGCAAGAAACTCCATTTGCGCCACTTGAGCGAGGATTGCCGCCTGTTATTGGACAATGCGTCTTCTTTTATCGAGGTCAACCATTGGGAAGACCCGCATTACAAGTTGGTTTCGGACGTGCTGGAGGCGGACGACCTCAGTATAGCCTTACCGGAAAAGGCGCCTATTAAATATCCGGTTTAGTGGTTAGGCCGTTTGCGGGGTTTGCTTGCAGGTACCAACTGGCTTTCATAGAGGACTATCCACTCCTTTGGCGTCACCTTCGATGCAAGCTCTCCGATTAGCTTGAGGGGTATGTACTCCGGCTTTTTGAAGCGGATGCAACTCTTGCCCATGTCCAACTTCGTTTCGGCCTGCCGGGCGTATTCCTCCGTGAACCATTTCAGCAATTTCGGATCCGAATACACTCCCATATGGTAGACGGCGATGAAATTCTTTTGCGAGGCGATATTCATGAACGGTAGCGGCTGTTTCGGATTGCAATGGTAACCGTTGGGATACAGGGAGTGGGGAACCACATATCCCAACATGCCGTTGTCCATCACTTCCAGGAATCCCTTGGGGAGATTTTTCAAAACAGCGTTTCGCAGATCGCCGACGGCTTTCTTTCTATCGGCCGGAAGCGAGTCGAGATATTCCCGGGGTGTTCTGGCGGCTGATTGCATGATGGCCTCCATGAGAATGAGGTGGATTAGGCTGGCCGGTTTCCCTTGTGTCCCCCGGGGGCGGCGCGCCTTCCCCATTGTTCTGGTTTCGGTTTCGGCCCTGGTTGCGGTTGGGGATTCTGTCTAGCAGCTTGATTTCCCTGTCCCTTGGGGTTGGTGGATGGTCCACCCCCCTGGGAATAAGACTTCCTCGGATTTTCCTGCCGTTGCCCGTTGGGATGACGCGGCGGATTCGACCTGTCCGTCGGATGGCCGGAGAAACCGCCCCGGGGAGACTGAGGCGGCCTTGCATCCCGGCGACCACCTTCCGGCATAGGCCTACCGGACCCGTTCCCATTGGATTCCGGGATGCCTGACTTTCTCACCAGACGGGCGTCACGTTCCTTGCGGGCATCGCCGATGGCCGAGAGAACTCCTCCCACATCCGCTTTTTTCATCGGTTCCTTGAATTGCCCGGTAAGCTCGACGTAGGGCGTAAGCTTGCCTTTTTCGTACAGGGCCCAGATTTCCTTGGCATATTTGAGGCTCAAAATTTCGGGCGCGAACCGGCCGAAAAAGCGGGCCATATTGTTCACGTCGCGGGCGAACATCATACCGGCGCTGTTGTTGCCGGCGGCGTTCACCGCTTGCGGCATGTCGATGATGACCGGCCCTTCGGAATCGACGAGCACGTTGAATTCGGATAAATCCCCGTGGATAAGGCCCGAACACAGCATCCACACAATCTGGGTTATCAGCTCCTCATGGTAGAGGATGGCTGTTTCGGCGGGAAGAATCAGGTCGTTGAGTTGCGGGGCCGGTTGGCCGTCTTCACCCATGATCAGTTCCATGATGAGCACGCCGTCGAAAAACCCGAAGGGCCGAGGCACCCTGACGCCGGCCGCGCTCAATTTGTTCAGCGCCTCAACCTCCGCGCTGATCCATGAGGCTTCCGCTTCTTTCTGACCGTATGCGGTGCGCTTGGATATGGCCCGGGCGCTGCGGCTGTTCTGGAATTTCCGCCCCTCCTGGTATTGCACCGCTTGTCGGAAATTGCGCTTGTTGGCTTCCTTATAGATTTTGGCGCAACGCATCTCTTCGCCCGCGCGGACGACGAATACATCTGCTTCTTTACCGCTTCTCACCTGGGCGATAACTTCGTCGATAACGCCGTCTTCGACAAGGGAAATGAGTCTGGGAGGGGTTTTCATGTACTCCTGTGGGCAAGAAGGACCTGGATTGAATTGCGGTCAAATAAGATAGAAAATAGCGGAGGTCCAGCCTTTCCCGGGGCCTGAGGAAGATTCTACAGATGGTCGGGGTTGGGTCCGGCGGCCGCGTCTCCGAACCTAAAGCTCGACGCGACGACTCCACCGAAAATTTCCGTCTGGCGATAAACCCTCTCCGCCTTTTCATTTTCGGCGGCGCCCAACGCGACCATCAAGGGAAGCAAGTGATCTTCTCGGGGATGCGCGGTTCGGGCGGAAGGCGCGTCGCTCCACTCGATGAGTTTTTGTTTCCGCTTCTTGGGATCGGATTGCAACAACGCATCTCCCAACCATCCATCGAATTCCATGGATGCGGATTTTCCTTTCGGTCCGAATTCCCGCAGGTTATGGTAGCTGAGTCCGCTACCGATTATCAAAACCCC
>CAYNXV010000029.1:9751-25816 GCA_964401245.1 uncultured Bifidobacteriales bacterium | reverse complement strand
GGGTCGGATCCAGGCCATGGGCATAGGCGATTTTTATCAGCGGGCCCTTGCAGGCGAACAATACCGAGGCAACCACCACAGCGGCGAACCCCAATGCATAGGGATGTTTATGTTCGTAAGGCATTTCGGCTCCATAATTGGCCGAAGCGCCGTCATTGCGCGAGGGGATAAAAAAAACCCGCTCGCCAAGGAGCGGGTCTTCGACCGGCGATTAATCCGGTATCAGTGCTTGAACCCGCTTCTTTTCCAATGGCCAACCGCCATGCGTACGCGCCAAATAATGGCGGCGGAGGCAACTTCAAGAGCCGCTATGATGGAGGCTTTACGGGAAAGAATCAATGGGTTCACAAAGAAAGATATACTCTTTTCTTGTCGGCTTTGTCAATGGCCAAAGGTCATCGCCCTCGGGGAGGGGTTCCGACGGTCGCAGGTATGATATCCGCTTCGCCGGCAGGGGGTATATACAGGTCGGCCCAGGAAGCCCAATAACGCGGCAGGCTTTCCAGGTAATATTCATCTTCGATGGCTTCCGCATAAACCTCGGCCAAAGGATTGAGCACCAGATAATGCAAATCGCCGGCGCGGAAATCACGCAGGTTTCCCCCGACCTTGTCTCCGAAACGCCCTTGCATGCCTTGCCGGGCTTGGCGAGGATTGTAATGGCCCACGAGTAGGAAATCCCCGTCATAATCGCCCCCGAATACCTTTTCGACACGGTATTTCAGGATATAGGCGTAATCATAATGATCATTGGGCGGGAAATCCCCCGGCAATTCGATTAGCCGCGCCACCAGCACTAGGGAGCCGGATACGGGCGGATTGAGGGGGACTTTGGAAATGGATTCCGGTTCGGAACGGCTTTGCGGGCATGCCGACAAGAGCAGTCCCAGCCCAAGAATCAGGGGAGTCCATAATTCCGGGTCGCATACCATGAATATACCCCCTGAAATGGAAAAGGGCCGAGGAATACCCGGCCCTTTCGAATTAATCCCAGTTCAAGGCTCCACCCGTCTGATATTCCACCACGCGGGTCTCGAAAAAATTCTTCTCCTTGCGCAAATCCAATACTTCGCTCATCCAAGGGAAGGGATTTTCGGAGTTGAAAATCTTGGGAAGCCCGATTTTCTCCAACCGCCTGTCGGCCACGTATTGCACGTAATCCTCGAACATGTCGGCGTTGAGGCCCAGAATACCGCGGGGCATGGTATCCTTGGCATAGGCGACTTCGAGTCTCACCGCCTGGCGCACCATCGCCACCGATTTCTCGCGGACTTCCTTGGTCCAGATATCGGGATTCTCGGCCTTGATGGTGTTGATGATATCGATACCGAAATTCATGTGCATGGTTTCGTCGCGGAGAATGTATTCGAATTGCTCTCCGGTTCCGGGCAGGCGGTTCTGACGCTTGAAATTCAGCATCATCACGAAGCCGCTGTAAAAGAAAATGCCTTCCATGATCACATAATAGCCGATGAGGTTTTCCAAAAAGGTTTTGGCGCCTTCGAAGCTCGACGTTTCGAAATCGGGACGCAGCATTTCGCGCGTCAATTCGATTTCGAAAGCGTCTTTACCGTGGATGGAAGCCACTTCGTGGTACATGTTGAACACTTCGGCTTCGTCGAGACCCAGCGATTCCACGATGTATTGGTAGGCATGGGTGTGCAGGGCTTCTTCGAAAGCCTGGCGCAGCATGTATTGGCGGCATTCCGGGTTGGTAATGTGCCGGTAGGCGGCCAGCACGATATTATTGGCCACCAACGAATCGGCGGTGGAAAAGAATCCCATGTTACGTTTCACCACCCGACGCTCGTCTTCGGTGAAGAGATTGCTCTTCCACAATTCGATGTCGCGCGACATGTTGATTTCCTGGGGCATCCAGTGGTTGGCGCAGGCGTCCAGATATTTCTGCCAGGCCCACTGGTATTTGATGGGCACCAGCTGATTTACATCGGCCCGGCAGTTGATGATGCGTTTCTCATCCACCTTCACCCTATCCGTCGATTCCCCGAACAAGGATTTATTCCCCACGATTGCTTCTCCGCCTATTGACATGCTTCACACTCCTCTCCGTTCAAAATGGAACAAGCTGCCGCGTCCAGAGCCGGTTTGGCCGGACGCACTTCTACCGAATTCAGCGGGCCGGCAACGCCCTTCACTTCTCCCGCTCCGTCCGAGTCCACCGCGTTGACTCCGCGGGTGCGGGTCAGGGTGGATTTTTCCGTCTGGGTAGCACCCAGGGCCCGGAGGTAATACGTGGTTTTGAGACCGGTTTGCCAGGCCATCCGGTACATGACATCGAGCTTTTTGCCGCTGGGCTGCTCCATGTAAAGGTTCAACGACTGGCCCATGTCTATCCATTTCTGGCGCCTTGCCGCGCAGGCGATGAGCCATTTGGCGTCGATGTCGAACGCCGTCCGGAAAAGGCGTTTCACTTCGTCCGGTATGCGCTGGATTTCGGCCAATTCCCCGTCGAAATATTTGAGATCCTCCACCATGGCCTTGTCCCACAACTTCAGGGCCTTGAGTTTCTCGACCAGGAAGGTGTTGATGATGGTGAATTCGCCCGACAGGTTGCTTTTCACGAAAAGGTTCTTATAAGTCGGCTCGATGGATTGGGTGATTCCCACGATATTGGAAATGGTGGCGGTGGGCGCTATGGCCATGGTATTGGAGTTTCTTATTCCCCATTGCCGGATATGCTCGCGCACGGGCGTCCAGTCGAGTCGGGATTGCTTGTCGACCTGTATGGTTTCGCCGCGCTCGGCCTCGAGAAGCTCGATGGTGTCGATGGGTAAAAGGCCCTTCGACCAGCTGGAACCCTGGTAGGAAGGATAGGGACCGCGCTCGCGCGCCAACTCGGAAGAGGCGAGAATGGCATAGTAGGAGATGATTTCCATGGATTCGTCCGCGAATTCCACCGCCTGCTCGGAGGCGTAGGAAACGCCCAGCTTGTATAGGGCGTCCTGGAATCCCATGAGACCCAATCCTACGGGCCGATGCCGCAGGTTGGAATTGCGGGCCTGGGGCACCGGATAATAATTGAGGTCGATGACGTTGTCGAGCATGCGCATGGCCGTCTTGACCGTGACCTCGAGCAGAGCCTTGTCGACGCCCTTATCGTTGACATGAGCCGCCAGGTTCAGCGAACCCAGATTACATACGGCGATTTCGCTGTCGCTGGTATTAAGCAGAATCTCGGTGCATAGGTTGGAACTGTGGACCACGCCGGCATGCCGCTGCGAGGAACGCACATTGGAAGGGTCCTTGAAGGTGATCCAGGGATGGCCCGTTTCGTAAAGCATGGTGAGCATCTTGCGCCAAAGGCCCAGCGCCGAAATCTTCTTGAAGTTCTTCATGCGGCCCTGGCGCGCCTCTTCTTCGTAGAAGCGATAGCGGTTTTCGAAGTCCTTGCCGTACAGGTCGTGCAAGTCCTTGGCTTCGCTGGGAGTGAACAGATGCCATTCGCCGTCGGCCATGACGCGCTTCATGAAAAGATCGGGAATCCAGTTCGCGGTGTTCATGTCGTGGGTGCGCCGGCGATCGTCGCCCGTATTCTTGCGCAACTCGAGAAATTCCTCGATATCCAGATGCCAGGTTTCGAGGTAGGCGCACATGGCCCCTTTGCGGCGTCCGCCCTGATTCACCGCCACGGCGGTGTCGTTGGCCACCTTGAGGAAGGGGATGACGCCCTGGCTCTTGCCGTTGGTGCCTTTGATATGCGAACCCAGGGCGCGCACATTGGTCCAGTCGTTTCCGAGACCGCCGGCGAATTTCGACAACATGGCGTCGTCGCGTATGGAGCCGAAAATTCCGTTCAAGTCGTCGGGAATGGTGGTGAGATAGCAAGAGGACATTTGCGAATGCAGGGTTCCCGAATTGAACAGCGTGGGAGTCGAGCTCACGAAGCGGAAGGTGGAAAGCACTTCGTAGAATTCGATGGCCTTGGTTTCGCGGTCCACCTCGTTCAGGGCCAAGCCCATGGCGACCCGCATCCAGAAGGCTTGCAAAAGCTCGATGGTGCGGCCTTCGGCCAAGTGAACGAAATAGCGATCGGAAAGCGTGCGGATTCCCAGATAGGAAACGTTCTTGTCGCGGGAAGGCACCAGAGCCTTGCCCATCCTGTCCAAATCGAAATCCAGCAGGCGGCTGTCGAGCAGGCTTTCCTTGGCCGCCAATTGCACATACTCCTTGAAGTAGGAGGCGTAACGGGATTCCATGTCGGCGAAGGAGGTTCTTTCCCCCAGCACCTCGAGGCGGATGTCGTCCATCAGTATGCGGGCGCTGACCTGGCTCCAGGCCGGGTCTTCTTCGATATGCGAGCAGGAAACCATTACGAGGGCTTTGCTCACGTCTCTTTCGGGAATGGCGGGATAGAGATTGGAAAGCGCCTCTTTGAGAATGGCCTCGGCGGAAATCACCGATTCGAATCCCTGGCAGGCTTCTTCGATGATGGTCTTGAGGCGGTTCTTGTCGAGCGGACGGACTTTTCCGGAGATATCGGTGACGGTATATTCAGGGCCCTTGGTGGGCGCCTGCACTTGGGCTTGGGCCGCCATACGACGGGCTTCGGCGCGCTCCTGCCTATATAGCACGTAGCGACGCGCGACTTCGGGGCGGCCTTCGCGCATCAACGCGAGTTCGACCTGGTCCTGGATATCCTCGAGATGAAACGTGCCGCCGTTGGCGCGCCGACGCGCCAGGGACGAGAAAACCAGTTCGGCGATTTTCGCGACTTCTTCGTCTATGCGCGCCGTACCCTGTTCCAGGTTTTCCTGCGCCAGGAATGCCTTGGTAATGGCCCGTACGATTTTTTCGCCTTTGAACTTGACTATGGATCCGTCCCGACGTTCGACCTGATATTTTTGCGGGTCGAGACCCCCGAGAATCAGGGTCATCGTGTCGTCGGCCTGGGTCAATTCCACTTCCCCGGTAGCTGTGCTCATCTTGAACTTCTCTCCTATTCCTGTTTACCGCGACATCGGCGCCGCTGTCTGCGCCTCAATGCCGGGTTGATTCTAATGCTTGAAACATCCTTGGTCATTTAGAGCCTTCCGGAGAGCCGCCATGGCTTTTGGTGATTGACTTGGCGGCCTTTCGGCAGGCAGGCTTTTCAATTCCCGGATGCTTAATATTAGTGTTTTTGAAATGGCGTAGCAACAAAATATTGACAAGATTTTTTTTGGACCACAATATATTGTATATCAAGCACTTATGGAGAGATTTGGAGGAATTGGAGAAAGTCCGATGGCGGGGGAGAAGAAATACTAGCAATTATTCCCCGGGATTCCGGAAGGGTTCCCATTACCCTACCCGACCTCAAAAGGAACGCAAAAATGGCAATCCAGTGTTTTCGAAGAGGCTGAATTTCTACTATTGTTCGGGAAATGAACAGAAAAAAGCATCTGGACCCGGTCGCCCCCCCCGCTCCCCGGATAAAAGCCTCCCAAGGCGCCATTTGGGGATTTTCCTTCTGCCTGCTCTTCCTGGGCGCCTGCAGTGAGGATGCGCGCAGCCGTTCGTATACGGAAATCGACCCGGTCAAGACCCCCCAACAAAGGGGAGGCGACATGTCCGGGTCGTTGATGGAGGGCAATCCGGTCGATATCAAGGTCACCTGGACGGCTCCTGAAGAATGGGCCGACCGGGATTCCTCCTCCGCCCTCCGCATCGGCAGCTTCCTGATTCCCGACCCCGCGGCGGCCGTGCCCGTCCAACATATCGACCCGTCCGATACCCGTAACGTAGACGTTTCCATAGTCCAGCTGGCGGGCTTCGCGGGCGGGCTCGAAGACAACGTCATCCGTTGGATGAAGCAAGTCAACATCATTCTGCCGGACGATGATCAGTTGAAGGCCTTTCTCGAAGGGGCGGAATCCTTCAAGACGCGCTCGGGACAGTCGGGGATATACATCGATCTCACCCCGAAGCTGTCGGGAAATATCACGGAGACCTCCAGCATATTCGGAGCCGTTATCGCCACCGACAAATACACGGTATTCGTCAAAGCCCAGGGAGACAAATCCCGGGTCATCGAGGAGATATCCGCTTTGAAGGCTTTTTGTGAAACCCTTTCCATCGAAGACCCCGACGCATGAAAACCTTGCAATACCGGCGGGCCAAAATCGCCCGCCACCCGGTGATGCGGGCTTTGCTCCACCCGGCCATTACGCTCGGGGGATTGCTTGTCCTGTTCGCCCTCATTTTTCTGGGAACGCTGTATCAAACCGATCACGGCTTGCACGAGGCCCAGAAAATGTATTTCTCCTACGGCTTCGCCTGGGTGGGAGGCGTCTTTCCGCTTCCGGGCGCCATACCGGTATTATGGGTGCTGTCGGTGCAGCTGGTTCTCACCGTTCTTTTCGTAATGCCCCTGAAAGCTTCCAAAGCCGGCCTATGGGTGGTGCATTTGGGAATGCTCGCCCTCATGTTCGGAGGTTTCATCACCGAGCAGATGGCGGTGGAATCGCAGCTCACCCTGGCGGAAGGCGAAACCGGATATTATTCCACCAGCTATCACGAATTCGAATTGGCTTTCTATGAGCGGAACGGCGACACCAACACCGTAATCGCATTCGATGCCGCCGACCTCAAGGCGGGCAGAGTGCTGAACATACCCGAATACAAGTCCCGGATTCAGGTCCACAAATACTTTCGCAATGCCGACGCCTTCACCTCCCAGGCGGCGGCCGGTCCCGCGTTCATTTCGGCGTCGGGTATCGGCTTTCTGGAACCTCGCAAGCCCGAAAAAGAAGTCACCCAGAACCTGCCGGGCATTACCTTCACCCTGACCGAGCAAGGGAAGGAAGGCATGGATATCGTTTTGTACGGCGGCGAATTCAAGCCTCTCATGCTAACCCTCAACGATCGTCGCGTCTTCCTGCAACTGCGCCGCAAGCATTACCCCCTGGACTTTTCCATGACCCTCACCGAATTCGTCAAACGCGAACACCCCGGAACCCAAATCGCCAGCGATTTCGAAAGCTATGTGGATCTTATCGACGGCCCCACCAATCGCAACGTGAAAATCTGGATGAACAACCCCTTGAGATACCAGGGACTCACTTTTTTCCAGGCCTCTTACAGCCAACCTCCCGGCGCACCGCAGCAGAGCACCTTCGCGGTGGTTACCAATCCCGGCCGGCTGGTTCCCTATGTATCCAGCATCGTCATCTTTCTCGGATTGCTCCTGCATTATATTCTGGCCCTCGTTTCCTTTTCGCGCAAGAGGAGGGAGGCCTGATATGATTCCCCGTTTGCTTATTCTTTTCGCCTTGAACCTCTGCTCCCTTGGGGCCCAAGCCCAATACGGCGACGCCTCTCCGGATACGGCGCACCCGTCAACCGTATCGGCCGAATCGCAGCCGACCAACTTACGGCCGACCGTCTCGCAACCGCCTGCCGCGGGAGTTAGGGATCTTACCTCGCTTTCCAAGGTGGCCGTGCTCCATGAAGGGCGCCTCAAGCCCATGGAAACCTTCGCCCGCCACGTCATGTTGCAGCTCTCGGGAAAGAGCCGCTATGAAGGCAAGAGCGCGATGGAAATGGTCGCAGCCATGGTGTTCGCCCCCGAAAAGGTGGCCGATGCCAAGCTGTTTCTCATTAACAACCCCGAAGCCGCCCAGGCTCTCGGACTCAAGCCCGTGAAAAACCGCCGCTACGCCTTCTCGGAAATGGAAGGCTCCTTCGACAAGCTGCAAAGCCAGGCGGAAAAAGCCGGGCAGGTTTCCGAGGAAAGCCGCGACCTGGTACAAAACGAAATCCTCCGGGTGTACAGCAACGTCGCCTTCTATTTCGGCCTCATCAACAGCGTGCACTACGCCAACCCCGATACCGCCTACCGGGTAAGGCTCCCGGAAACGCGTGCCGTATTGCAATTGGAAAACGACAAAGAGATTTTTTCCTTCTGGGAGTTGATGACCCATGCGCCGCATATCGCCGCGGTCCTCGAGGGAGTCAGGGAGGACGCACCCCGTTCGCCGCTGGAAGAAGAGGTTATCGGCCTGTCGCAGGCGATGTTCATCAATTCTCAAACGGTAAGGCCGTCGGGCTGGAAAACGCTTCCCGTGGCGGGGACAAAGGAAAATGAGTGGGTGAGCCCGGGCGAGGCGGTGGCGGTGCCGACCCGGATGCAACTGTTCAACAGCGAACTGGAGTCCCTGTACAAAGCCGCCGTTGCCTATCGCGAGGGCGACCAGGCGGAATTCGACGGTGCCGTCGGGAACTTTCTCGCCGCCGTGGAAAAACGGGGATACGATCAATTGCAGTCCACCTATTTTACGCTGGAAATCCTTTACCAGAAACTGGACCCGTTCTACCGCTCCCTCAGCTTTTATTGGCTGGCGCTGTTAATCAGTTTCGCCTTTTTCCTGTTACAGCGCCGATGGCTGTATTTGGGCAGCCTCTGGTTGCTTATCATCGGCCTGGGCTTGAACCTGATGGGCATGGGTATGCGCATGATCATCATGAGCCGGCCTCCGGTAACCTCGCTTTTCGAAACCTTTCCATTCGTAGCGGCTTGTTGCGTGCTCACGGCATTGCTGTTCGAGAAAGCCCATCGGCGCGGAATCGGTCTGGTCGCGGGCGCCATCCTGGGCGTGCTCATGCTCCATGTCGCCATGCGCTACGCCGCCGAAGGCGACACCATGAAGGTGCTGGTGGCCGTGCTCCGCAGCAATTTCTGGCTTTCCACCCATGTCATTACCATCAATATCGGCTATGCCGCCTGCGCTCTGGCATCGATTATTGGTCACATCTGGCTATTCGCGGCCCTCCTGCCGAACCGGGTGGGTAAAAGTAATAGGCTCAAGGAAATCGAACGCATGCTGTACGGCAGCATGGGCTTCGGACTCCTGTTCGCTTTTTTCGGCACCATGCTGGGTGGAATCTGGGCGGACCAGAGCTGGGGACGCTTTTGGGGATGGGACCCCAAAGAAAACGGCGCCCTCCTGATAGTCCTATGGGTGGTGATTCTCCTGCATGCCCGCATGTTCCGTTATATAAATACCCGGGGAATGGCCTTAGGAGCCGTAATTCTAGGACCTATAGTCGCCCTGGCCTGGTTCGGTGTGAATCTCCTGAACGTGGGGCTGCATTCCTACGGCTTCACTCAAGGCGCCGCTACCAAGCTGTTCACATACCTCGGAGTGGAATTTGCCTATGCGCTGGTGACTGGGATCTGGCTACTGGTACAGCCCGATAAAATCCGGGGAAGCGATCCTTCGGCGTGAGCCATGCGCGCCCTTCACCACAAAGAGCTTAGGTATTCCACCAAACGCTTTTGGGTAGTTCCGTCAGGGGCCAGGAATTTCAAGCTGGCATAAACGAACAAGCCATCGTCGTCGAAACTGAGTTTGCGAACCCGGCAGGGCAAATGGAAATGTTTGCCGAAGGCGTGGATGAACAATACGATTTTCTGACCCGGCACCACCACGGGTCTGCCGTCTTCGGGAACGACGCCGTCACCGGAAACCATGCTGTCCTCCCGAGCCTCGCCGGTAAGGATATAAAAGCGACCCCCGTCGCCGTCGATGTGGTCAAGCAGCCCATCGTATACCCGGGACCCGGTAATGACTTCCACCGGGCAGAAAATACTGACCTCGTCCATCCAAGTGGTGACCGACAATCCCAGGGTGCTGTCCATCCAGCTGATTGTAGGCCTGGCAACCGGAGGCGCACAGAAAAATTCCCCATCATCGTAGAGCAATCCCAACCGGGGAAACCGGAATTTAGGTTTTTTGCCCCTCGGAATTTGAAGCTCTTGGGTTCGGGCCCTTCATTTCGGGCCCGAACCGGGATTTGAGAAATCGGAGGCCTGCGCACAATTGTGCGCAGGCTATTGGGTTCCTATACGGTCGCCTCGCAAGCGGAGTGGTCCTTGGAAGGAAGCAGGGAGGGACTTCCTTCCAAAAAGGTGTCCACGGCCCGCGCGCATTCGCGTCCCTCGGAAATGGCCCAGACCACCAGCGACTGGCCACGGCGCATATCTCCCGCGGAAAAGATATTCTCCACCGAGGTCTGGTATTGCCCGTCGGTTTTGACATTCCCGCGCTCATCCAAGGCCACGCCCAATTGCTCGAGCATGCCGGGTTTTTCGGGATGGAGAAATCCCATGGCCAGCAAAACCAATTCGGCCGGCATGAAGAATTCGGAACCCGGTATCTCGGTAAACTTGGGACCGTTCCATTCCAAACGCACGGCGTTGATGCCTTTCAAGTTCCCTTGTTCGTCAGCAACGAATTCTTTCGAAAGCACGGACCAGTCGCGGCTGCAACCTTCGCCCTGCGAGCTTGAGGTGGACAGCATGCGGGGTCCCGGGTGCAAGGGCCATGCCGTCTCCACCGTACGGCCGGCAGGCGGTTTGGGCAGCAATTCGATTTGGGTGACGGAAGCAGCGCCATGGCGGATGGAGGTACCCACGCAGTCGGAACCGGTGTCACCGCCTCCGATTACCACCACGTTCTTGCCCGTGGCCATGAGGACTTCCTCTTCGGGTATCACGTCGCCGGCCACGCGCTTGTTGTTCTGGGTTAGGAATTTCATGGCGAAATGAACGCCCTTGATTTCGCGGCCCTTGATGGGCAAATCGCGGGGAGCCGTGGAACCGCCGGCCAACACGACCGCTTCGAAATCCCTTCTGAGCTCTTCCACCGGAACGTTTACGCCCACGTTGGCGTTGGTGATGAAGCGGATGCCTTCGGCGGCCATGATATCCACGCGCTTCTGGACATGGTTTTTATCGAGCTTGAAGTCGGGAATTCCGTATCGCAGCAATCCGCCGATGCGATCCGCGCGCTCAAATACGGTCACGCTGTGCCCGGCCTTGTTAAGCATGTCTGCGGCGGCCAAACCGGCGGGTCCGGAACCCACCACGGCCACGCGCTTTCCGGTGCGATGCGCCGGGGGCTTCGGCTGAACCCAGCCCTGCGAATAGGCGTAATCGATGATGGACACTTCGATGTTCTTGATGGATACCGGAGGCTTGTTGATGCCCAGTACGCAAGCCGACTCGCAGGGAGCCGGACAAATACGGCCGGTGAACTCGGGAAAATTGTTGGTGCTCATCAGGGTTTTGAGCGCCGCCTGCCATTTGCCGTGGTACACCTGATCGTTGAAATCGGGAATGATGTTACCCAGCGGGCAGCCGGTATGGCAAAAGGGCACGCCGCAATCCATGCAGCGCGCGCCTTGCGTCTCGACTTCCTCCTTGGCGAGAGGAACCACGAACTCTTTGTAGTTCTTGGTCCGCTCTTCCACCGGCAGGTATTGGGGAGTCTTGCGTTCGAACTCCTTGAATCCCGTCACCTTACCCATAGATCTGCTTTCCTTCCTTCTCGAGCTGCATGGCCTCCGCGGCCAGCTCTGCCAGGGCGCGCTTGTAGTCGCGCGGCATGACTTTGATGAACTTGGAAACGTTGGCCTTCCAATCGGCCAGCACGTCCTGGGCATTCAGGCTGCCCGTAAATTCCAGGTGCTTTTCGATCATCGCCTTGCATTCGATGATGTCTTCGATTTCGGTGAGTTCCTCCAAATCGACCATGCCGGTATTGATGCGACCGGCCATGCGCCCGGTATGATCCCATATGTAAGCCACGCCCCCGCTCATGCCGGCCGCGAAATTGCGGCCGATTTCGCCGAGTATGACCACGCGTCCGCCAGTCATGTATTCGCAGCCGTGATCGCCCACGGATTCGACCACCACGTTGGCGCCCGAATTACGAACGCAAAAGCGCTCGCCGGCCATGCCGCGAATGTAGGCTTCGCCTGCGGTAGCGCCGTAAAAAGAGACGTTGCCGATAATGACGTTATCCCGGGGAACGAAAGGCGACTGCCGGGGAGGATAAATGATGACCTTGGCTCCCGACAATCCCTTGCAGAAATAGTCGTTGGCCTCGCCTTCCACTTCGAAGGTAACGCCCTTGACTCCGAAGGCCGAGAAGCTTTGGCCCGCGGATCCGTTCACCTTGAAATAGATGGTGTCTTCGGGTAGGCCTTCCGCGCCGTATTTCCGCGTGATGCGGGAGGACAGGATAGTGCCTACCGTGCGATTGACGTTGCGGATGGTGAATTCGGCCCTGACGGGCTTCCCTTCGGCCAAAGCCGGTTTGGCCAATTCCATCAAGTGGTGATCGAGTGATTTTTCCAAACCATGATCCTGGGGAATGCAGCAAAAGGTGCCCGTGCCGCGATCGGCTTCCGACATGTTATGCAGCAGCCGGTTCAAATCCAGATGCTTGGCCTTCCAATGGGTCACGCCTTGGCGGGGCGTCAGCCGGTCGACCCGACCCACCATTTCATTGACGGTGCGGAAGCCGAGCTTGGCCATGTACTCCCGCAAATCGTTGGCCAAAAAGCGGTAGAAATTGACGACATGCTCGGCTTCTCCCGTGAACAGCTTGCGCAATTCTGCATCCTGGGTGGCTACGCCCACGGGGCAGGTATTGAGATGGCATTTGCGCATCATGATGCAGCCCATGGCGACGAGTCCCGCCGTGGCCACGCCCCATTCCTCCGCGCCCAGAAGGGTGGCGATGGCGATGTCTCGGCCGGTACGGAGTTGGCCGTCCGTTTGTAAAACGACCCGGCTGCGCAATTTGTTCTTGAGCAGAACCTGGTGGGCTTCGGCCAGTCCGAGTTCCCAGGGCAGTCCCGCATGTTTGATGGAGGTTTGCGGCGAAGCGCCCGTGCCCCCGTCATATCCCGAAATCAGGATGACGTCGGAGTGCGCCTTGGCCACGCCCGCGGCTACCGTACCCACTCCCACTTCGGCCACCAGCTTCACGCTGATACGCGCCTGGTCGTTGGCGTTTTTCAAATCGTAGATAAGCTGGGCCAAATCCTCGATGGAATAGATATCGTGATGGGGAGGCGGCGAAATCAGCCCCACTCCCGGAGTGGAATGACGAACCTTGGCAATGACCTTGTCCACTTTCTGGCCGGGCAATTGTCCGCCTTCGCCCGGCTTGGCTCCTTGAGCCATCTTGATTTGCAACTCGTCGGCGTTGACCAGATAATTCGAGGTTACCCCGAACCGGCCCGAAGCGACTTGCTTGATGCTGGAACGCATGCTGTCGCCGTTGGGAAGGGGAATGAAACGCTGGGGATCCTCTCCCCCTTCGCCCGTATTGCTCTTGGCGCCGATGCGGTTCATGGCGATGGCAAGGGTGGTATGCGCTTCCCAACTGATGGAGCCGAACGACATGGCTCCCGAGGCGAACCGCTTCAGGATGTTTTCGACGGGTTCGACCTCATCCAGGGGAATAGGTTCGCCGGCAGCGAAATCCAGTAAACCGCGGACGGTATAAAGGGATTTCGACTGATCATCTATTTTCTGCGCGTACTTTTTGTAGGTCTCGACATTATTGGTTCGAGCCGCGTGCTGCAGCAAATGCACCGTGTCGGGATTGAAAAGATGGCGCTCCCCGCGCTGGCGCCATTGGTATTGGCCGCCCACTTCGAGGTCGGCTCCATCGTCTTCGCGCTCTTCGGGAGGATAGGCGAAGCGGTGGCGGATCAGCGTCTCTTCTTCGAGAGTGGCGACATCGATACCTCCGATGCGCGATACGGTGCCGGTAAAGAATTCGTCCACCATGGATTGGCTCAGGCCCACGGCTTCGAACATCTGCGCGCCGATATACGACATGATGGTGGAAATGCCCATCTTGGAAATGACCTTGTGCAGGCCCTTATTGATGGACTTGATGAAAAGCTGCTGCGCCTTCTCGTTGGTAAGCCCTTCGACGAGAAGTTTGCGCCGACGCATATCCTCGATGGTTTCGAAAGCCAGATAGGGATTGATGGCGCTCGCGCCGTATCCCAGCAGCAAGGCGAAGTGATGGACTTCGCGGGCCTCGCCGGTTTCGATGATGAGTCCGCATTGCGAACGCATGCCCTCGCGGATGAGGTGGTGATGCACGGCCGAAACGGCCAGCAACGAAGGAATGGCGGCATGGTCCGAATCGATGGGCCGGTCGGAAAGGACGATTACGTTGTAACCTTCCTGCACGGCTTCCGAAGCCTGACGGCGGATGCGCTCCAGGGCTTTCTGGAGCCGGTCTTCCCCGCTGGCGGCCTTGAATACGATGGGTATGGTACGCGCCTGGAAATGGTTCTTATCCACCCAACGCAGCTTTTCCAGCGCCTCGTTGGTGAGAACCGGCTGGGGCAATTCGATTACCCGGCAATGTTTTTCCGTCTCTTCCAGCAAATTGTCTTCTTTGCCGACGAAGGACACCAGGGACATGACCATTTCTTCCCGGATGGCGTCGATGGGAGGGTTAGTCACCTGCGCGAATAGCTGGTGGAAATAGTTGAACAGGTTCAGCGATTTGTCGGAAAGCACGGCCAGGGGCGCATCGTTGCCCATGGACCCGATACCCTCTTCGCCGGTATTCACCATGGGGGCCATGAGCAGGCGCAGGTCTTCCAGGGTGTAACCGAAAAGTTTTTGCCGCTTGGTCACCGTGCCGGTGTCGGGCTGCCGTAATTCGCGCGTCGGCGTAAGTTGGGCCAGCTCGATTTTCCCCTTGGCGAGCCACTTGGCATAGGGCTTACGCGTACAGATGCGATGCTTGATTTCTTCGTCGGGAATGATGCGCCCTTCTTCCAGGCTTACCACGAACATCTTGCCCGGCTGCAGCCGGCCCTTCATGACGATTTTTTCGGGTGGAAATTCTATCACCCCGGCCTCGGAACCCATCACCAGAATATCGTCGGTGGTGAGCTGGTAGCGCGAAGGACGCAAACCGTTGCGATCCAGCGTCGCGCCAATCAAATCCCCGTCGGTAAAGGCCACCGAAGCGGGACCGTCCCAGGGTTCCATCAATGTGCCATGGTATTCGTAGAAAGCCTTTTTTTCCAGGCTCATCTCCGGATCCTTTTCCCAGGCTTCGGGAATGAGCATCATCATGACCTGCGGCAGCGATCGCCCGGACATATAGAGAAGCTCCACGACATTGTCGAGCTTCGCCGAATCGGATCCGTTCTCCTCGATGATGGGAAGCAGCTTCTTGATTTCTTCGGGGGTGAAAAATTTGGATTTCAGCAGCGCCTCGCGGGCACGCATCCAATTCTCATTGCCTCTGAGCGTATTGATTTCGCCGTTATGGGCGATGAAACGAAAGGGATGGGCCAGCGGCCATACCGGCATGGTATTGGTGGAAAAGCGGCTGTGAACCAAGGCGAGCGCCGATTCGAAATCGGGGTCGGCCAAATCGGGAAAATAAGCGCGCAACTGCGGCGAGGTCAACATACCCTTGTAGACGATGGTTTTATGCGATAGCGAACCGATGTAAAAGTCCTTGGCACCTTCGATTCCTCCGGTGCGAACCCTGCCTTCAGCATCCTTCCGAATGACATAGAGCTTGCGCTCGAAGGTCATGGCGTCTTTTACGCTCTTTCCCTTTTTCACGAAAACCTGATACATATCCGGTTCTTCTTCCCGGGCCATGTTGCCGATGTCGGAATTGTCGGCCGGAATTTTTCTCCATCCCAGCACCTGCTGCCCGGATTCCTCGACACATTCCCCGAAAACCGCCTGTAATTTCCGTGCGTTCGCGACGTTTTTGGGCAGAAAGACCTGACCGACTCCGTAGTCACCGGCAGCCGGCAGTTCGATTTTCAGTTGAGCCGCGATTTTAACGAAAAAAGCATGGGGTATCTGGGTCAGAATACCGGCGCCGTCTCCGGTATTCTTTTCCGCACCCGAAGCGCCGCGATGCTCAAGATTGTCGAGCAATTCGATTCCCTTGAGAACGATATCGTGCGAGCGCTGCCCCTTGATATGAACCACGAAACCGACTCCACAAGCATCATGCTCGAAACGGGGATCGTAGAGGCCTTCGCCACGCGAAAACTGGGATGGCACCATCTTGCTTGTTTCCTACCTAAATTGTGTAACGTAAGTTATTTACCAGTCGAGGCTTACATGAATTGGGGAAGCGCCGAACCTAATCTACTTGCGCAGTTCACCCGACTCTTGTCCCGGCGGCCGCATAATACCATGGGGACCCGGACGAAGCGCGCGAAACGCCTTCCAATAAAGCAAATTTTAGGGAAATGTCAATTGTT
>CAYNXV010000029.1:0-9651 GCA_964401245.1 uncultured Bifidobacteriales bacterium | reverse complement strand
GTTGTCCCATTTTCCGCCCAAGTAGACCTTGGGAGCCACTTCCAAGGCTCCTTCCGCGGGATTTTCGGTAACCTGGAGAACCTGGAGTTCTTCCGCCTGGACCGGACCTCCAATATGGATTTTCAATTTCCGGTCCACCCCCCCGGGCACATCCCACAGCTCTCCCGGATTTTCAAAAATTTCGGAGAAAGGCATGTGAGAAGCCCGGTTCAGCACGAGGCCATAAGAACCCTCTTCCCCGTGTTGGCAGAGAAGAACCACGGTACCGGTGAAATTGGGATCCGACAAGTCCCGTGCCAGCAGAAAACAACCGGATTGCAAACGGGAAATATGTTCCTGGGGATTGAATTCGGTTTCGGCCTGGGGATGATGCGCAGACATATTCTCAATATAGATTAATAGCCTTTCCGCACCGCAATTTCCTCGTTGTCGCAGCCTTCCGCACCCCTTTGGATTTTTGTTGTTCCAGGGCTTCTAGAGAGGATGCAAGTTATTGATATACAAGAAATTAACATCAAACCTAAAGCCGGACTCACTAATGCCGATATGGATTAATGTGTGGACCAGCAACTCCGCATGATTTCGAGACCAACGCGTCAAAGGAAGGAAAGGCCGAAGATGATCCTCCATTCCAATAGCCCCAGTCGGGTGAGAAGGGAGACCCGAACCTGCAAGCACCCCGGGTGCGGCGGTAAGTTCGAAGGTAGCCCGACCTCCCTCTACTGCCCGGAACACAGGACCCGAAAAAGCCGGGCCGAAAGGTATGTACCCAAGGAAATACCCAAAGCGGAGGAATGTAACCTTGTGATCGATACTCCGGAAAGCAAACCCCAGGTCCAAACCATGACCTGCGCCTTGGACGGTTGCGCGCGCCGGTATACGTTTACCGTTTATCCGGACCATAACATCTATCCCCGATATTGCGAAAATCACCGTACGGAACACCAGCGCCATCATTTTCTTCGCATGCAATCCCAAGGGCGCCGCCCCTATTACACCGCTCCCCGATCTACCCAGGGATGGTCGGATTACGAGTCTCAATTCGAGGAATACGCCTTGAAACAACCCGTAATCATGCCTTTCCAGTCCCGGCGACGCAGACAGCCTACGGATGCTCCCTCGACCGAAAAGTGATTCATTCTCCTAATCCTTGACCCGTGTACCGGGTAACTTCATTCGGAAAGAGGCCTGTTAAAGGTCTCTTTCACGTTTAAGCGTTTTTTGCCCCCGAAATGCCCCGATTCGCATCACCCTGTGCTCCAGTTGTTATTATTTCGTCCCGTAAAATGAGCTCGAAATTGATTGTATTCGCGCGCTATCCCGAAAAGGGCCGCTGTAAAACCCGATTGGCCAAAACCCTGGGAGAGAATACGGCTCTGGAAATTTATCGGGTATTGCTAGGGCATACCCTTGAAGCGGTGCGAAAATCCGGGTTTCCGGCCGAATTAAGGGTTACCCCGGATGAAAATGCCATCGATGACCCCGCCTGGGGGCCCTATTCGGGAACCTTCCGTCCGCAAGGGGAAGGTGATTTGGGGGTCAGAATGGCCTTGGCATTCAAGGAAGCCTTCCGGGAGGGAGCAACAAAAGTGGTGGTAATCGGGACTGATTGCCCCGGCCTGGAAGCCGAAATTTTGCACCAGGCTTATAGGGAATTGGACACCTGCGAAGCGGTGATTGGACCCGCGAGCGATGGGGGTTACTATCTCCTGGGGCTGAGTCGGGAAAATCCGGGTTTATTCGCGAAAATCCCCTGGAGCACCCCCCATGTATTTCAAGCAACAAAAACCATTCTCGAAAACCGAAACATAAGCTACCTTTTGCTACCGACTCTGGCAGACGTAGACACGGAAGACGATTTCCAACGCCTGCGCACGACTGAACCACTCAACGTTATAAAGACAAAGTGACCGCCATGGACTTATTTGTATACCTCCTTTTCGGGCTATATGCCGTTGCATCCATAGGGCTTTTCATTTACGGGATCAATTGCTACTGGCTTTTGACGATCTTCCTGAAAAATCAGAGGAAGGAAGTGGTCTCGGATCAGCGTAAACTCCGCCGATTCTATGCCGAAGACGGCATGGACAATCTTCCCGTGGTAACTACGCAGTTACCGGTGTACAACGAAACGAACGTGGTGGAACGCCTGGTAAGGGCTGTATGCGACATGGAATATCCCATGGGCAAGCATGAAATCCAGGTGCTCGACGACTCGACCGACGGATCCCAGGAGCTTTGCGCGCGGATTGTCGCCGAGATGCAGGCCGAAGGGCATGACATCGTGCATATCCACCGCACCAACCGCCATGACTACAAAGCCGGCGCGCTGGCGGAGGGCATGTTGGTGGCCAAAGGCGAGTTTCTTGCCATTTTCGACGCCGATTTCGTCCCGCCTCGCGACTACCTTCTCCGTTCCATTCCATTCCTGGTGATGGACGACTCGGTGGGACTGGTGCAGGCTCGCTGGGGTCATCTCAATTCCAACGAATCTTCCCTCACTCTCGCGCAGTCCATCGGCATAGATGGACATTTCGTGATAGAGCAATCCGCCCGCTCCTGGGGCCGGCTGTTCATGAACTTCAACGGTACCGCCGGAGTATGGCGGCGCGAAGCCATCGACGCTGCCGGCGGGTGGCAGGGCGATACCCTGACCGAGGACATGGATCTTTCCTATCGCGCCCAATTGGCGGGATGGCGCATGAAATTCTTATACGACCTGGTGGTTCCGGCCGAACTTCCTTCCGACATAAACGCCTTCAAGTCCCAGCAATTCCGCTGGGCCAAGGGCTCCATCCAAACGGCCATGAAGCTTCTACCCAAAGTCCTGATGTCGAAGCAGTCGCTGCCCGTAAAACTCCAATCCATCCTCCATACCACGCATTATGCCATCCATCCCTTGATGCTCATGACCGCATTGCTTGCGGCACCCCTGCTCATCTTCTTTCCTTTCAAAGTGAGCACCTTCGCATTCGCTTCCCTTTGCCTGCTCATTCTGGTTTCTTCGCTGGCCCCATCCATCCTGTACATGGTCGCGCAGAGGGTCTCGCGCAAGAACTGGAAAAGCCGCATCCTATCCCTCCCCACTTTGATGGCCCTGGGCGTCGGCGTGGCTTTCAACAATACCCGGGCCGTCACCTCGGCGTTATCCGGCAACAAAGGCACCTTCATCCGCACTCCCAAGGCAGGAGACAAAGCCCTGCGCCTGTATAAATCCAAGTTCCCCATCGGATCCATGGTGGAATTGTCCCTGGGCGTCTATTGCTTCTTCGGTTTTCTCATGTACATCGACGCGGAAAAATATCTCGTCGGTCCGTTTCTCGGATTGTATTCCGTGGGATTCACGGTGGTAGGATGCATGTCCCTAATTCATTATCTGAAGAAGCTTTACCTGCTCCGCCTGGCTCCCGAAGTCCTGGCGCCCGAAGAGCTCGCGGTCGAGACTCAACAGGCCTACTAGCTCTCCTCCTCCTGGCGCCCTACGCCGGGTTGGCTTTTCTCGGCGACGTTGAGCGGTATTTTTTTCTTTTTCTTCCTCTCATGGCCTTGGCATTCGCCCTTTATTGGGGCGCCTTTGTACAAGGCCGCGTTTCGCTTTCCTTTGCGCAATTGCTGATTCTGGGAATGTCTGCGCGCGCACTCGCGCTTTGGGTGTACCCTTGCGACGATATCCACCGCTATGTCTGGGAGGCGAGGGCATGGCTGGAAGGCTTCAACCCCTATGTTCTCGCGCCGGACCATCCGCACCTGGAACCGCTGCGAAACACGTCTTGGGCTCTGATCAACCACCCCTCTCACCCGGCTATTTATCCTCCCCTGATACAAATGATTTTGGCCCTATTGGCCTCGATATCCGCCTCCCCCCTGTTTTTCAAAATCGCGTTTACCCTCGCCGAAATCCCCGCCTTGCTGCTTTTCCGGCGTCTGCAGCAAAGAGAAGGCGCGCCCGAAACGACACTTGCGGTGTTTTTTCTCAATCCGCTCCTCATTTTGGAGGTTGCGGGGCGCGGCCATTTTGAAAGCCTGCTGCTGGTCTTTGCCTTGGCATTCCTGGTCTATCTTCCCGCCCGCATCTTTCTACCCGCGGCGTTTTTCCTTTCGGCATCGGTACTCATAAAAGTGATATCACTTGCCTGGCTACCCCTGCTCATGTCTCGGCGCGGTGCATGGCAGGGAGCTGCGGGGGTGCTGCTGATATTGGCGCTGACGCTGTCCGTCCTCTATCTGTCGGGTGCGTTGGCCAATGTCGCCCATTTCGGCCAGGCTTTCACCTACAACTCCATGGTTCCTTATTTACTGAATGGCGCGGCGGAGGGGTTGGGCGGGAGCGATTGGCGCGATTGGACGGCCAGGGTGATATTCCTTCTTTGCATTCCGATGGTTTATTTTCACGTGCGCCACCGCAGCCCGGCTTCCCAAGGCCTTTGGTGGATGGGACTCACGCTGCTGTTCCTTCCCACCGTGCATCCCTGGTATTTGCTGTGGGTACTGCCCTTCGCCTCCATGCGGCTCAACCTTCCTTGGCTGCTTATGACGGGCACCATTTTGGTTAACTATTTTGTGAATTACCGGTTCCACCTCGGCGGAAGCTGGCAGGAAGTGCATTGGCTACGCTGGCCCCAATATCTACCTCCCCTGGCCCTGGGAATTTTCACATGGCTTCGCAGTCGAACTCCATCCCGGTAATCCGGGTCATCATTCCCGCTTTGAACGAGGAAGACGCCCTTCCCCGTGTGCTGAAAGCCATTCCTGCCGGAATATCCGAAGTTATCGTCGTCGACAATGGCAGCACGGACGGCACCGTGTCCGCAGCGAAAGCCGCCGGCGCTACCGTGGTACACGAACCGCGAAGGGGATACGGGGCCGCCTGCTTGCGCGGTCTGGAGATTTTGACTTCGCGCCCCGATACGGGGATTGTGGTATTTCTTGACGGGGATTACAGCGATCACCCCGAAGAAATGCTTCGGGTGGTGGAACCCATCCTTGCCGATAAGGCCGATTTGGTCATCGGGTCGCGGGTGTTGGGGAATCGCGAAAACGGCGCGCTGCTTCCCGTGGCCCGCTTTGGAAATTGGCTTTCCACCACCTTGATCGCCTGGGGTTGGGATTATCGCTATACCGATTTGGGACCTTTCCGCGCCATCCGTTATGAATCCCTGGTGCAACTCGATATGCGCGATCGGGATTTCGGGTGGACGGTAGAGATGCAGACAAAGGCATTGAGCCGCGGGCTGCGGGTGACTGAAGTTCCGGTTTCGTACCGGAAGCGGATTGGTACCTCCAAAATCTCCGGAACCTTCCTGGGGAGTTATCGGGCGGGAAGGAAGATCCTCCTGACCATAGGCAGGGAATGGTTCCGGCGCCCAAAGGATAAAAATGACTAATCGACTTTATCCCGTCTTTCTCGATCTGGAAAAACGTCCGGTACTGGTGGTGGGGGCCGGACGGGTCGCCGCCAGACGCATTCCCGAATTGCTGCAATGCGGCGCCGATGTGACCGTGGTTTCGCCCCGGGCCGTGGAAGCGGTAACCCGGCTGCTACCGGCCGTTACCCTGGAAAACCGCGAATACATTCCCGGAGATGAACAGGGCTACCACCTGGTTTTCGCCTTGACGGACGACACCGAAGTCAACGAGGCCGTGGCCGCGCGTTGCTCCCGGGCCGGCATACCCTGCAATGCCGCCCATTCGTCCATGGCGGGTTCCTTTCATGTGCCGGGCGTGCATCGCCAAGGCGATGTGACCGTCGCCGTGGGCACCGGCGGAAAGGCGCCCGGTTTGACCCGGCATTTACGCCGTGAAATCTCTCGTCTACTCGGAACCCGCTTGGGCGATTTCGCCCGCATTCTGGGTGAAATCCGGATGGAGGCGCGCAAAAAATGGGGACCACGGGATTTACAGGATATTTTCGCCTCACTACCCTATGGCAGGCTGTTGGCCGATTTCCAATCCGGGAACGAAGAAGCCCTACGCTCTTTTCTGGATGCCCGCCTGGAGAAAAAATCCGCCGGCGATACTCCCGTGCCCGCCAAGACGACGCATCCCATCTACCCGGTATTATTGGTAGGCGCTGGTCCGGGGAATCCGGGACTCATGACCCTTTTGGCCAAGGAGGCGGTGGAAAAGGCGGAAGTCCTCATCCATGACAGGCTCATACCCACCGAAACGCTGGCTTGGGCATCCAAAGATTGCCTGATACTCGAAGTAGGCAAGCGCGGCCATTTCGAATCGGCCCGGCAGGTGGATATCGAAGCCCATCTCGTCTCCTATGCGAGGGCGGGTCGGCGCGTCGTTCGCCTTAAAGGCGGCGACCCTTTCGTATTCGGCAGGGGTTGGGAAGAAGTGCTGGCCTTGGAAAAAGCGGGCATTCCCTGGAATGTGATTCCGGGGTTGAGTTCCACCACGGCGGCGCCGACCTGGGCCGGCATTCCCCTTACCACCCGGGGACTGGCCCGCTCCTACGCCGTCATGAGCGGAATGGCCTATTCGCAGGTCAATGTCGAAATTCCCAAAGCCGACACGATTGTGCTTTTGATGGGGTTGCAAAAGCTGGGTGAAATCGTTTCCGCCTTCGTTGCGAACGGCTGGGCGCCTTCCACTCCGGCCGCCGCAGTGCAAAACGGCACCGCTCCCGACCAGAAAATCTGCTTCGCCACTCTCCAATCATTGGCGGTGGAACTGTCACGCCGGGGATTCGATTCCCCCACCCTCATCGTAGTCGGAGAAGTGGTGGAGTTGGCCCGCAAATCCCGGGCGCGGCGCTCTAAATAATTAACTTTAGCCCAGCATGAGCACGTCCAAACCCGCATCGTTCTACGTTACCACTCCCATTTATTATGTGAACGATATCCCGCATATCGGCCACGCGTATACCACCCTGCTGGCCGATATTCTCGCCGGCTATCACCGGTTGATGGGTTCTCCCACCTTTTTCCTCACCGGCACCGACGAGCATGGCCAGAAGGTGCAGCAGGCCGCGGAAAAGAAAGGGCATTCTCCCCAGGAGCATTGCGACATCTATTCCCTGCGTTTCAAGGATGCCTGGAAAAGATTGGAAATCAATCACGACCATTTCATACGCACCACCGATCCCGAGCATATCGCCTTCGTTCAAGAGATGCTGCAAAAACTTTGGGACAACGGCAGGATTTACCCCAAGGAATACGAGGGATGGTATTCGCTGTCGGAAGAGCGCTTCTTCACTGAGAAGGAATTGGTGGACGGCAAAGATCCCATCAGCGGGCGCCCCGTCGAGAAAATCCTCGAGAAAAATTATTTCTTCAAGATGTCGGAATATCAGGACTGGCTCGTGGAGTATATCGAAAGCCATCCCGATTTCATCCAGCCGGATTTCCGTAAAAACGAAGTATTGGGATTCCTTCGCCAACCCTTGAACGACTTATGCATCAGCCGCCCCAAATCCCGTCTGCAATGGGGAATCACCCTGCCCTTCGATTCCGACTACGTGGCTTATGTCTGGGTGGACGCCCTGTTCAATTATGTATCGGCCGTAACCGGCCGCAGGTTTCCTGACGGCAATTCCATCTGGCCTGCCGACTACCATCTTATCGGCAAAGATATTTTGACCACCCATGCGGTTTATTGGCCCACTCTGCTCAAAGCGGTGGATCTTCCGCTTCCCCGCCATATCCTGGCCCATGGCTGGTGGATGATGGACAATGCGCGCATGAGCAAGACCACCGGCAACGTGGTCAATCCCATGGCCATGGCGGATGTTTATGGAGTGGACGCTTTCCGGTCTTTTCTGGCGCGTGAAATGGTGCTGGGACTCGACGCCTCCTTCAGCGAAGAAGCCTTCGTCAATCGGGTGAATTCGGACTTGGCCAATGACCTGGGAAACGGTTTAAGCCGGATTCTCAAATTGGCCGCGACCGGTCTCGACTCGCGTCTGCGGAAGGTGGAAACTTTGACGGAAGCCTCCCGCTCCTTGCAATCCCTGGCCGATACGGTGGTGAAGTCCTCTTGTGAAAAAATCGCCGGCCTGAAATTGTCGCAAGGCATCGAAGAGGTGTTTACCGTGGTTCGCTCGGTCAATAAATTCCTGGAAACCCAGGCGCCCTGGAAGCTGGATAAGGGAGCGGCCGACTATCCCGAAGCCCTGAACGCCATTCTGTTTCCGGCGGCGGAGGCGCTGCGCCTCTGCTTCACCTTGCTTAAGCCCGTCATGCCCGCCAAGATGACTGAAGCCCTGGGGGCCTTGGGAATCGACGAGGGAAAATCTCCGCTAATTTGGGGCGCATGGAATCCCGAAAAAGACATGCCTAATTCGGTGCACCTTTTTCCCCGTATACGCTGGGAAAAAGAACCGGTCCCCTCCCCCTCCCAACCTTCACTTACACCCGGGTCGACCGCGGAACCCTTCGGCGCCGTTGATTTACGCATAGCCAAGGTTATCAAGGTCGAGGACCATCCCAATGCCGAAAAGCTGTATGTCTTGGAAGTGGATATGGGAGAGGAAAAACGCACCTTGTGCGCCGGCTTGCGCGGCCAAATCCCCCCGGAAGACCTGAAGGATAGGCCTGTGGTCATCGTCGCCAATCTCAAGGCGGCCAATTTACGGGGAGTGAAAAGTCAGGGCATGCTCTTGGCGGCCTCCGGACCCGAAGGCGCCCTGCACCCCATCCATCCCGACGGAGGTATTCCCGGCGAAAGGGTGACCGCGGAAGGCATAGTCTCCTCCCCGAAAGCCAAAATCACCTTGGACGAATTTCTGAGCTTTCCTCTCAAAGTGGAGCAGGGGGTGGTTCGGCAGGCGGAAAGGCCATTGACCTATTCGCAGGGGCCTTTGCGAAGTATTTCCCCCGACGGCAGCGAAGTCCGGTAAAATGACCGGCTATTTGGCATTTGGGCCGGTGAATGTATTTTTAATGACCCAGGCCGGGAACTCCAGCCAATCCCCCCGTCCATCACCATCAGGAGTCCCTGAACCCGGATATGAAGTCCGGGAAGGCACGGTATCTTAATATGAACACAACCAATCCAGGGGCCGAACCCCTATCCCCCAGTAACCCCACCTCGATGGCCAATTTGAAAATCATCGAGCCGCAGCCACCCCTCGAAGACTTTTCCCTGGACAAATTCTCTCCCCGCCTACAAGAGGTCATCCGCGCCAACAATTGGGCCGATCTCATGCCAGTGCAGAAAAAGGCCATACCCTATTTATTGGCGGCCCAGGACATCATCGTACAATCGAAAACCGGATCGGGGAAAACCGGAGCCTTCATCCTACCCATTCTCGAAGTCATTGAAGTGGAACATCGCCGTCCCCAGGCGCTGATTCTGGTGCCGACGCGCGAGTTGGCGGTGCAGGTATACGAAGAAGCCGTCCGCTTCGGAAAGCCGCTGGGAATCGAGGCCGTGGCGCTTTATGGCGGCGTCGCCTACGGACCCCAATTGGAGGCCTTGAAAAACGGCGTTCACCTGGTGGTAGGCACTCCGGGACGGGTATTGGATCAAATCCTCAACGGCCCCTTCCGTCTGAGTTCCATCCGTGACTGGGTCATGGATGAGGCGGACGAAATGCTTTCCATGGGTTTCTACCCCGACATGAAACGGATTCACGGTTTATTGCCCAAGGAGCGCTGTACCTTCCTGTTCTCCGCCACCATTCCCGCCAACGTAAAGCGCCTC
>CAYNXV010000028.1:0-25956 GCA_964401245.1 uncultured Bifidobacteriales bacterium | reverse complement strand
CCCAGGCTGAGCTCATGCGATTCGGGAAAGGCGCCTTTTCCAAGCAAGGTGTTGACCACGGGAATCCGTAATTTCTCGGCGAAGGCGCGCAATGCGCGGCTCGCGTCCGAGATGACCGCTCCGTGCCCCACGAGCAGAAGCGGTCGTTTGGCCTTTTGCAGCAAATCGGCGGCGCGCGACACGGCTTCCGCATCGCCTTTTCCCGGTACCGTATATCCCGGCAAATCCATTTCCACGTTGAAGTCGGGCTCGAATTCCGCCGAGGAGATGTTTTTGGGAATGTCTATGAGCACCGGACCGGGCCTGCCGGTTTCGGCGATATAAAAGGCCTCTTTGATGATACGGGGAATGTCCTCCACCTTCTTGACCAGGTAGGAATGCTTCACCACGGGATAGGTTATACCCACCACGTCGGCTTCCTGAAATGCGTCCAATCCCAACATGGAGGCGATGGTCTGCCCGGTGATGATGATCATCGGTACCGAATCCATCTGCGCGGTGAGAATGCCGGTTACGGTATTGGTGGCTCCCGGTCCCGAAGTCACCAGCACCACTCCGGCCTTGCCGGTGGCGCGGGCCATGCCGTCGGCCATGTGGGTGGCGCCCTGTTCATGCCGCGTCAAAACGAATTTGATGGGGGAATCAACCAGTGCGTCAAAAATGGGAATGGCAGCTCCTCCGGGGTGGCCGAAAATGTATTCCACCCCATGCTGATGGATGGCATGGATGAGAGCCTCGGCGCCGGTACAGGTTTTCTTACGCATTATTAAGTCCCTTTAAATTCAGAAATTCCGAATTTGAATCCTTTAAGGTAACATTTGCTTGAATAGGATTCAACCTTTGTCGAATATCAACTTTTTATTCCAATTCTTACCTAAATATCATCCGCTGCCTTCACTAATTGAGCTAAAAATCGGAATTTTTACATAAACTCCCACGCCATAACGCATCTGTTGGTTGGAAATCTCTCATTTTAAGGCAAACTTAGGGCTATTCAAGCATCATAATTGGAAAAACACCCCGGATATACCCTCATAACCCCCATTCTACTCTCCCACCCCTGATGAAAATGCGATTATTTATACCTTGAGACGGAGGAAAGAACCGGACCGGAGTTTTTTGCGGGGACAATTTTAGTCCCCGTTGTGCGTTATATTCCTCTCTCCGATTTTCGCCGCCCGTGGCTGAAATCCGGTAATTACAGGAGCAGAAATGGTTCGTATCAAAGGGATGCCCCTACAAGACAGGCCTCGCGAGAAAATGATGCGGGAAGGCCCGCAAGTCTTGAGCAATGCGGAATTGATGGCCATCGTGTTGGGGAAAGGAGGGCCGGGTCACGATGTGCTTCATTTGGCGCACCAAGTCGTAGAGGGATTGAACGGATTGCATGAGGAGCCGACCTGGGAGGTTTTGTGCGCGCTTCCCGGCATCGGCCCGGCCAAAGCCTGCCAGATTCTGGCCAGCGTGGAATTCTCGCGGCGCTTCCTCACTTCCAGACAGCGGCTGCGCATCAGTACTCCCCATGACGCCTTGCCCGCCTTGGCATCTCTCAAGGCCAGCCCTCAGGAAGCGTTTGCGGTACTGACCCTCGACGCGGGAAACCAATTGATCAAATGCCATATGGTAACGGTGGGGTTGGTGAATCAAAGCCAAATCCACCCGCGCGAAGCTTTCCAATGCGCCGTGGCGGATAGAGCCGTGGGCATCATAGTCGCCCATAATCACCCGTCGGGACGCTTGGAACCTTCCGACGCCGACTTGCAGGTTACGCGTCGCCTGGCGCAAGCGGGCCAAACCCTGGGAATCCCCGTGCTCGATCATCTCATTGTCGCATCCGGAGGAGTCCTGTCCCTGCGGGAGCGCTATGCGCACTATTTTTGTTGAATGAAAGTAGAGTGGGGCCGATGCGAGAACCCTATAACAGTTCCCGAATCCATTTCTCCACTTGGGCGGGATGGTGCGCGCCGACCTCGATACGCTGCACCACTCCCTTTCTATCGATGAAAACCAGGGTGGGATAGGCGTAAGCCCGAAAGGCGCGCATGGTCAGCCCTGCGGTGTCCCGGAAAAGGGGGTAAGTCTGTTTCGACTCCCCCCGGAAGCGCTCCAGCTCCTCCAGATTTTCGGAACTGACGCCGATGATTTTAACGCCTTCATCACGGAACTTATCGTTGAAGGTATTGAGATAGGGAATGATGACGCGACAGGGACCGCACCAGGTCGCCCAGAAATCCAGGACGACTACGTTGCCCTTGTTCGCGCTGAGCGTGCCGGCAGGTTCATGATAATAATCGCCTTGGAGGGCAGGCGCCGGGCTGCCTATGAGCATTCGGGTAATGGCCGCCATATCCTCGGGCTTGGGAGACAAAGCCATTTTCTGCGTGAGGACTTTGCCCGCGCGGCCGAGGCGAACCTCCACCACTTCTCCCACCTTTTTCGCGCCGATGGAATCGAGCAAGGTTTTGCGTCCGGCCAGTGCCGCGCCGTTTATCGCCAGAATGAAATCACCCGGCTGCATTCCCGCCTGATCGGCGGACGTGCCCGGAAAAACCTCTTCAACGCGCACGGCGCCTTCGGCCTGAGAATGCGCGTAGGCCGCCGGAACTTGTGCTTGGGGTATATCGGTAAAGGAAATCCCCAACCAGGCCTTGGGTGCAACCGTATTGACGGGTTGCCGGAAAGCCGAGGGTCCCTCGGCATAGGGCGTAATCGTAAGCACGGGCGTCAGTAGGGATAGTAACCCCACTGCAGCCCAAAGACGGGTTTTCGGCATCCGCCTAATTTAGCAAATGCACTTCGACGGGCCTATTCTGGTTGAAGTCCTGTTCGCCGTCCTTATAGGCCTCCATAGCCTCCAAGGTATATTGCAATTGCTTGATCTGTTCGAGGTTGACGCCTTTCTGGACCAGATGGTTTACGATGGCCTGGGATTGCGATTGCAAATGGGCCAAATAGGCTGCCTTGTCCCCGCCCTTATACCAGCTGAATACCCGGATTTCCACCACGCTGTCGGGATATTCCATGAGTTGTTTGGCGAATTGATCGAGCGACGGTATCGCCTCGACCATCAAATCAGCCGTGCCTGTGCGGAATTTCCACAAAGGAAAGATCTGGGATGGCTTCAAGGGCGGCAGGGCTTTATCGGGACACCCGTCGGTATCTTCAATACCGTTGACCGTTTCCGGTTCGTTGGGGCACTTGTCGAATTCGTCCAGAATGCCGTCACCGTCATTGTCGAGGTCCGGACACCCGTCTTCATCCTCGAATCCATCCAAATCCTCGGGGGTTTGCGGGCATTTATCGCTTCCCTTGCAAACCGAAGCGTATTTCGCCTGCTGACCCTTTTCAGCTACCCAGGGATCGCAAATGCCGTCGCCGTCATTATCGGGATCGGGGCAACCGTCTACATCCTGGAAACCGTCGAAGTCTTCGGGATCATTGGGACACTTATCCCTTACGTCGGGAATACCGTCACCGTCGTTATCCGGATCGGGACAACCATCCTCATCCTGGAATCCGTCTTTGTCCTCCGGTATGTCGGGGCATTTATCGCTTCCCCTGCAAATCGAAGCGTATTTCGCCTGCTGACCCTTTGCCGCCACCCAGGGATCGCAAATGCCGTCGGCATCGTTGTCCGGGTCGGGACACCCATCCTGATCCTGAAAACCGTCGATATCCTCGGGTTCTTTGGGACACTCGTCGTATTTGTTGGGAATGCCGTCCTTATCGGAGTCTCTGGCCAAAAGCGGCGCTGCGCTTAACAGGATAATTCCCAGGATGAGGCGTGACAAAATCATGGTACCGTCCTTCTAATACGCCGCTTCGATTCGATAGGGGAAGCGAACAAGCGAAAATCAATTTTAAATCCCTTAGCTTTCCTTGGCCACCGGTTTTTGCCCCATCGCCGATTTCAGCCCGGAGTCGCCTCCTTCGGGAAGCGGAATTTTAAGGCCCAACAGGAACCGGGTGCCCAAAATACCCGCGCCCAAGGAAATTCCCGCGGCCACCCAATAGACGGCGGCGAGCGAAATCCATTCCCAAATCATTCCGGCCAATAAGGCTCCCAAAGCGAACGGAATACTGGAGGAGAATATGACGGAAAAGGTTTGCAGCGTAGGCCGGTCGGCGGCGCCATAGCAGCGATCGAGGTAAACGTTGAATCCGGTGGCAGCACCCGCGAAAAAAAAGCCGTGCAAGGTCAATGACAGGTAGAATTGCCAGAGGCTGTCCGCAAGGCCCATGCCCGCGAGCTTTACGACGGTTCCCAGAATGCCCAGGAGAAGTACGTAACGCAGATGGAACCTCTGCAATATGTATATGCACAAAAACATCCAGGGAACTTCGAAGGCCGTGGAGACTATCCAGGCCATGCTGATGGACTGTTGTCCGCTTTCGAAGTGGTTGAACAGGTAATTGCCCTGCACGCCCGTGGCCATGGAATTCGCCAGATTGACCACTCCGATTATCAGCAACAGGCGTAAGGTGCGCGGACGCGACAATAGGCGCAGGGCCTTGCGAAGGCTGGGAGCGGTGCCGATCGGGACTCCCGTGCCCTCAGCCTTGCGATAAGCGCCGCGAACGCTCAGGAAGGCGGCGAATAGCGCTGCGGAAAATCCCAGGTAAAGCCAGGGCAAATCCGAAAGGTCCTGGAAAAAAAAGCTGCCCATGCAGCCGATTAGAAATCCGACGGTGCCCAGCGAGCGTAACTTGAAAAAAAGTCCGTGGCCCCGATGGCGCAGATTCTCGAGAGTGCATGCCACGTTGAGCGGATGCACGCTCGACAGACAGAAGGTTCCCACGGAAAAAACCGCCGCCAGCGCCCAGAAGGTATCGAGATGAGGAAGCGCCACCAGGCAAATCCCCGACAGGGCCAGCATTATCAAAAGGGGGCGCCGGGCGCCTCCCATCAACCGGATCAGATGCACCTGGGCGGCAGGGGAAAGGATTCCCGCGGCATACCCCAGGGTCAGCACCAATCCCACCTCAATAGCCTTGAGTCCCTTGGTTTCGAACAGGTAGGAATGGAATTGGATGCTGGAGAAACCCAGAAAGATGAAGAACATGCCTGAGCCGGAACCCAGCAGAGAACTGGACGGCGAAGGCCGATGCGTATCAGGGGAAGGGGAAGGCAGGATTTTCTCCGGAATGGCAATGCAATGATAACAAAAGTGAGCGCGTCATGCCCGGCACTCGTACAAAAGGCGGAACCCGAGGGTCCCGCCACAAAGAAAATGGATTTTTACTTAGGCAAGGCGGAATCACCCGCAAATGGAAGCCAGAAACAGCACTTTCGCCATGGCATCGATATCCGCATCGGACGCAAGTGCCAGGGCCTTTTTCAATTCGGCGGTAGCGGAGGCACGCAAAGCAGCATAGGCTTTGACGGCCGCAGCGCCGGTAGCCGCTCCGGAGAATTCAGCGGCGAAAGTAGCCTTGGCGCCTCCCTCGGCATGCACCGCGCTGTCGGCGCCTGCGATACCCACGGCATGGACGGCAAATTGGGCTTGCAGCTGCACCACCACGGCGGCGTGGAAGGCGGTGAAAGCCTGGGCCATGGCCTCCGGCGAGGCGGCGGTATCAAGGGCTTTGACCAGGCTCAGAGCCGCGGCATCCAAGGCCGTCATGACCTCATCGGAAGCTCCGGTAACCTTGAATTGCGCCGTTACCGCGGCCGATACCGCCAAGGCTTTGGTTCGCATCGCCCTGCGGATAACCAGCAGGCGGGCTTCGCCTTCCAATTCGGCCGCTTGTTTCAGCAAGGCGCGGGCATAAGCCTCCTGCGCCACCGCGAAGGCGCGCGCATCGGCTTCAGCCTCTACGTATGCTTCGGTCATCGTCTTTACATAGGTTTCACCCGCGGCCTTAAGTTTGGCGACATCACCCGCCGCAGCCTTCCAGGCGTTTTCCAATTCGGCTTCCGCCTTCACGGAGGTTTCCACCAACACCTTGGCTTCCGCTTCGTCTATCGAGGTTTCGATATCGGTGAGATAGCGCAGTCGGGCCTCGTCTCCGGCCCGCAAAGCCGACGCCACTTTTTCCGTTATTCCGCCGCCGGTCTGGGTGGAATCGACGCCCACTCCCCCATCGATTTTGGTCTCACCGTCCGCTCTCACCAGAATCGCGGTTTCACCGAGAGACGCGAATTTTATCGCGGTGGCGGCATCCATGCCGGACAATCCCGCCTTGGCTTCCTCGTTCAATTTCGCATAATAGCGGGCATAGGCCTTTGCTACTTCATCGTCGGTTACGGACACTTTGAGTTCGGCTTCAAGCGTGGCGCGCGCCGTGGAAGAATCCTTCAGCGCCAACATAGCGTCGGCCTGCTCCGAGAAGGCGGTTTTGAATTCCGTCCACAGCGATTGGCGATAGCTCTCGAAAGCCGAATCGACAGCGGTGATGTTTCCGGAAACCCGGATGGAAGCGACAAGGTCCGCCTCGGCCTTTGCCAAGGCATCGATATGCGCCTGCGCCGCGCCGGCCGCCTTGAATTCCGCTTGCGCCGAAGCCGAGCTGGAGCGGGCTTGCCATTCCGCCATGTTCCGCGCCAATGCCAGGCGGAGTTCTTCCTTCATTTCACTTTGCGTCCGCAAAAATGAACGCATGCCCGCTTCCTGAGACTGCCCGAAAGTGTTCAAGCGGATGCCTGCATCGGTATGGGCTTTGAATCGGGCTTTCCTATGGTTTTCGTAGGCGACGGATGCTTGTGATGCCCCCTCGACGGAAGCATGCAAATCAGCTTCCAGACGGGCTTGCGCCTCGGCTTCAGCGTCCTTGACTTTTTCCAGGGTGACAACCGTGGCGCCCGCCGCCTTCATGACTTCAGCACGGGCCTTGGCAGCAGCCGTCAAGGACTTGGCCAGGGCGACTTTGGCCTCCGCCCGGCCTTCCGATTTTACCTTTGCCGCCATCTCCGCATCTATATGCGCCGCGATGTGCGAGAAGTGCACCAATCCGGCCTGCCCGTCCGCATGGATTTGCGCAAAAACCTCGGCTTCCAGAGAACTCTCCGAGGTCAACGGGCGACTCACCGCCTTGGCGCCTTTTTTCACTTCGGCGCTCACCACGGATTTCCATTCCCGGGCTTCTTCCTTCGCCACAATCACCAATTCGCGGACTCCATCCAAGGCGGCTTCCACCTCGAAACGACCGGAGGCGTCGGTGGTAACCCGCGCTTCGGAAACTTCTTTAAGCGATCCGTCGGCTTGCACCTGGGCTACGAAAACCGCGGCGCCGGAGATTCCCATTTTTCCCGATCCCTTGTTCAAGGTCGACTCTCCCAGTACCCGCCCTTCGATGACGGCTTTGGATCCCAGATTGGGCCCGGTGCTGGATGATTTTTCGCTGGAAAAGCACCCGGCCAATACCAACAGACCACAAAGGCCTGCCGTACCGGCGAGGTGGGTTCGGATGGTGTGATTCTTGGTATTCATCGCTATCTCCTTTTCAGTTGCGTTTGAAAGGGGGTGTCCCCTGGGTTCTGAACAGAAGATACCGCGAAAGGGGCCTGCTTTCAACGATTAATACTTAATCATATTACGTTATTCCAACATTTTTTCGCTATTTAAGTATAATTAGGCCGTTTTATTGTCTCAATAATTAATAAATAAGAAATATTTTTATTACGTTTTAGCTCCCACGATTTTAGCATGAAAGGATGGGAAAAAGGCTTGTATACCTAAGAGGGTTATTGCTCGACGGCGGAAATTACCGCGCCCTGAGGAGAAAATCGAACTTTCCAAATCCGGTTGTCCGGCCCGGCAACGGCACCTTCCCATCCGGCATCCATACGTCGGCCGCTGAAGGAAAAGGCTTCTTCCGAAGGCGCCATCAAGGTGGCCTCCACGGTTCCCTCGATTGCCGACTTACCTGCCGGAATCGGATCATCGGGCGTGTAGAGCAAACGGAAGGATTCCCAGTCACCGCGCCGGTAGTATTCTTGCGTCTGAACCGCCGCGAGACGATTACTTTCAAATGATCCTGCCTGGGCATCCAGATCTACCGTCAAGCGCAGGGTTTTCTCGGAAATATCGTTGTCGGGATGCTTGTTGGTTCGGGTCACATAAGCCCTTTCGCCCGGCCGGAAAGTCGAGTCGGAGCGGCTTCCGCTTATTTCCAGGGTAATTCGGCCCCCATCACGCATGACCTTTTCCTCGAAGAAATAAATCACATAGTTCCGTCCGGATTCGGGGAATGCGGCCAGACGAACCCGGGTAGTGATTTCCAGAACATCGGCTCCCTCTACCAGCCGGCTTCTCACCCAATCCACCACGTTGGAATCCAGGGAATAATCCAACACCGCTCCGTCGCCGTCGCCGTCCAACAGCTCCCAAACCTCCAGCGTGTCCGCCCCAGCCGTTTTGATGAATCGGCTGGCAAGAAGGAGATTAGGAAGGGTGACCACGCTGTCCTGAATGGTGACCGTGTCGGTGTAGCGCGTCCTTATCACCGTTGTGGTGCCGTCGGTGGAATCCACCACCGTTTTCACCGAATCCAGGAGGCTGTCCGGCTTGAGCAGGCTGTCATCTGGAATTATGGGAATCGTGACGGAAATCATCGAAGCCGCAAATTTCGACAGCGGTTTCGATTTCCCGGACTGGGCGGATTCGGGAACGCTTGCGGTATCGTAAAGGCCGGGCACGCTGTCGGGCATGTCGCTGAAGGCCGAATTCCAATCCGTACTGTCATTCAGGGATGACGCCGATTTTTTCCCGAGGGCATCCACGGCGTTGGGATAATCATCTCCGCCGGCCGTCTGATCTCCGGTGGGACGCCTCTCCGGCGAACAGGCAACGACGCACATTACCAGCAAAGCCAGGCCTATTTGCAGCAACCTCCTCACGCCGCCTTCTCCTTCACCTTGGATTTGGGAACCATGACCAGGCTGAGTTGCACGATACGCTGTGGATCCTTGTCGGCCTCCACTTTTTTGAAAACATCCTCCCGGAACCGTTCCAACATGTCACGCAATTCTTCGTGCAGACTCTCGCTGATGTTTAGAATCATGGTGGATACGTGCCTTTTCTCCTTGGGCAGCCGGTGCAGCGCCTCCTTGGCCTGGTTCAGCCATTCGCTGTTGAGCCCCCGGCTCATGCCCCACAGGGCGGGTGAAGGCTCCACCACCGACCGCGTCGTATGATAATAACCCCGGGAATCCTGTTCGACCAACCCCCATTCGCACAAATCACGCACCATTTTTTTCACCAGGGAAACAGGTAGAGGGGGATCGAGGAAAGCCGCGAGGGCCTCGTAATCTCCCTGAAAATCCTGCACCTCGATGGCGCCCCGCACCAGCCCGTAGCGGAAATCCTGATAATAGCGGCTAAGGGCCGGATTGAGACGGGTGAATCGGCTGCGATTGCGGCGCGAAAGTATCTGCTTGTATACCGCCGATTTATTCTCCTCGCTGCGGGCCTGGCCGTATTCGACGAGAAGTTTGAAAAACTCGATTTCATTGGGTTTGAGCCCGAATACCCGGGCCATTTTCTCCGCGGCATTTTCGCTCAATGGCTTGAAGCCCTTGATGACATCGTTCAAGTAGCCGGGATTGGCGAACCCCGCTTCGCGAGCGAATTTACGATGGGAATATTTCGGTTCCCGCCCCTTTTTGAGGGCGTAACTTTCGCTGAGGAAAGCTCGGAAATCGTCGTATTGGTAAATATCCATACCGGAAAAACCTGTGCGCGGACCTCTCCGTCAAATATACCCCATTGTTACTTGAAAAAGGAAATCCCTATTACAAGAATAAGGTAAATTTCGCTGTTTTTAGGGGGTTATGGCAGGGTTTTATGCGAATATTCCCGAAAATCGTATTACGGATATTCGGTTGCCGGAGGAAAGGCCCCGCTTGGGGAGGAGCGGAGGAAAAAGCCTATCCCCCTTCGTGATGCGATTTGGGACCTTCGTAGATGTATTTGGGGCGCACAATCGGCGTGCCCTTGCCACCGCGCGCCTCCGTCCGCTCCCATACGATTTGCGCGGCGATTCCCACGCAGCGCGAAAGGCCGAACAGCACGGTGTAATAATTTTCGTCGGTCAGTCCGCAGGCATTGAGAAGCGAACCCGATACGGCATCGACATTGGGATAGGGGCAGGCGACCTTTTCCTTTTGTTTCAGGATTTCGCTGCCGACTTTGCGAAGGGTGACCGCCAGCCGGAAGATTTTGTCGTCCGCGGCGATTTGTTCGCCCAGGGCGTATTGCACGGTGGCGCGGGGATCTTCGACGCGCAACACGGCATGGCCGAATCCGTATAGCACCTCTCCCTTGGCCAACAGCGCCTGGACGAAATCGTGGGCGGCTTTTTCGTCGCTCGGGTCGGGCAGCGATTGCAAGGCGCTGCGCAGGAAGCGCAGGCATTCCTGGTTGGCCATGCCATGCAACGGCCCGGCCAGAGCGACCATCGCGCCTATCAGGCTTCCATACATGTCTTCATGGCCCGAGGCGACGGCCTTGCCTACGAAGGTGGAGAGATTGCCTCCGCCGTGATCGAAATGCAGGATATTGAATACCCGGAGCAGCCTGCCGAGCTCGGGAGTCGCGTTCGGAGCGCCCAACATTTGCGTGAAATTCTCCATATAGCCGAGTTCGGGCTTCGAGGGAATGGGTTCGCCCCAGCCGGCTCTGAGACGGAACAGCGTCGCCACCGCTTCGGGAAGCTGGGCGATGACGTTGAGGCAATCCTTGGCGTAATCGCCGGTATGCGAATACATGCCCATGGCATTCAAGGCCGCCACCAGCCATTTCATGGGATGCGCCTCCTTGGGCAAGGTCCGCAAATGCGCGACCACCCCGGGATGCAGTTTCGCATGAGAAGCGAGCTCTTTCTTGAAGGCAGCCAGCTTGCCGGCATCGGGAAGTTCCCGCTTCAATAGCAGGTAAATGACCTCTTCGGGTTCCTTTTCGGCCAGTTCCGCTATGGGGTAACCCGCATAATACAATCCGAGATTGGGATCGACGAAACTGGTAACGCAGGTGCCGACGGGCATGCCGCGCAATCCGGTGTCGAGATGGCTTTTGGTAATGCTGAATAGAATCTCGGAATCGGCCATGGCCCCGTCCTCTCGTAATTTTCTTTAAATGGCTTCGGCGACCAGGCGGGCGAATTCGGAGCATTTCACTTCGCGGGCGCCTTCCATTTGGCGGGCCAGATCGTATGTCACCGTCTTATTGGAAATAGTGGCGCTCATCGCGCGGAGAATACCGTCGGCCGCTTCGTCCCAGCCCAGGTGCTGCAACATCATCACGCCCGAAAGAATGACCGAACCCGGATTGATTTTGTCGAGATTCGCGTATTTGGGCGCCGTGCCGTGGGTGGCTTCGAATACCGCCGCCTTGTCTCCGATATTCGCTCCGGGCGCAAGCCCCAGGCCTCCCACCTGCGCCGCGCAGGCGTCGGAGAGATAGTCGCCGTTCAGGTTCAGCGTCGCCAGCACCGAATACTCGTCGGGCCTGAGCAGAAGCTGCTGGAACATGGCGTCGGCGATGCGATCCTGGATGAGAAGCTTGCCCGCGGGCACCTTGCCGTCATGCTTTTTCCAGACGTCGGCTTCGGTTATTACGCTGTCGGCGAACTCTTCGCGGGCCACTTCATAGCCCCATTTCACGAAGCCGCCTTCGGTGAATTTCATGATATTGCCTTTGTGCACCAGGGTCACGCTTGGCAACTTCTTATCGAGGGCGAACCGGATGGCGCGACGCACCAGCCGTTTGCTGCCGAAGGGGGAAACCGGCTTGATGCCTATGCTGCTGTCTTCGCGCAACGCCTTCTTGCCGATTTTGGATTTCAAAAAGGCGATGACTTCCTTGGCTTCGGGAGTGCCCGAGTCGAATTCGATGCCGCTGTAAACGTCTTCGGTGTTTTCCCGGAAAATGGTGACGTTGAGCTTGCCGGGTTCGCGCACCGGGGCGGGCACGCCGTTGAACCATTGCACGGGCCGCAGGCAGGCGTACAAATCCATGATTTGCCGCAAGGCGACGTTGATGCTACGTATGCCGCCGCCTACCGGAGTCGTGAGCGGACCCTTGATGGCGACTTTGAAGTGCTGGATGGCTTCGACGGTTTCGTCGGGCAGCCATTCGTTTTCACCGTAAACCTTCAAGGACTTTTCGCCCGCGAAGACCTCCATCCATACGATTTTACGCTTATCGCCATAACATTTCCGCACGGCTTCGTCGAATACATGCTGCGAAGCGCGCCAAATGTCCGGCCCGGTTCCATCGCCTTCGATAAATGGGATGATGGGCCTGTCCGGTACCTGAATGTCGTTCCGGGAATCGATTTGGATGACTTCGCCGTCCTGGGGTACTTGAATATGCTTGAAAGTGGGCATGAATTCCTCTGGGAGCGGTAACGGCTTCCGCCTTGAAAGGGGCGTGATGAAACCGGCCGGGGATGGAAGTGACTTCCGAATGGAAAAACGGGCTGTTTTAAACAGCAGCGACGCCCGTAAATATAAACAAAATCAGGCCGGATTCGTAATAAAGCGGCGGCTGGAAGCTCTTCCACTCCGCCGGCAAGGGGAAGGTCTCCGAAACACCGGAGAGACTAGAAGCCCGTGCCCCCCTCGTTCTTTTGACCAGGCTTCCAACTGCGGATTTTGAGCGAGTCGGGAAAGGCTTCGGGCTTGAATATCGACTTGCCCAGCAGCAGACGCAGGCATTCCTGGATTCCTTCGGTGATGGAAGGATGGGGATGGATGGATTTCATGATTTCATCCATGGCCTTGTCCTGGTCCATGAGATGTGCGATGACCATGACCGTGCTGGCGGCCTGCGGACCCGCGGCGCGCATGCCGAGAATCTTGTTGCTCCCGTCTTCGGCCACCAGGATTTTGACGAATCCGTCGGTGCGACGCATGGCGATGGCGCGATTCAGCAGGCGATTGGAGAAGAAGGCCACGCGATACGGGATATCCTGCTTGCGGCATTCCTGCTCGTTGAGGCCCACGGCCGCCACTTCGGGATTGAAAAACATGATGGTGGACATGTTGTGGTAGCGAAGCGGGTAACGGGTTTTCTCGTACATGCTTTTGACGACATAGCGCCCCTCCATTTCCGCGACGCTGTAAAGCGCGGAATGGCCCGTGATATCACCGACAGCGAAAATATTGTCCTTCACCCGGCAGCTTTCGTCCGTTTTCAGCATCCCGCGGTTGTCGGGTTCGATTCCCACTGCCTTCAGGTTGAGCGCCTCGAGATTGGGAATCCTCCCGATGGAAATCAAGGCGGCGTCCACTTCGACCACCATGGAACGGCCGTCCTCGAAATCGACGATGACTTCGAGATGATTGTCATGCTTGAGAATGTTCCGCAAGATGGCCGTATGGTGGATATCCACTCCCTGATGGGTCAGGGTGTCCGATACCGATTGGCTGATATCGTCGTCTTCGAAGGGCAGAATGCGGGTTTGCCGGTCCAGCAAATGCACCTTGGTTTGATGGAAGTTCGAGAATATGGTGGCGTATTCCACGCCGATGATACCCGCGCCGATAATCATGAGGCGCTTGGGAAAGGAATGGAAGCGGAGAATGTCGTTGGAATCTATGATGCGTTCATGATCGATATCGATGCCGGGAAATTGACGGGGCTTGGATCCGGTGGCGATCACGAAATAGTCGGCTTGGATTTGCTCTTCCTCGCCGTTGGCGGAGGTTACCTTAAGCGTATGTTGGGATAGGAACGATCCCAGTCCCCTTTTCAAAGTGATGTTTCCTTGGCCTTTCCAGCGACGGGGTGAAAACGTCTCTATCTGGGAGAGCATCTGGTATTGCTTTTCCTTGGCGGCCTGGATGACGGTATTGCGCACCTCTTCGAAATTCACCGTGAGGCCGGCCGATCGGTACCCCCGATTGACGGCGGCCGCCGTGGCATAGTCCTTCGAAAGCTCCCACATGGTCTTGGAGGTCAGCGCCCCGTGCATGATGCCGGCTCCTCCGATATGGGCACTTTCGACCAGGCAAACCTTTTTCCCTAAATCAAATGCCCGCATGGCAGCGGCGAATCCGCCCGGACCCGTTCCGATTACACAAACGTCGAATTTTTCCATTCCGTCTCCCGCCCGATTACTCTTCAAGTATATCCCTCCGTTCCCCGTCCGGCCAGGCCCCTCCGAAACAGAGGATCGGGTATTCCAGCTTCATCGAAGCCTTTTTGCCTCAGAACGCAGGCGGGGCATTCTCCGCAAGGAGGATAAGTTCCGTTATAACAAGTGTGGCTTTCTATCAAAGAGTCCATGGCGCCCAATTCCACCGCCATCGCCACCGTCTCCGCCTTGGTCAAATGCATAAGCGGCGTGTGGATGCGCAGGGAATCTTCGAGTCCCAAACCGAGATTCAAGGTTTTTTCCAGACTGCGGATGGTTTCGTCGCGGCAATCGGGATACCCGCTATAATCGGTTTGGCACACTCCCGTGACCAAGTCGCGCACACCGCGAACATAAGCGTAGGACGCGGCGCAGGTCAGGAACAGAATATTGCGGCCCGGAACGAAAGTGGATGGAAGCTCCCCCTCCTTCGACTCGATGGGTTTTTGCCCGTCCACCAAGGCGTTGTTACCGATTTGGCGCAAAACATCCACATCCAGCACCTTGAGCGGCACTCCGGTGAGCCTGGAAATACGCAGGGCGGCGTCAAGTTCGGCGATATGCCGCTGCCCATAGTCGAAAAACAGCCCTTCCACGGCGGAAAAACGCCGCATGGCCCAATGGAGGCAGGTGGTGGAGTCCTGGCCGCCGGAAAAAAGCACGATGGCTGGGGAATCGGATTTCACTGGAATCGGGGTATCCATGGCTGTGAATAAACTAGCTAACGCCCGCCAAGCAGTGAAGCCCCGTTCGGCAATCCGTTCATTCCCAAGGTTATGCGCTTTTAATACATTTTCCTTTCAGCGTGGATAACCAGGTTTTCGAACGTACCCAGGCCTATCTCTCCAAGCTGATTCCCTATCTGGAATCACTATACAGCGGGCATGAGGAATCGGACCCCTCGCCTTTCCCCGCCCGCATCGAGCACCTCTTGCAGGAATGCGGATATCTGGAAGGCATGCGCCTCAAGGAGCAGGGATTCATTTCTTCGGAGCTGGAGGATTTCATCCAGAACATCGGGTTCGCCTTCGAAATCGAAGCCAAGCCCGGCCGCCCCTTCAAGCTCCCCTTTGTCGGCAACGAAATCGCCATCCAACGGAAAACCTTGAACGCCTTCATGGAAAAGGCGTGGGTCTTTTACCATTCGGCGCTGCTTTCCGCCTACAGCCTGCGCAACCTTAACTTCGAATCCCAATCCCCCGACTCCGCCGGTATGGAAACGGTTTATCGCATCACCGAATCATCGGAGTTGTCGGGCCTGGCGGTGGAGGAGGAGGGATTCAGCAACCAGTTCGCGCATAAGCTCAACAATTACATGAGCGGCATCATCAGCTATACCAGCCTGATGCTGAGCGAGCAGAAGGAAGGGCCCGAAACCCTGGAGCGCCTGCAATTGATTTGGGAATCGGCGCAGAAGTCCGCGGATCTCATCAAGGACTACCTGTTCAGCAGCCGTGATAAGAAGTCGGGGTAACCGGGCCTATACCAGATAGGTCAGAAACGCATCGGCAGAGGCGACAAGCACCTCGCCCTCGGGCAAATGGATCCATTTCCAATGACCCGGCTCCGCCACGACCTGAACTCCGAAGGGAACCTTCAAAGCGGGTAGGAATTTTTTCCAACTCGAGTCCGGGACGCCATCGCTCCACTTGGCTTCGACGGGCAGCCACGGCTTTTTATCCTTGGTGATCAAAAAATCCAATTCCTCCTTTTGTTTGTTGCGCACATAGGCGAGCTCAAATACCCCCTCTCCGGTATCCGTCCAGAAATCGCAGGCTTTGAGAAGATGGCCGGCGATGAGGTTTTCGAAGCGCGCCGGCTCCTTTTCCACCTCCGACGAATCCCACAGATACAATTTTCCTTCCTTCTTCAAGCTCCGTTTTACCGAGTTCGCATGGGGCTTGATTTCGAAGGCATAATACAGTTCACGCAGATAAACCATCCAACGTCGCACTGTGTCATGCGACACTTCCAGGTCTTCGCGCAAGGAGGTGAGACTGAAGAGGGAACCCACCTTTTCCGGAAGCAACGAAGCCAGCATTTCAATCCGGCTCAAATCGGGTAACCGGCTGATGTCGCGCAAATCCTCGCGAATCACCTTTTCCACCCTGCCCCGGCGCCATAGGCGGGCCTTTTTTTCGTCCTGAGCGAAAAGCGGTTCCGGAAAGGGTCCGAAGCGCATGAGGGATGCGAAGTTTTCACTTCGGGTTTTGGTGGCGCGAAAGCGTTTATCGCGCAATTCGGCTTCCAGGTTATCGGGAAGAGAGGGAGGCAAGCCTTCCATTTCACGCAGCGAAAAGGGGTGCAGACGGAAATTCAGATACCTCCCCATCAGGCTGTCTCCACCCTTGTTATACACGTTCAACCGGGCGCTCCCCGTTACCAGAATATCGGCCGGGGCTTCCCGGGTGTCATAAAGTCCCTTCAAGGATCGTTTCCAAAACTTGGCCTTATGGATTTCGTCCAAAACCAACAGAGGTACGGGACCCTCCCGGTCCTGCGGAAGGATAATCTTGGGATCCCGAGTCCAGGATCTGCGAAATGCCGTGTCGTCCCAATTGAAATAGCTTCCTCGACCCCTTTCCTTTAGGGCCATTTTCGCCAAGGTGGTTTTACCCGCCTGCCTGGGTCCCGAAAGGAAAGCCATTTTATGATCCGCAAAGGCCAGACGGAAGATGGACTCGGAGAGATATCGTGAACGCATATGACCATTTTAAGACATGATCTGAATTTGGTCAAGATTTTGACCAAATTCAGATCTAATCGGAATTTGGTCATTTCTGCGCCCGTGGGAAACGAACGCTCAAAAAGGGGATTTCCGCCTTAATCAGAAGCGGAAATCAGCCCCGGCGTCGATGCGGAACCGCAAAGGGTTTCCGGCGGGATGTTCGCGAATTTCCTTTCCGAAAGCATGCAGCACGGAATAATGCGTGGCGATTCTCTCCTGCAAAAAGGTTTGCACGAGGGTGGCATTGTGCTCGAAATGGGACGGCACGATGAAAGTACCGGAAGCTTCATCCCATCCATTGACCCGCTTCTCCCCCACCCAATGTGATTTGAGATTGAGATGGAGATTGGAGGGGAAGCGTGTGTTGACACCCCAGCTTACCATATGGCGCGCCGGAACGAAGTCGAGACGATGTCCGGCGGGGACGTAGAACTCCCGCTGCTTGTAGCTCACCTGCATCCGGGTATTAGCTGACGCGTTCCATGACGCTTCATAAATGCGGAAAAGCGACGCCGTCGATTCGTGAAAATGCCGTAGCTGACCTGAACGGAATAGACTTCTTTTCCCGAAGCTGAAAACCGTGTCCTCATCGAAAAACGGAATACCCCACTCCAGCGCGCCGCCGATTTGTCCGCCCAGGGTTAGCCTACTCCGGGTTATCCGGGCGCCGACCTCGCCTAACAGCCCGCTTTGTCGGAAGTCGGGGGCATAATTCGCTTCCTTCCCAATCGGGCTTCCCCAGATTTCACTTACGTCGGGTCCCAAATCGGAAGCGTTTTCGGTGAAGAGGCGGAGATTCCCGAAGTACAAGCCCCAGGATTTACCCTCCTCCCATCGCGTAGTCGCATCTACATGGGTGGAGCGGTCGAAAAGTTTGACTTGCGCTCGGGACAGAAGTCTGCGCAAGGAATCGGGAGAGGTCCAGTGATGAGCCATTTGAGCGCCTGCATGGGCCCGATTGAATCCCTCCGCCCGAATGCTGGGGAATCCTGGCCCGGATTCCGGAGCCGCCGAAAAGGAGTCGGAGAGGTCTACTTCCGCGCCGTTCCACTCGATGAAGGTTTTGAGATTCCAACCTGGGTAACCCACAAATTTCGGCACCTTGTAATACAAACGGGCCCATCCCTGCCTCCATCTCCCTTCCGGAGAGACGACGAGAATATCCTCCCAGTTCTGCCATTCGAATTCGAAGCCGAGTTTTTCCCTATACTCCGATTCGACATTGAGATGATGGCCGCGCCAGGGAATTTGAGCCCCCGAATAGGGGGAGACGGTCCAATTCCAAAAAAAGCTCCCGTGGGCATTGACGGTCAGGGGCGCACCGGTAAAGCGGAAGCCGAAATCGGTGATGCTGCGGGTTGGGATATTGCCTCCGAACCACGGCGCATCCTGCCGCCTGATTATACTGCGCCGCCAATCGTAGGTAGTCATGGAGAACTGGTCGTTCTGTTCGATGGCGGCGAAAACCCACAGGTCCTCGCGGGGAGAAAGGGACGCCGTCGCATAGGAGAGAGGCGTTTTATTGGGCGAGCCGAGGGGGTGGACCAGTTCCTGGATATGGGGATCTCCCACTTCGCTGCCGAGATGTCCGGAGAAGAAGAGACGGTGATCCAACCGATTGGCGCGCGAGAACTGCGATCGGTAATCGTGGAATTCGTGCTGGGGCCATAAAAACATGCGCTTACGCCCGGGCCGTTGGTAGAACTTTTCGCCGGTGATATGTCCGTTATAGGTATCCACCAGAAAATGGGCATCGGGATGGTCCAGGCGATGTTTATAAATGGGACCTTCCGCCCATACTTCGTTGGGGGACAGGTGATATCCGCCGGATGAATTCTCCCCGGAGGCATGGACTGCATGGACTACCATAGAGGCCGTCAGGAAAAAACCGATGACGATGCGCGCTACCACCAGGTTTTCCCCATCGCCAGGTAGACAAAGGGAAAGGGACTGTAACGGGGTTGACTCAGCACCAAGTCCCATTCAGCTCCCAGACGCAGGGCCCAACCCGATGCCCACCCTACTTTCCATGTCGCGAAAGGATAGAATCCGAATTCGGATTCATAGGTATCCAGCAGGTATACCTTGGGCTTGGGCGAGCCGACCGCTCCCAGAGCCACGCTATTGAATCCCAGACCGACTTCAGGCAGCCATGCCTGTAACGGGGCGTATCCGAGTCCGAGTCCCACTTTGGCGTAATGGAGATCGCGGGCGATCGTTTCCGCGGCCAAAAGGCCGTAATGGAAAGCCGCATGTACCTGAAACCTTTGGTAATAGGGAGTATGAGCCATCACTCCCCCGGCGGGAAAAGGCGTCAAGGTACGGGCGAGGTTCCCTCCGGGAATCACCGTTCCCATGCGGAACGAGGTTTCCAAATGCTCGAACAGTCGGGTTTGGGCTGGGATTTCAGCGCAGGCAAAGCATAAAAAACCGGGAATCAATTTCCCGAGAATAAAATTCCTCATTACAGGAATCAAAAATAGTTTTTTATGGCGATTCGCTAGGCTGCTTGCTCAGAAGAGGAAACAGTTGCACGTTCAAGTGGTACACGCAATCGGCGTCCGGATCCACGTTGGCCATAAGGACCAACTCTTTGCGCATTTCCGCAATTCTCTCTCGAACGACGGGAAGCAGGTTCCGGGATAGGCTGAAGGTCAGGGTGGAGAAATCCCGCTCCTCTTTGGGAATGGCGTCCAGGGCTTCATGGGCTCGTTGCAGGAATTCCCTCTGGAAATATTCGCTTTGGTCGGATTCAAGAGTTGTCGAGTCGGAATCTTTCAGCTGGGCGAGCTTTTCGAAATACATCGCGCGGTCTTCGGTCGATTTGGCCTTGTTGAACTTGACAAGCAAAGTGAAGTATCGCCCTTGAAGAGGGTCGAGATTCAGGAATTCAATCAGGGTGGGGAGGGATTTATCGGAGAGGTGCAATTGCTTTTGGAGCACCTTGACGTAAAAGCTGGCATCCAAACCGGTTTTCCCGGCGATGTACCGGTAAGTGAAATATTTTAACAGTTTACGCTGTTCCTCGTATTGATCTTTAAGAAAACTACGGTAATCAAGGTATGCGAAGATATCGATCATGAAATGTCCGGCAGGGAAATTCTCAATCTACTGCCGGACGAAACTCATTGCCGCCCAAAAATCAGGTATCTGTGGAATTTCAGTTCCGCGAAAAAGGCGGTGGGGCTTAAAAACCCTTCACGATTCCCATTTTCACGCGTAGGTCTTCCTTGAAGTCGCCGGCGAGGCCCAGCGTGACCATCGTCTCCACCACCGACTCCCCGCCGATATGGACGATAAGTCCCGGCTGCAAATCGATGGCCAGATTGTTTTCGAACTCGAAGGTTTGGCTCGAGGCGATTACTCCCAATTCGACGGACAGCGGCGACATCAATCGGAGCGTGGGATACCAAGCCGCTTCCATGGCCATCAGGGCGTCGTCGCGGACCAGGGCGTCGAGCATTCCCACCTTTCCGGTCAGGCGCGAGTAGAATTGGCCTCCCGATGCGAACAATTGGTGCAGGCCCAGCGTCAAGCCCCGTTGGGCGCGATCATTGGTATGCAAAAGCATGTCGATATGCACGCTGGTGGAGCGATCCAAAGCCAGCTTGGCGCCGAAAACCATGAACGGCACATTGTCCTCCACGTCCACCCAGCGGGTTTTGAGACCCACGCCGATTTCGAGCTTGTCGGATCCCGATAGGGTCACGGTAAGGGGGACGTCGAAGGAAGGACTGGATTCCGCGAAGAAATAGGTTCCGGTTTGCAGGGTGAAAGGCGAAGAGTATTTGCCCCGCGGCAATACGGAATAGGAGGATTCGTGAATGGGATTGAGCGCCGATACGGAAGTCGGAAGCGCCATCCAGACGGGAACGGCGAGAGCGGCCAGGGCGCGGAGGGTAGTTATGCGGTTGAACAACATACGGTAGGTCCTTCCTTGCGCGGTGCGCCATCGGCCCGCCACTTCTGATTGGTGTCCGGTATACCCGGTTAGAAACCTTGAAAAGGTAGGAAAAACCCCGTCCCTTTCGCCCGGATTCGGGGGTTTGACTATCTTATAAGACGCTTTGAAAACCCTTGGAAAAAATCCCCCATGCCGCTAAGCACCACCGATCCCCTGATTTGGGTAGGCTTTACCATTCTGGTGTTGGGATTGCTGGTCATGGACCTCGGGGTTTTCCACCGCAAAGATAAAATCGTCACGTTCAAGGAAGCGGCGATATGGTCCTGCGTCTGGGTCAGCCTCGCCTTGAGCTTCAATCTCGGGCTGTACTTCTGGTTGGGGAAAACCAAGGCGCTCGAATTCTTCACGGGCTATCTCATCGAGCTTTCGTTATCGGTGGACAACCTGTTCGTCTTTTTGGTGATTTTCTCCACCTTCGCGCTGCCCCGCGAACTCATGCACCGCGTGCTTTTCTGGGGCATCATGGGCGCCATGATCATGCGCGCCGTTTTCATCGGATTGGGCGCCGCGCTCATTCTCAACTTCCATTGGGTCATTTATATTTTCGGCGCGTTTCTCGTCGTTACGGGGTTCAAGCTGCTCAAGCAGCACGAAGGCGAAGCCGACGTAGCCAACAGCAAGGCGCTCAAGTTGTTCCGGCGGTTCATGCCCGTAACCGACGAGTATCACGGTAAGAATTTCGTCATCCGCCGCGGGGGCCGCCTCATGGCCACTCCTTTGTTGGCCGTGCTGGTGGTGGTGGAAGCCACCGACGTCATGTTCGCCCTCGATTCCATTCCCGCCATTTTCGCCATCACGCGGGACCCCTTCATCGTTTACACTTCCAATATTTTCGCCATTCTGGGATTGCGCTCCATGTTCTTCATGCTCGAAGGAGTGATGAGCCGTTTTTACCTATTGCGCTACGGATTGGCCTTCATTCTGATTTTCGTAGGCACCAAAATGCTCATCATCGACATCTACCATATCCCCATAGCCGTGTCTTTGGGTGTAGTGGCCTTCGGTCTGTTCGGCAGCGCCATCGCCTCCTTGATTTGGCCGCAAAAGGAGTCGGCAGCCACTTTATCGAAAGATTAGCGTCGCCCTCCTCGGGCGATTAGCGGTGCCGTCTTCCGACGGCTAGCGTCACCATCCCAATTTCTTGCGCGCGAGGTATAGGTCGTAGGCCGATTGTAGATTCATCCAGAATTCAGGGCCCACGCCAAATTTTCTTCCTAGCAAGAGGGCCGTTTCAGGGGAAATCCCACGTTTTCCTTTTATCAGTCCGTTGATTCTCTGCACAGGCAGGCGCAAGTCCTCCGCCAATTCGATTTGGGTAATCCCTTCCGGCTCGAGGAATTCCAAATCCAGAATCACACCGGGGTGGGTCGGGGCACGAAAATGGGGAAGCATCCCTAATCCTTTCGATGGGCGTTTCAATAAGTCAGGCGAACTTGTTCAATCCATTCGCCGAACATTTCAAATTCGATATATTGGCCGCGGCGGTATTCACCTTTCGAATTGACAGGGATACGGCCGCGCGATGACGCCTTGGAGTCGGTATCGGAACCCTCGGAGTCGATGAATTCCAGGCGTTGCCGCGAAAACGCGTTGATATCCTGGAGATTCCCGGCGGCATTGAGCATATCCATTTTCCGCAACAGCCCGGCGCGATCGGCGGGGAGATGGAAGCCGGCCAGGTCGAAGAGGCGCCGCTCTTTCCGCCCTTGGGTGACATATTTCTTCCATTGGGCGCTATCCATTTTATTGATAATCCGCCGCTCGAGGACTGAAAGCAACGAGGGAGGGATTTCGACACCGTGGTACAAATCGGACAGGAGAGGGTCGCTGATGGTTTCAATCATGATTTTTCAAATTAACAGATGAACAGATAGTGTGTATGTGATAATGCGCACATGGCGCGGTGGATCAATAAAGGTGCCGCCCTCCCCGATTTGATTTTGGGGGGGAACCCGGGTTTATCCTGGCGAGATTCGGTGGGTTCTGGGTTCCCTGGGTTCCCTGGGTTCCCTGGGTTCCCTGGACTTTCCTGGAATTCACCGCTCTCTGATAATTTCCGTGGATCCCATTTATCCAGGCAACCCGGAGAACGGAGAGCCAACCCCGGCGCGCACCTTTCCTCCCCCAACTTATCAGATTAACAGATTAACAGATAGTGTTAATCTGTTAATCTGATATAGTGTTATTCCGGGAATCCGCATCGGCCCTTTCCGCAGCAAATGCGCCCCGCTATCCCGCCACATCCTCCCCGGAATCCGCTCGAATTCCGTGCCAATCCGCCATTCAACCCCAGCACCACAAACACCACCAGCCCCCACCGCAGTAAGGCCTGCGATTTTTCTTGCTTCGCCCGACCCACTCCCGTACAATAATTCCATGACGGAACAATCCGTCGATTGGGCGCGAAGGGTGGTTGCGCCTTACAAATAAGGGTTGGGCTTTATGCCTGATGGATTTTTTCCCAACGCGGGTCCGAGTGGAGGACCTTCGCCGGGCACGGTTCTCATCGTCGATGAGAATATCGCCTTGCGCAAGGTTTTGCGGAATTTTCTGCACAGCATGGGATTCAACGTTCTCGAGACGGGCAACAGCTACGATGCGCTGTTCATGTGCGCCCAGTTCGGCCCCCAAATCCGCGTGCTCCTCACCGAAATCAACCTACTGCCCGTAAGCGGAATCAAGCTCGCCGAAAACGCGTTGCGCCTGTGTCCGCATATGCAAATCATCTGCATGGCCGAACATTACAATGAGGATTTCACGAAATATTGGCTGCGCTACCTCTCCGCGGAATTCCTGCAAAAGCCGTTTTCCTTCATCGATTTGCACGAGCGCCTGGTCAACCTGTTGGGCGATTCCATGGAGGACATCCCCTTCCCCGATTTCGATGCCTCCCCTATCCGCGAAAGCCGGCAAGCCCAGGACCAGCGCGAGCGTCCCCAAGGCAATCCCTTGTTCTGGTTGAGCGACCGCGAATACGTATAGTATCATAAGGCCCATGAAGGCCATGTTCATACGGGTTTTGTGGATGCTTCCCGCGTTCGCGCTTTTCCACTGCGGACCGCCGGCGCAAATGCGGATGGTGGCCCAATTACCCGAACCCCAACGCGAATTCTTCCGAGAGCGGATTCTCGCCCCCTTCGAAAAAAAACACAATTGCCGCATCGAACTCAAGGCCTACGACGATCCCGCCGAATTGCCGGAGTTGCTGGCGGGACCCAAGGGGAAAGCCGACCTCATCACCGCGCCCCTGGAATTGACCCGCCGTCTGGTCAGCGACAATCGCGTCGCCCCGCTCAACGACTTCGTCTCCGAGCGCAAAATGCGGCAAGTCAAGCAAACCTACTTTCTTATGGACTTGGTCAAAATGGAAGGCCGGCATTATTACCTGCCCCGCATGTTCGAAACCACCATGCTTGTCTACCATAAGCCGCAGGTTATGGACGCTGTGGACAATTGGGAAAGATACCGCGACGAAATCGAAGCGAGCTTGCGCAAATACAACGGTCAGGGGCTTCCCAAACATTTCAAGTTGGAGAAGGATCCGGGCCAATGGGACTATTTCGATTTATTCGTAGTGGGACACTATTGGAAGTCCCGCGAAATCACCGGCGTAAAGTATGGGCATATCGCCTTCCAGGCCGCCCGGAATTACCGCACCGTACTCAGCCTCATCGACAAGGCTCATCAAGCGGGAGCCACGAAAGAAGAGGTGGCGGGCATGGCGGGCGATGCCGTAATCGACATGCTACGGTGGCAAGCGATCATGGCGAAGGAGGGCCTTCTCCTGGAAAGCGCTTCACGCGATCGCTGGGACAAGGATCGGATACTGCGGGGACTCGCGTCCGGGCAGGTGTACCTGAGCGAAATCACCACCGTCAATTATTTTCTTCTGCACGGAACGGGACATGAGAAGGTTCCCGGCATGATCGAGGATCCGACGGTGCTGGGTCTTTCCGTGCTCCCCCAAGGCGTGTCGCTGGAATTGAATTCAGCGGGAGAACCCGTGCGCATCGGCGGGCGGGGCGTCACCACGCGCGGCTCCTGGCTCGGCGTAGGCCGCGAAAGCCAGCACAAGGAGTTGGCCTATGAACTGGCATTGCATATATCGAGCACGGCCAATCAAATCGAGGAATGCTCCCTGTTCGGCATGATTCCCGTAAGGCAGGACATGTTGGGCGAATTGGGTCTGATGTTCGGCGGCGGCTGGATGGCCAACGTCTTCCGGGTGGCATCGCAGCAATTGGTGGAAAACCGGTTCACCACGCCTCCCCTGGTGAAGGAATACGGCGATATCGGCGAGAATTACCTCCGGGCCTACGAAAAGCTGGTTTTGCAGGGTACCGCGGTTCCCTCCCGCGAGGAGATTGCCCGGGAACTCGGGCGGTAATCCGGCCGGTTTTTTTACCTTTGCTCCCAGCCACAAAGGATGGGATTAATGGACAAGCTCGACTCTCTTTTCGCCCTGCAAACCGAACTCAACGACCGAATTTTCGCCAAAAAAGACATCCGCGACAATCAAGGCCAGACCTTGACCATGGAAACCCTGCGCGCCGAAGCCGAACGCGGCGATTTGGGCCCCAATACCAAGGTAAACGAATGGCTGGGCAAATACCTGGAAGCCCTGAACGACGAGTCGCGCGAATTGAAAGAAGAACTGCTGTGGAAATGGTGGTCGAAAGATCATCTCGACATGCAGAACATCCGCGTGGAAATCATCGATCAACTCCATTTCTGGATTTCGCTGGCCATCACGTCGGGTCTCGACGCCGAGCAGGTGCATGCCATCTATATGAAGAAGAACGCCGTGAATCACCAGCGGCAGGAAAAGGACTATTCGCGCCTGAACAAATCCGAGGCGGATAATCAGGGGATTACCGCGTAGAGAATCCGGGAATTACGGATTAGGTTATCAAAGAGTCTTGGTGGAGTCGGCCACTGGCCGGCACTCCTGACTGTCTTTGATATCGGTCACCAGCAAACCATTCTGGGAGATCTGTAACCTGAAGGTTTCCCTCTCCACCTCCGCGGACTCGACGCATACCCGGGCTACATAGTGGGACGGTTCAGTCAGCGCGGTCGTATCGGTGCTCGTCGGCAGGGTATCGATGGCTTTTGGGCTCGGTCGGGCCTGGTAGCGTATACCCACTCCCATTTGCGCCGCTTGCAGGGGAAGGTTCCCCAAATC
>CAYNXV010000027.1:9790-26029 GCA_964401245.1 uncultured Bifidobacteriales bacterium | reverse complement strand
AGAATATCCCGCACAATATCTTCGCGCCTACTCACCTTATGCTTCTGCGTCACCAAAGCCCTCAAAGCTTCGCATTCCCCCCGGAACTCCTCGTCCGTCAAGTCCGCCACCGCATTCCCGGCCCCCGTGGTAAACCACTCTCCCGTTGCGGTAACCAGCAGTCGCAACTTGGCCAGTTTAAGTCGCCACGCAGCCTCTCCCGCCCAGGAGAACACCGGCCATCCCAAGGCCTTGGCCCGACGGCGCAAGGCAGCCGTAGGCATTACGCACACCGGAAACTCCGCCAGACGCAGCAAGTGGATATCGCTGACATGGTCCGAATAGGCGAAAGCGCGGGGAAGCGGTCCGGGCGGACCCGCCGACTCGCCCACCAGACCCAAAGCGTAGAGCAGCCGGGCTTTATTCGGTCCTTTCAAATTGCCGTCCACATAACGGGGGAAACGCAGCCAGCGCGTGGGAAATACCATTTCCGTTCCGATGACTTGTGCATAGGGGAACAGGTCTTTCAGATAGCGCAGGTAAAAAGTCGCGCTGGCGGAAATCAGGATGATTTCGTGCCCCAACCGATGGTGGGCCTGAATGCGGCGCAGCATGGGCAAATGGAAATGGCGGGGAATCACCTCATGCACGAATTCCCGGGCGAGCCGGTCCAATTCCTCCGGCCTCTCCCAGGCCATGGGCCACAGGAAAAGGCGCTTCAATCCGGCGCTGTCGATAATCCGCAGCAACAGAAGCAGCAGCCCAACGATATGACCCACCAGGAAAAAACGGCGCAGAGGGCGCTTTTCGTAATAAAAGCGCAGCCAGAGCAATATGCTGTCGCCCAACAAAAGGGTATCGTCGAAATCCGAAAAAACCCGCACCTTCATGGGTGCAAAAGATATAATTCCTGGAAAAACGGGCCGACCCGGCCGCTGGTTTTATTTTTCTGGGTAACCGGGACGGAGGATGAGAAAATGCGCGACATGCAATCCCATTTGAAAAAGCAACTCCGAAACAGCTCCTGGGTGGCGTCTTTGCAGAAGCTGCGCAATTCCCGCGACGAATTTTCCCAAGGCCGTCCGCTTTCCGTCGAAGAAATCCAGCAATTGGAAAAGCAGGGAAATTCCAGCGAGAGTTGGAGCCGGGTGCATGTGCTGGGTTCTACGCGCCTGACCTCCGTCCGTCTCAGCCATTTCAGCGGAGACATATTGCTGACGGGATTTTCAGATCAGCCCATCGGACCACCCTACCTCCGTCTTGAGCCGGGAATCAGCCGTTGCCGGCTGCGCGATTGCATCGTGGGCAATGCCTGTCTCAGCGACGTGGCTTTCCTGAACGCGCAGGTTATCGAAGACGAGGCGATAGTGATGAATGCCGGCAGCGTCACCTGCAATCACCCGGCCTTGTTCGGACTCGGAAAGGCCATTCATCCCGGCAGCGAAACGGGCACGCGCAGCATTTGGTTATGGGACGGCATGGACCTGGATTTTTGCCGGCAATCCATCCGCATGACGCCCGCAGAACAAACCAGTCTCGGTGCGCTCATGCGGGAAAGCTTCGAAGAACTGCGCAGCGACTTCGGATTCATTGGAAAAGGGGCGTTGATACAAAGCGTTCCCGTGGTGGAAAACGTCTGGGTAGGCGCTGGTGCGCGCATTCGGGGCGCCTTGCGCCTCACCGATGCCACCCTGGTTTCGGCGCCGGAAGAGTCTGTCGCCGTAAGCGCCGGGGCGATTGTGGAAAACGCCCTGTTGCAGCCCGGAAGCGCGGTGGAATCGGGTGGGCAGGTTTACGACAGCGTCCTGCTGGAACATTCCCAAGTGATGCAACAAGGTATCGTTTCGCAAAGCGTGATCGGCCCCAATACCCAGGTGGCCAAAGGGGAAATCACCGCCAGCCTCGTCGGCCCCTTCGTGGGCTTCCACCATCAGGCTTTGTTAATCGGGGCGCTGTGGCCCGAAGGACGGGGCAATATCGGTTACGGCGCCAATGTCGGCAGCAATCACACCGGCAAAAAGCCCGACCAGGAAATCGCACCCGGCGAAGGCAATTTTTTCGGCCTCGCCTGCTCCGTCAAATTCCCGGCCAACTTCAAGGATGCGCCTTTTTCGCTTTTCGCCACCGGGGTAACCACGCTGCCTCAACGGCTGGCATTTCCCTTTTCGCTAGTGAATCCTCCCGCCGAAACCCGGCACAACCTTCCTCCGGCCCTGAACGAAATCTTCCCCGGCTGGATGTGGGCCGACAACGCCTACGCCCTTTTTCGTAACGCCTACAAGTTCAAGGACAGAAACAAAGCGCGGCGCCATCATTTCGACGAAAACTTTTTTGCGCCCAAATTAAAGGAAACGGTTTTCTCCCAAGCCCGGCTATTCGCACCCGAGACGGTCACCAAAGTGGCCAATGCCATGGGGGCATTGCAAAACGCTTCGCTTCAGGAAGGCTTTTATCTGGAAAGCCATATACCGGGATTGGGTAAGAATTATTGCGAAGAAAAAAACCGGTGGCGGGGCATCGACGCCTACACCGATTATCTCGCCGTCTACCTGCTGCTCCATTTCGCTTCGGGCGGCAACGGGCTGAACGACATCGACCGGCGGCATATCCAATCCTTGCTGGGAGAAATCACCGAGCCGGCGGAATTCGTCTGGGAACATCGCAAGCGCCTGGCGGACCTGGACCGAAGAGTGCGTGCTTCGCTGGAAAAGGATGCCCAAAGGGGCGGGCGCATCTTCGAAGATTACGCCGATTTCCATCCGGGAGAAGATCCCGTCCTCAAAGCCCTGTCCGAAGATTTGGCGGCGGTTTCAGCGGCGCTGGACGCGAAATTCACCTGAATTTTGGATTTTCAGCCCCTTTTAACCACTCTTCTCCTAGTCCCGATTGCCTAACGTTTAGAACGTTTGATATATTAACGTTATGAACGTTAGAGAAATTAACCATGCCTTGAGTCTGGGTTCCTTATCCCAGCCCGGCCTTTTCCCGCATTTGGAGGCGCTCCAAAAAGCCCCCTTTGTATTTGAAATTGCATTCGGATTGAAAGAATTACCTCCCGAACCCGGCTTACTTATCATCCGGGGCGCCCGCCAATACGGCAAAAGTACCTGGCTCGAAATGCAAATGCGACGGACGGTGGAGGAGTTCGGACCCGGCTCGGCCTATTATCTCAACGGTGATATTTTGTCCGATGCCAAGGCCCTGAACGAAAGCATTCTGGAATTACTTCCTCTTTTCGCCACGGATTCACCCGTGCGCCGGCTTTTCATAGATGAAATCACCTCCGTTCCCAATTGGCAAAAGTCGCTTAAATACCTCTTGGACTCGGGGGAGCTCAGACGGGTTTTAATTGTTTCCACCGGATCGAAAGCCGCCGATCTTCGGCATGGCGCCGAAAGATTGCCGGGTAGGAAAGGAAAGCTGGCCCGCACCGACTATTACTTTACCCCCATTTCCTACCGGGAATTCATGAGAGTATGCGGCCCTACCTTGGGACCCGATGCCTTGGAGGCCTACCTTCTTTCCGGTGGTTCTCCCGTTGCTTTGGGTGAATTGGCTCGGGAAAAATTGCTTCCGGACTTCATCATTCAAATGACCAAAGACTGGATATACGGGGAGTTCGCGGCATCGGGTCGCTCCCGGGCTAACCTGCTCGCGGTGCTCGATATTCTCCATACCAAGGGAGGCGCACCCTTGGGACAAGCCAAGCTCGCCCGCGAAGCGGGACTTTCCAATAATACCGTCGCTGCGGGATATACGGATTTACTGGGGGATTTGCTGTGCGTAGCGACGTCTTTTCCCTGGGACGCATCCCGTCGCCGCGCTGTATTCCGGAAACCCTGCAAATATCATTTCAACAATCTGTTGGTAGCCGCTACCTGGAAGGACACCGGCATTCGCAGCGTGGACGAATTCCGACATCTTCCCGGCGAAACCCAAGGCTGTTGGTGGGAATGGCTTGTTGCCCAGGAGCTTTGGCGGCGCGCCGCGATACGGGGTGAAGAGACACCGGAATTGATGGGATTCTGGCAGAGCAAGGAACATGAATTGGATTTTGTCCTATCGCCTACCCGGTTTCTGGAGGTGAAGCGGGGTCAGGCCACCCCGGTGGAATTTTCCTGGTTCCCCAAGATCTTTCCAAAATCCGACCTTACCGTAATTTGCAAAACCCCCTTCCAGACCCCGTTCATTCGCGGAATCACCATGGAAAATTTTCTACTGGATGACGGGGAATGAAGAAAGGAATCTACCCCGCCAACCGGAGCAGGTAGGTTTTATACGGTGAATTCGGCATGCCGTTCACCGTCTCCAGAAATTTTTCGCGGCTGATGAAGCCCCTTCGCCAGGCGATTTCCTCGGGGCAGCCGATTTTCAAACCCTGGCGCTCTTCCAGCGTGAAGATGAAATTACTGGCTTCCAATAAACTGGCGTGGGTGCCCGTATCCAACCAGGCGATACCGCGCCCCAGCAATTGCACCTTCAGGTCGCCCTGCTTCAGATAAACATTGTTGAGATCGGTGATTTCCAATTCCCCGCGCGCCGAGGGCTTCAAATTGCGGGCGATTTCCACCACCCTGTTGTCGTAGATGTAAAGGCCCGGCACCGCATAATGGGATTTCGGTTTTTCCGGTTTCTCCTCGATACCGATGACCTGATGATCCCCGTCGAATTCCACCACGCCGTAGCGCTCGGGGTCGCGCACATAATAGCCGAAAACCACGCCTCCCTTGTGAAAGGAGCGGATGCATTCGTCCAATTTCATGCCGCCGTAGAAGAGATTGTCGCCTAGTATCAGGGTTACGCCGTCGTTACCGATGAATTTCTCCCCGATGAGAAAAGCCTGGGCTATGCCTGCGGGTTTTTCCTGCACCGCGTATTCGATGGCGATTCCCCATTGGCTCCCGTCGCCCAGCAGGGCTTGAAAACGGGGGATATCCTGCGGCGTGGAAATGAGCAGGAATTCGCGAATGCCTCCCAGCATGAGCGTGGCCAGGGGGTAATAGATAAGTGGCTTGTCGTAAACCGGAAGCAGCTGTTTGCTGGCGACATTGGTCAGAGGATAAAGACGCGTCCCGGCTCCCCCAGCCAGAATGATGCCCTTCATCAGCGGCCTCCGTTCCGATTTTCCGGCGGCGCTTCATTGCCCAAGGTACGGGAATTCAATAGCCGGTGAGGCGTTGGCAAACCCAAGGTGCTTTTGATATCGACGAACACTTTTTCAATGGGCTGGGTGGCGTCCACGCTGTGGAGGATTCCGATACGCTTGAAGAAATGGATCATCGGCTCGGTTTTGACATGATAGTCTTCCAATCGCTTCTGAATCGCTTCTTCATGATCGTCGCTGCGAACCTGCAAGGTTTCGCCGCAAACGTCGCAAATGCCTTCTTCCTTGGGGCGATGGCCGATGAGATTATAATCGAGCCCGCAACCCGAACATACGCGGCGGGCCAATACGCGTTCGACTACGATGCTGTCGGGGGCGTCGAGATGGATGACGGCGTTGATGTTGTAATTTTCGAACAGGAATTCGGCCTGGGGAATGTTGCGCGGAAACCCGTCCAGCACGAAGCCGTAATTCCAATCGTGCCAGCGCAGCCGGGCCGAAACCACCTGCTCCACCATGTCGTCTCCCACCATTTGGCCCTTGGAGATGATGCGGTTTATTTTCGCAGCCAACTTGGTATGGTTGGCGATATGCCAGCGGAAAATGTCCCCTATGGATATGTGGATGAAATCATAGGCGTCGCACATCAATTTTGCCTGGGTTCCCTTGCCGCAACCTTGAATGCCCATGATGATGTATTTGTACATGTTTTCTCATCCCCTTTCACCGGCAAAGGTAAAAACATGGGGGGAAACTGGAATCAACGGATTACGCCGAATCGCTCCCATTTCCGCTTTTTGGTTCCGCCTTCAAACCATACCTCCACCTGGGCCGAATAAACGTCGGGACCCAGGTGCTTGAGATCGAGAACCTGCGTGAACGGCTGCAATCCCGGTGTCAGTCCCTGCCACTCGCGCTGCGCGACCACATTGCCGGCCAAATCGTAGATTTTAACCCTGGCTTTTTCCGCCGCCCGACTGATGCTCAACCGCACCGTGGCGGTCGGGCCTCTTACCGGACTGGGAAAGAGGTAGAACTCCCCGATGCGCGCCTCATCCGCTTCCCCGGCCACCTTGGCCAAACCGTTGTTGCTCAGATAATGTCGTCTTTGGGCGTTTCCGCCGGGCTGGGTCCATTGCAAGCCCGCTTTGGTACCGGCCCGCTTCAACGTCCAAACCTGCACGGTGCCGGTCCCCGTTTGCGCCATCAATTCCAGGTCGTCGCCCCCGTCCAAGTCCTGGGCCTGGATATGGATATAGGGTGTGCGATTGGTATCGGCGCTGGAACCCCCGATGCTGAGGGGCCAATCGCTGCGATTTACCGAAAGAACTCCCTGCAGGCGGCGCTTGTCCGCATCGAAAGACGATGTCGCCACCGGCATGCCTTTGGCGTCCACCGCCCACAGCAATCCGTCCGGAGAGGCTATCAGCACCGCCGGGCTTCCCTCCAGGGTCATTACCAGGGGACTGGAACCGATAACCGTTTCGGGAAGGTTTTTATTGCCGTAGAGAAAGCCCACCCATTGGCGTTTTTCCAACTCGAAGGGCCATTTACCCGGCAAAGGGGCGCCATGCCGGTCGACGGCGAATACCCCGTTCGAGCCCGCGAAGACAATGTCGACATACCCGTCCTGGTCCAAATCCGCCAGGGCCGGCGCGCTGCGGTCCGAACTCTCGTAACTTTCCTTTTCCCCCACAAATCGGATGCTGCGCGGAAAACGCTGGGGAAAGTGCGGAAGGGAATGGCCCTGTAAATCCACGATTTGGGCCGAACCGCGCGAACCCAGGAGCAGCAAATCGGTGTTTCCGTCGCGATTGAAATCCGCCGCCGAAACCGTGAAAAATTCCTTCGCGTCAATGTTCAGGCCCTTCCAGGCCGGCGGCAGGTTGCGCACCTGGCCCGTCGTGGGGTTGACCGTTACCAGGCGTCCTCCTCCGGCCGCGACGGCTATGTGAAAGCCGCTTTCCTCTTCGCCGCCGTCCGGCGCGAAAGCTGCGAGGGAATGGTATTCTCCGGCCGGTAATTGCCAAGAGGCCTTAAGGCTGCCATCGGAGGCATAGCCCCGGATGCGACGCTCTCCATCCACAACCCAGGCCGCCCCGTCGAAAACCACGGGACCTACCGCCACTGCAACCGTAACGGTCTCCACCGCCGCGCTTTGCGGCGAGAGAGCGGCCAAACTGTCGGGAATCAACTGGAGGAAATACACGGCCTTGCGCGTAGCGGTGACCAGAATGCTGTCGTTCAAAACCGCAGAGCCGACATGCGCGCCCAGCGTATCGCTGAGAGCATGTAAAGGTGTGCGCAAAGTATCACGACTGTTTCCCGAGGGCAGGGTGGTGAAAACCGAGTCGAAAGCCAGGGATTGTTTCAAGGTATCGACGGCGGTAACCGCGGGCTCGCCCTTAGCGGTGAAGATTTGCGGGCGGCCGTCATCGCTGATGCTGAGCAGATAGCGGCCGTCTCCCTGAGTGAGTACAGCCAGGGCTTCGGGACGGGTGGCGGGCGCGGTTTTGACCGGCCAGCGATTGTCGGGCTTATGCACGATTTCGCGGTTATCCGGCCAATGCACGCGCAGGTTCAACGCCTCTTCGCGAAACGTGAAAACGGAATCGCCGGTAAAGGAACTGATTCCTCTCGAAATCGTAGGGTTATCCGGAATCACCGCTTCGAGATTGATATGGGTGCGCCCGTCGTTCCAGGCATTGGTATTGGCCAGTCCGTAGGGACCGATAAATCGGATGGTGTCCTGAATGGTATCCTTGCTGCTTGCCGATTTGGGGCGCTTCCAGATGTGGGGAAGCATTTCGGCTCCTGATCCATAATCGAATGCGTCCTGACCCAGCGGATCCTTGAAAATGGTTCCCAGGGTCATCACTCCATCGGCTTCCACCAGCGTCACGCCTTTGTATTGGCTTCTGAGGGTATCGCCCAGATAGGCGTTGACCGCGCCATAGCGCAGAAACTGCTCGATGAACCATTCGTTCACATGCCATACCAACAGACCCGAAGCGGGAAGGCCGAGATCGTAGCTGCTGGCTCCCGTGATCACGCCTTCGGGTTTATAAGGATTTTTCCGGCATTCCTTGCCTTTGTCGTTGCACAGGGAGTCGAGAAATACCGAATCGATTTTGTCCATAGCCAGGGTGATGGAATCCTGCTTTCGGAATTCCAAATCGCCTTCGCTTTCGCGCGTGCTGAAATGGATGGTGAAGGAATCACCTACGGCGCGCTGCCGGTTTTCCACCAGCAAATATTCGCGTTCGTTCAACGGCACTTTAAGGATGGTCGCTCCCAGCGAATCGTCGTTGGACAAGGGGCTACGCAAGCTATACTCCGAAAAAGCGCCTCCCTGGGACTTGGCCGTCACCGGCCTGTCCCAACCCATGAAGGCGCGCACCCACGCCGAAGGATAAACAGGGAGAAATCCGTTCAGGGTGTTGTAGCCCGCGAAGTCCATCAAATCGAAATAGCCCAATTGCGAGATTCCCCTGACTACGTCGAACATATCGGGCATGCCCATTTGCCGCGCGAGCTGGTTGACCAGAATGCCGTTGATGCCCCAATTGACGCCGTCCTGCGAAGCCGATTCCGACAACATCATGATTTGGGAGAGCGTGTCTCCCGTGCTCAAGGTAACGCCTTTAAAATCCTTGCGTTTATCCTCGTCGGGCTCTCCGCCGGGTCTCCCATTCAGGGTGATGTCCTCCAGGTAGGAGAAATCCGGTTGGGTGATGAAGAAGTCGAAGAAGTCGCTGGGCGTGTCGGCGTCTATTTGCCCCAACAATCCGCCGTCCACCAGGCGCGAATGGCCCGCATGGAAAATCATATAGCTTTGGAAGGTACGCCCGCCTTCACCTCGCTCATCCGCTTCCTGCTTGGCTACCAGAAAGGGGTTCAGCTTGGGATTGTTGGCCTCGGCATCCGCCTTTTTCACGCTTTCCCATACGAATGACATGATGGCTTGCGCCTTGCGATTGGCGAAATCGGCGAATCGCTCCTTCTTGTCCTTGTCGGGAGGATTGTAAACCTTCATCTTCTGGGACAGCTTGTAGGGCTGAATCAGTCCCGACTCGTCCGGCTCGGGAAAGTACCGGGGCTTGATAACCACCCGGCCGTTGGAAACCTTGTCGAAATAATTCCGGGCGAATTCGAAATGCTTGTCCAGATAATAGTAACGGCGACGAATGGATTCGCCGCCCGGGTCGAGCGTGAACCTGGCGTCTTCGGGAGCCGATCCGAAGGTCCCGCGTCCCGTGGTGGTGGGCTCGTTATTGACATCCCCTTCGTCCTGGAATTCGACGTAAAGCACGAACACTTCGAGGGTATCGGTACCCGAAATTTCCGCGGCGCCCTTGAATAGGGGAAGCCCCTGGGACGACCGGGTATCGGCCAGACGCGCCGCGCCCTGGGTTCGCGCCGCTTCGGTCCGGGTGCATAGCATCGCGCTCATCCCCATTAGGAGAGCGACCCACAGGCGCGGACCACGTAACCCAGGCGACTGTGAGGAACCGCCGGAGCGGCCGGATAATGGAATTTTCACGATTTTTCCCAAGCAACGGTGTCGGAGGAATCTACAAAATTAGCCTTAGGGTCCAGGCTCACGCAGCTCGACCTCGCGGAAACTATCCGGTATCTTCAGGAAAAACGGGGTTCTTTTCCACTTCGGATTGTATCGGACATCCTTCACTTCGATATCAAGCACCTTTTTTCCCTCGCGCCACAGACTCGCGCGCCGGGGAATGGGGCGGCCCCGAAGAGTGCGGTAATTTTCAAACTCCATCCGGAAGTTGCGGGTTTCCTGAACGTAGGCCGCAACGGTTCCCGTGCGGGCATTCCATTCCACCCGCCATTCCTCTCCTCCATATTCCACTCGCACGATAGGCGCACCGGAAATGGATGTGGGAGTAGGCGGGGAATAGTCCACTCCATCTTCCCATTCGCCTATGGGAAGAAAATGACCCCAGAGATAGGAGAAGAAAAGGTGCACCGACAGCGGTTCCACTCCCAATTGCGGCAGCGCGATGTGATTACCCTCCCGGCGCATGAAAACACCGTCCTCATATATGGCCAGGGTCCAGGAAGAATCCTCGAAATAAAAACCGGCCAAGAGTACGCCGAACAGGCCGAAGAAATCCAGCTTATACTTGTCATAGGGTAGAGCCGAAAGCGTGGCCGAGACGGTATTCCTCCCGCCGCCTTCATGAAAAGTAAGGGAAAGTTCCGCGCTCAAAGAATCGGGACGGGGAGGAGGCGCCGGCCTTTCGCCTTCAAGAAGACGACGACCCTCGGGAAAGACCGTGGGCGGCGGCGAGCAATGCCAGAGCATCAGCGCGACGAGCGCGAGCAAGAGGGGAGAGCCCTGCATACGTCTTCGTTCTACTCCAAGCGCTGGGAAGCCAATCCATGGCCGGGATCGAGTCGTAAAATCGCGCGCCATTGTTCCATGGCCGCCTGCTTATCACCCAGCTTCTCCAGAATCAACGCATAATGCTCGAGTATGGTCGTGTCGTTGGGGAGAAAGGCCAGCGCCTTCTCGATATAGAGACGCGCATCGGGATAATTTTGGGTTTGGTAATACCACCAACCTTTCGAATCGAGAAAGGCGCCGTTCTCCGGCTCGGCTTGCAAGGCTTTGTCGATGAGCTTGATGGCGTACTCCAGCTCCCTGGCCTCTTCCACCAGCATATACCCCAGATAATTGAGGATGATGGCGTCGGTGGAATCGATTTTCACCAAATCCTTCATCACCCCTATGGCTTCCGCCTTGCGGCCCAGCCGCTCCAAAGCCACCCCCATTTCAAATAGCACGCGGCGGTTACCGGCATCCAGGGCCAGCGCTTTCTCGAAATTCTCCACTCCCCGCCGGCGGAACCCGTCGATTTTTTCCTGGTCCTTAGCATGGACCTCCCCGCCCTCCCGGCCGGGAGACTCCATTTTCCGCGCCAACTGGGTTTGCACCACCCCTTGCATGTACCACGAAAACCAACTCTTGTCCAAAACCCCGGTCATGTCTTCCAGAAGCTTGACTGCGTCTTTTTCCCTGCCCTGCTTCATGTAAAAAAAAGCCAGGCGCGCCCAATATTCCGGTGCCTTATCGTCCAATTCGATGGCTTTGAGCAATGCGCTTTCAGCCATGGTCGAGTCGCCGAGCTCCACGGCGATGGACCCGAGAAAGTATTGGAAAGCCGGGTTATCCGGCTGGCCCTTGGCCAGTTCCCCGAAAATTTCCCGGGCTTCGGCGAAACGTCCCTTTTCGAAAAGCAATGTCGCGTAAGGGGTCATCAATTCCCTTTCGTCCGGGTGTTTTTCCACCAGATCCGCATAGGCGGTAAGGGCCGAATCGACCAAATCCACCAACAGGTACCCTCGCGCCTTCTCCAGTTTATAATGCACGTTCTGGGGATTTTCCTCCGCCAGCCTTCTATGAATATCGAGGGCGCTGTTGTGCAAACCCTGCTCTTCGAAAAAGTCCGCCAGCCGCTCTCCGAACAGGGGATTGGCCGTGCGATCCCATGCTTTGCGATAGAGTCCGGCCACCTCTTGCAATCGGCCGAGCGACTTGTAATTGGCCGCCTGCTTTTCCACCAGCCTCACGGGATAATCGATTTTCGGCAGCAACTCCTCCAGGATACCGGCATGCTTGCCCGCGTCCTTGAGTCCGTCGTACAGGGTTGCCAAAGTGTAAAGCAAATCACGATTACCGTCACTCTTCCCCAATGCCAGGGTGTAATATTCCAGCGCCTGCTGCACCCGTCCCATCCGCAAATGGATTTCAGCCAGGGATTGGAGTTCCGATGTCGTGGTGTCGCCGGAAAGCGTCATGCACCGGTCTCCCAACACCAGCGCCGAATCGAGACGATCCGCCGCCTTGAGTTTTTCCGTGAGTATGAAGCAGAGGTCGCGGCTGGCGCCGTCGTATTCGAAAGCTATTTGGTAAAGGCCCAATGCCATGGCGTCATTGCCCAGCATTTCCTGCTTGCGGGCCCGTAGAAAGAATTCATGGGCGACAAAGAGCCGCTGTTCGTCTTCGAGTACGGGCTTTTCGTTGAAGTCGATGACCCCGGGTCCGGCCGGGGAGGATTTGGTTCCGGAGCATCCCCCGAGGAATAGGAAGCCGAGGACGATGAGTACCGCATCGAAACCCGTCTTCCACCCCGAATGGCCGGTTGGGGAGGGGAGAGCGGTTTCGGGGGTTCCTCTCATTCGTGAAAACCTTTACTGGGAAACGACCAAATCCACCGATTGGGCCTCCACAGCCTGTCCTGCCTTGGGAGAATGCGCAAGTACCGTCGCGGGCAATTTGCGCTGCTCTCGCCGGTAGGAGATATTCCCGACCTCCAGGCCCATTTCGCTCAATGAGGATTTGGCTTGTTCCAGCGATAAACCGACCAGGTTGGGAAGAACCGGAGTGGAAGCCGAGCGTCCCGAGCTCACGAAAATATCCACGCTGCGGCCTTTTTCCAGCGACGTACCTTGCGCGGGGTGGGTTCCGATAACCGCTCCGCTGGGTATGGATCCATGCTTGATATGGCTTATCTGACCGATTTCCAATTCCAGTTGCTGCAAGGTGATTTCCGCTTGGCGCAACGATAGGCCCTTGAGTTCCGGAAGGTCCCGGCTCCGGGGGCCCTTGCTCACCTTGACCCAGACCCGGCGCCCTTCCTTCACTACCGTGGCCGCCGGGGGATATTGGCTCAATACCCTTCCCGCCCCGATATCGGCGCTGAAATCTCCCGTCGAATCCAGCATATATTGCAGGCCGTTATTCCCCAGTTTTTGGGAAGCCTCTTCGGGAAGCAATCCGGAAAGTTCCGGAACCGCCACCGTATCCTTGAATTTACCGGCTATCAGGGGCATCACAAGCAAATCGAGGACCAAATAGGCGCCGAAACCCAGGGCCATCCAGAGATAAACGGCCATGAAAAAAGGGCGCGTCAAAAAACGGACGATGCGGGACGATGGATGTGAATTCGATTTGGCCATGCGATGCGGCCCCAGATACCTAGGGCTTCAGCTCATCTTCCTGCAGAATGAACAAGTCCCTGCCGCTTAGAGCAATATACCCTTTTTTCTGGAGAGTCTGCAGCACGCGCGAAACCGTTTCCCGGGTTGTGCCCGCCATTTCCGCTATTTCCTGCTGCTTGGGCCTGTCATGGATGACCACCATGCGTTGGCCGTCCTGGGTGCGGGTGCGGATTCCCTTTTGCTCCATTAGCTGCAAGAGGCTGGCGGCGATGCGGCCGTATACCCGCATCTGGGACAGCGAGAATACCTGACGATTCGATTTACGCAGTCTTCGCGACAATTCGCCCAAAAGCGTAAGAGTCAATTCGGAATTTTCCGCGAGGGTGCCCAGGAAATCTTCCCGGCTGATGGTAAAGAGCCGGGTTTTTTCCAGCGCCTGTACCGAGGCCGAGCGGTTTTCGCCGTCCAGTAGCGACATTTCGCCGAAAAAATCCCCTTCTCCCAACAAGGCGAGAATGGCTTCCCGGCCTTCCACCGAAGTGATGTATACCTTGACCTGGCCTTCGGCCAGAATGAAAAAGGACTGGTTGCCCACATCCTCTTCCATAATGATGAGGTCGCCCTTGGCATAGGTTTTTTCCACCGTACGCTTGGCGATAACCTGCAATTGACCTTCGTCCAGCAGCGAAAACAAATCGACTTTTCGGAGCAATTCGGTTTTTTCGCTCATCGCGTTTCCTTTTTGCGCGTTCAGAAATCGACGCGGATGGTCTGGTGGCGTTTGGGCCCCAGCGATACCATGCCTATGGGCACATCCAACAACTCCGCCATTCTTTCGAGATATTTCTTCGCGTTCTCCGGCAAATCCTTCCAGGCGGTAATACCTTCCGTGCTGGTTTTCCATCCGGGCCAGGTTTCGTACACCGGCTTGACCTTCTCCAATTTGTTGAGTTGCAGAGGAAAATGCTCCACCCGCTCCCCATCGATTTCGTAGGCATTGCAAATGCGGATTTCCTCGAAAGTATCCATCACGTCCAACTTGGTTATAGCGAGATGCGTGAGTCCGTTCACGATGGACGCTCTGCGCACCAGCACCGCATCGAACCAACCGCAACGTCTTTCGCGTCCCGTCGTCGCTCCGTATTCATGCCCGATATCGCGCAGCATACGGCCTTCCACTCCGTCGATTTCGGTAGGGAAAGGACCGTTGCCCACGCGCGTGGTATAGGCCTTGATGACACCCAATACCCTGTCGATAGCGGTGGGACCGAGACCGGAACCGATGCAGGCCGCGGCGCTCACCGTATTGGACGAGGTGACGAAGGGATAGGTGCCGTGATCGACGTCGAGTACCGTGCCCTGAGCGCCTTCGAAAAGCAGTCGCTTTTTCGCCTTATGGGCTTCGTTGAGCATGATGACCGTGTCGGCCAGGAACGGCTTGAGGCGCCGTCCATATTCGAGATACTCCTCGAGCACCGCCGCCAGGGAAATACCCTCGTCTTTTTCCAAGCCGGAAACCAAATCCGGATTGGCGGCCGCGTACTGGTCCAGTTTACGGCGAAGCAAGGCTTCGTCGACCAATTCCCCTGCCCTTAGTCCGCAGCGGCGCACCTTGTCGCAATAAGCCGGACCGATTCCACGGCCCGTAGTGCCGATGGCGTTTTTACCGGCGGATTTTTCCGAAAGCTTATCGAGCCGCTTATGATAGGGCAAAACCACATGCGCGTTTTCCGCCACGAACAAGCGGCCTTCCGCGGTCAGGTTCTTTTCGCTTAACTCCGCGATTTCCTTGAGGAATTGCGCCGGATCAAGCACGACGCCATTGCCGATTATGCACAGCTTACCCGGATGCATAATGCCGGCCGGTATCAAATGAAAGACGAACTTCTCATCTCCCACTTCGACGGTATGGCCCGCGTTGGCCCCGCCCTGAAAGCGAACCACCACATCCGCGTCGTCGGTAAGATAATCCACGACCTTGGCTTTACCTTCGTCGCCCCATTGCGCGCCTACGACGATGCAATTGGCCCTTACGCTCGCTCCATCATCCGCTCTTTGGCCGGCTCTATTATCCTTCACTTCTACCACCTTTAAATTTCCACGCAAACCAACGCCCCCGCAATGCGGAACCGGCTTCGCTCGGGGCTTGAAAACTGGGCTTTCCGGGCAAGGGGAGGAAAATAAAAAAGGCGGAGACGCCTCTCAATGAAAATCGGGGATCAATCCGATTTCAGGGCCATTATAGGTCCGATTCAACCGCGCTCGGAGGAAAAGAAAGCCGACCAGGACGGATTAATATGACCTTGGCGAACCGCCGCGGGCCAATCCCGTCCCAAAACCAATTTGGCTACGGAGCAATATTCCAACTGAAAGCAGGATTCACAGGCGCCATCGCAACCGCTAACCTTGACTGCGGGCCTGTCGGGGGCGGGGATTTCGACCGGAGCGTCCTGGATACGCAAAAGGCCCCGGTAGGCCAGACGCGGCGGAAGCTTTTGCAAAAAATCCACGTGCACGCCCTGCGCTGCCAGCTCTCCTTCGAGCCGGGTCAGATATTGTTGCAACCCTTCGTCGGTGAGCATCTTTTCATCGCACAGGTTCAAGGGCGCCAGCAATTCACGCAAACTGGTAAACCCGCACTCCTCGGGTGCCGCCTCATGGGCGAAAGACCAGTCACTCAGGTTTTCAGCAAAGAAATTCCGGGAAGGATGCTTCTGCATAAATCTCATATTTCGCTTTAAAGACTGCAGCCATTGTAGGCCCCGAAGAATACCCGTTTCCAGTCCTGGGAGGCGAAACGAAACTGAAAAACCCAAAGGAATTAAAGCGATCGGGAAAAAGCATGGAAGAACCCAATGACCCCAAAAATCAGCAAGGCGCAACTTCGCGGTTATCCCGGGGGCATACCCCTGTTGGATCTAAGAGGGAGAGGAAGAAGTTCTTCGGGGCGCTGCCCGGGGTGGGGGATTTCTCCCGGCCGACGTCGCCCTTATCCGCCGGCCTGTCGGGGCCGTCGCAACTCGGCCGCCAAGGCGGCCTCAGACAAGGCGCCGGCGCTTTTCCTCCGTCCGGCGGGGGCTCCGAACGCCGGGAGAAATCCCCCACCCCAGGCAGCACCATGGTCCTATCCACCACCGGAGAGGGTGGCACGAGAGGTCGCCGAGTAGATACAGAGGAACAAAGAGCCA
>CAYNXV010000027.1:0-9780 GCA_964401245.1 uncultured Bifidobacteriales bacterium | reverse complement strand
CGGGGCCTCCCACTGCCGGCACAAACCCCCCACCCCAGGCAGCACCATGGTCCCACCAGCAATAAGTAGCGGGAAAGGAGGCCGAGTGGAAACAGAGGGATGGATACGGAGGGATATAGAGCCAACAAGCCGCAGGCGGTTGGGGTGAAGGGGGCCCGGTGATTTAGGAGCGGCCCCCATCGGGCGGAAATAAGCCGGCGCCTTGTTTGAGACCGCCGTAGCGGCCGAGTTGCGACGGCGTCCGCCCGATGGGGGGTTCAAGCGACGCCTCACCGGGCCCACTGCGCCCCAACCGCCTGCGGCCCAGGGAATCTCCAACAGATACTTCCCCCGAGATCCCGACAAGAACTAGACGTCCAACTCCTTCACCTTATAGGCATTCTCTTCAATGAACTTCCGACGCGGCTCCACCTCTTCACCCATCAGCATGGTGAAGACCAGGTCCGCCTCCACCGCGTCCACCATGGTGACGCGCTTGAGCACCCGCGAATCGGGATGCATGGTGGTGGTGGACAATTGCTCCGGATTCATTTCGCCCAAACCTTTGTAGCGCTGCACATAAAGGCCCTTTTTGTCCTCCAGACCTTTGGTGATTACCTCGCGCTCCTCTTCGCTGAAGGCGTACTTTTCCGTCTTACCGTACTTGAGACGATAAAGCGGCGGTTGCGCCAAATACAGCACGCCATTCGAAATCAGGTCTTTCATGTAGCGCACGAAAAAGGTGAGCAGCAAAGTCTGGATATGCGAACCGTCCACATCGGCATCTGTCATGATGATGATTTTATGGTAACGCAGCTTATCGTAATTGAAACTTTCCTCGCCCAGGCCCGTGCCGATGGCCTGCACCATGGTGTTGATTTCCTCGTTGCCGAGGATTTTATCCATGCGCGCTTTTTCCACGTTGAGGATTTTTCCCTTGAGGGGAAGCACCGCCTGGAAATGCCGGTCGCGACCTTGTTTCGCGCTGCCGCCGGCGGAATCGCCCTCGACCAGGTACAGTTCGCATTCTTCGGGTTTACGCGAAGAGCAATCGGCCAGCTTGCCGGGAAGACCGCCACCTTCGAGCACACTTTTGCGACGCGCCAGTTGGCGGGCCTTGCGCGCGGCTTCGCGCGCCACCGCGGCGTTATACACCTTCTCCACGATTTTACGGGCGATGCCCGGGTTCTCTTCGAAAAAAGTGCTCAGCATTTCGAATGCCGCCGTTTCGACGATGCCCTTCACCTCGTTGTTGCCCAGCTTGTGCTTGGTCTGGCCTTCGAATTGGGGATCGAGCACCTTAACCGAAATCACGGCGGTAAGACCTTCGCGCACGTCGTCGCCGGTCAGGGTCAAATCGATTTTTTTGTTCTTGGGAAGAAAATCCTTCGCCTTGTTGTTGATGGAGCGCGTCAGGGCGGATTTGAAACCCACCACATGGGTTCCGCCGTCCACCGTGTTCACGTTGTTCACAAAGGAAAACAGACTTTCGTTGAAACCTTCGTTATAGCGCAAAGCCACTTCCACCGGCACGCTCGCCTCTTCGCGCAGGATATGGATGGGCTTGTCCATGATGGGTTTTTTATTGTGGTCGATATATTCGATAAAGGCCGAAATACCGCCGGGAAAACAGAATTCATGGCGCTTGTCGTCGGCCCTTTCGTCCTCGATGGTAATGGTCAAACCCGAGTTGAGGAAGGCCAGCTCGCGGAGGCGAGAACTCAGGGTGTCGAAATTGTAGTCGATGTCGGTGAAAATCTCGTCGTCGGGAATAAAGTAGACCTGGGTGCCCCGTAAGCCCGTATCCCCCTTGGTCTCTCCCGGTCCCTGGGGAGCGCCTTTGCGGAAGGTCTGTTCGAACTCCTTGCCGTCGCGGTAAACCGTAACCACCATTTCCTTGGAAAGGGCGTTGACGCAGGAAACGCCCACGCCGTGCAATCCCGCCGAAACCTTATAGGTGTCATGGCTGAATTTGCCGCCGGCATGCAATTTGGTCATGACCAATTCGACCGTGCCGATATTTTCCGTGGGATGGATTTCCGTGGGAATGCCGCGCCCGTTGTCTCTGACCCGCACGCCGCCGTCCTTGGTGATGGCCACCGAAATTTCCGTGCAGAACCCGGCCAAGGCTTCGTCCACCGAATTGTCCACCACTTCGTAAACCAGGTGGTGCAGCCCGCGGGCATCGGTGGAGCCGATATACATGGCGGGGCGCTTGCGCACCGCCTCCAGGCCCTCCAGAACCTTGATGTCGCTGGCTTGATATTTTCTTTCTTCGGACATGCCTTAACCTCGATTCAAATGACCATTACGGCGGAACGATTTACGCCTCGTCTTCTCGTATTACCGTTCCGCATTAAACCAGGATGACCTCGCGCACGAGATCGAATCCCAGAATTCCGTTCGCCCGCCGGCGGATTTCTTCGCGTTCAAAATGCAATTCCTGCCTCCAGGCGGAGTGCCTGACCCTGACCTTGAGCCTGAAATCGCGCAGCGAATCCAGCTCCGCCATTTCCACGGCCCTCTCGCCCATCAGGGCCGCCCAGTTCTCGCGGAGCTTGGCCTCGTAAACGATATAGCCCAGACCCGCCCTTTCCAGAACACCTCGCACCGCCGTGGAAATGGGCACCCAATTGCGGGCCCCGCTCATGAATCGGCCTCTTCAACTTCGACTTTCCCGAACCGCATCCGGATGCTTTTCTGCACCGAAAAGGGCAATTCGGCCGGATTCGGCGAGGCGATGAACACCTGGCCTTTGGAGGAGAGAATGTCCCCGATGCGTGCTCTGCGTGTTTCGTCCAATTCGGCAAAAACGTCGTCCAAAAGGAGAATCGGAGGTTCAGAATATTTTTCTTCCAGCACCCGCACCGCGGCCATTTTTAGGCTCAATGCCACCGACCTTTTTTGCCCTTGTGATCCGAATTCCCGGACCCGCTTTTCGTTGAGGAAAAGTAGTAAATCCTCCCGATGCGGACCAATCAGGGAGGTGCCTTGAAGTCGCTCCTGAGAGCGGATTTCCGCCATTTTCCGGAAAAAATCGCGGCGCAATCCTTCCCAATCGTCGGCCTGGGAATAAGGGCATTCCAGCGCCAGCGAAAAGGCTTCCTGACCCCCTCCTATAAGCGCATAACAGGCCTGAGCGGCGGCCGAAAATCGCTTGAGCAGGTCTTTGCGCAATAGCGTCAACACCGACCCGCTGGTAGCCAATTGCTCGCCGTATACCTCCAGGAGGGTTTCATCGGGTTGATGGCGGTTTTTAAGCAGATTATTCCTTTGCTTCAATGCCTGGGTATAGCGGCGTAGATTCTCCAGGTATTCCGGGGAATACTGGCAAAGCAATACATCGAGAAAACGGCGGCGCAAGGCGGGTGAGCCTCTCACGACATCGATATCATCCGGACTGAACGAGACCAGCGGAAAGGCCCCTATCAAATCGGACAACCGGCGGCTTTCCACCCCGTCCACCTTTACGCGCTTTTCCCCGCTCTCGGTATATTGCGCGCCCAAGGCATGATTCCCGCTTTGCGACTCGCCTTCCAGTCGCAGGGTAAAACTCGGCGCCTCCCAGCGAATGAGCTCCTTATCCTTGCGCGTGCGCGGCGAATGGGCCAGACAGAGGTAATGAACGGCTTCGAGGAGATTGGTTTTCCCATGCCCGTTCATTCCCGTAATCAGGTTGATGCGGGGGGAGAATTCGAGGGAAAGTTCGTCGTAGTTACGGAAATGCCGGAGGTATAGGTTGCGGATATGCACGCGTGGGAAAATCTCCGTCCCGGCCCGTCATCGTGGGTTTATCACCCGACCGAGGGGATGCCGGGGAAAGGAGGAAAGTAGCAATTCAAGGGGAAAGCGGTGCGTTGGGAGAAGGAAGGCCCTCACTTCCACTCGATCAAATCGGAGTCGCTTTTTTGACTGGCGAAGCAGAACCGTATCCAGGCGGGGCTGCGTTGGGCCAAGGAGATTCTGACCTCGTCCAGACTGCCGGGAAAGGGCGCCGCTTCGGCGGAAAGGGAGGCTTTTACGCCGCTGAAAACGGCGGTGGCTAAAGTCTCGTCGTCGCCGTCCTCCACTTTATTTCCGTTCTTGTAAAAAGCCGTTTTTCCGTTACCGTTGACCACTACGGCGAGATGCATCCATTTATCGACTTCCATAACTCCGGGCGCATAAGCGGGATTCACAACCTCGCCGTTCCCCTTAATGAAGAACAAGGTGTCCGACCGGAAATAAACCGAAATTCCAAACGGCGCATCCGCCTCCCGGAATACCTGCCACAGAGCCGACCTTCCGCTTGGCAGCGAGTCCGCCTTCACCCAAGCGGAAAAGGTCAGGGCTGAGTTGAAAGCGGTTGTGGTAAGGGACAGGTAATCGTCCAATCCGTCGAAATGCCGACCCCGGCCGATAACTCCGTCTTTACCGGTGGAGCTGATGTAGGCGCGCGCGGGACGGCTATTTTCTGCGGAAGAGGTATAAGCCGGTTCGGGGAGCAAGGAACCCGAAGCGATGGCGGAATCCAAATGCCATACCGCATCAAAGCCTTGCGAGGGAAGAAATACCGCTTTTCCACTCGATACGGGCTTTGCCTCCGGGTTGCCCCAATAGATGCGCAAATCATGCAGCGAGTCCGCGTACAGAGTATCCATCAATACCCAGAGTACGGCTTCCTTCGCGTCGGCATCATAGCGCTCCCATTCCATGGGCAATTGCCGCGAGCCTAAAGCCACCCGGATATCCGCGCCCTTTTCCAAGGCATCGGCAAAGGGAAAATTCTCCTGGGTAAAACGGATGGGCAGGGGAAAACCCGCCAGGGATTCAGTCAATTCCGCTCCCGACGCCGTGGTGTTCAGGGTCAGTTCACGAAAATGCGACCACCCCGACGGAAGGAGTAAATTGATGGCTCCCAGTTGCGTGGTTCGACCCGAGGTTATCACCACGCTTTGGGAATGAATCGCTTCTCTATCCTCCTTTCCATCCCTGATCTGAATCACATGCAATTGGAATTGCCCTGGAGGCAAGCCGGCGAAATCGAAGGTTCCATTGTCGCTCACATTCGTGAAAAACGGGGTGTTCTCCACCACCACACGTACCTCGGGCGCACCCGTCAATTGCAAACGCCCCCGCATTACACCGGGCCGGGTAAGATACAGGTTGCCCAGATTCATCGCTTCCGCGCCCTTGTCCAGCCGGGAAGCGAAATAGCCCAATGAACTATCGCTGGATAGGACTTCCAGGGAGTATTGTCCTTCGGCGACATCCGGAAAGACAAACCGGCCCTCCGAATCGCTTTGTAAAGTATCGCCCGGAATCCTCTCCGAAGTGAAAAGCCGGGAATCGAGAATTTCAACCGGCTTGTTCAGGACAACCCTGACTCCGGATTGGGGAATACCGTTGTCGTCGAGTAATCTCCCTTTGACCGTACCGGGACTTTCGGGGGCCGCGGGATTTTTTTCGGAGAAGCATCCGGTCAGAAGCCATGCTCCCGCAAAAACCCATGCTCCCATCACGATTTTCCTTTGGGAAAAAGAAGTTTTCGGCACCGATACTCTCCGGAAAAAGGGGTTGCGAATCATACTCGTTACCTTCAGCGTAGGGCGGTTGACCAGGTCCATTTCAATCCGGTATATCCGTTCAGGTTTGTGAGAAATACCGCAGTGGCGCCTTTTCCTTCCAGCCGGCCGTTTCCGCTGATGCTGAGGGATTCTTCGGATACGGGTCCGCCCAAGTGGAGGAAAAGCGTATCCTGGGCCGTATCGAGGCCTTCCAGGTTGAAATTCCGGGCCAAGCCGTTATCCCCGTAATGATTGTCATGGAAAATTCGTTCCTCCACCTTTACCTCCCTCCCTTTGGATAACTTCAGGGAATAGGTGATTTTCACCTCCCGGCCTTCGGGAATCAGGGTAAAGTTCCGGCAAGGCACTTCGATATTTTTTCCCTGCTCCCGTCGACGCCATCCCATGGCCGCCGTTTTCTCATGGTATATCGGCTCAACGGGTCGGAAAAGTTTCCTGCCTCGCGGGGTGGGCCCCTGTTCTTCCCGGATTTCGTCTCCATAGGCAAGGTAGAGATCGCAAAGATTGCGGTCATAGGCGACGGTCAATTCGGGGTGGAGGTTGATGAGAATCATGTGGGAGCGATCTTCCAGGGATCCCGAGCGAATCCAATCGGGTAGGGCGGTATGCTTTCCCACCGGATTTTCCTTTCCGTGGGCGTTAAGGCAAACGAGCAAGGAAAGACATACAGACAATCGGACCAGCAGGCGCAGTGGGGATCGGATCATAAGAAAAAGATAATCCCGCTACCTTTTTTTACCGACTTTCTTCGGGCCGGGCGGGGGCTATTTCGAGCATTTGGAAACGGGTTTGGCGTTTCCGATTTCTTTCGTCCAACGCCGTCAGTCTATACACATAAAACCCCACGGGCAATTCCCTGCCTTTGTCGTCCTTGCCGTCCCAGCGAATACTGCGCGGAGGCAACTCCCGTCCCGTGAATTCGCGCACCGTTTTTTCCGGGCGGCCTTTACCATCCGCCATGGCCAATTCCAGCTTCCACTCCCGCACTTCGCGAAACCCTTCCACAACCAGGTGGAAATATAGGGGTTGGGTCGTTTCGCCCAGATGGCGCAGCGGATGGTTCAGTCTCACGGCCAGGCCCGTGACGTCCGGCTCTTCCTCATGGAAAAAATCGAAGGCAAGGGAAATGGATTGGGAAGGCTGGCCCTGGTTTTCCCGGAAGGATACCCCGTAACGGCACACTAACAAATGCCTGTTCAAGGGAAAGGCGAGGGAGAGGTTGGCTCCATAGCGCGCCAGGGAATCCCTCTCGTCGGGCGGCAGGCGCCAACTCACACCCAATCCCAAACTGCGCTCCGGAAAAAACTCGGTTTGCAAAGCCCAGATATGGGCGAACCGGGACTCCGGCAAGGCGTCCATGTGCAAATCGTAAAGCAGTGTGGCCCGGAAACTGCCCGGACTCTCGGACTTGGGACCTGCGGAGGCGAACTCATATCCGGTCCCCAATTGCAAGGCGCGCTCGGCCGGATAGTCGTAAGGAGGCTGTCCGATTCCCGATTCCAGAATATTGCGCCAAACCGCGTTCACCTGTAATCCGGGAAGCGGTTTCAGCAAGGCTCCGGCATGAAAATCAATTCCGAGGTTTTTCCCGATGCTCTGGTTCACGAAAACCAATCCCAGCGAAAACAACTCCGGAGGGCCATACGCGAACCCGGCCATTAAACCCCGACGGGTCTCGCCTTCTCGGTCGTCGTTAAACAGCGACAAGGCATAACCGGATTCCAGCGCGGTGCGGGCTGCATAGCCTGTATGGAAGGAAGGGAAGGCGGCGATATCCACCAGTGATACTTCGGCCTGATGGCGCGCCCGCGGTTGCAAGGCCGCGGGATTGGCGAATAAGGCCTGGGTACCGGAAAGAACCGCCGAGCCGCCGCCCGAAAAACCGATGCGCGCCGTCCCCAGCGGTAAATCCGGTAGGCTACCGGCAGCCAATGCCCGGGAAGGCCCCACAAAGACCGGAAAATGCGTCAGGACAAGTGCGAGGAAAATGGTGGCGGCTACCGGCCGGAAAAGGGCGGCCCAACCGCTAGGCGTGGTCCGGCAATCCGCAGGGGAGAGGGAGGGTCGAGGGGAAATATCCACCCGCCCATTATTGCAAATGTAGAGGGCCTATTGCGATAAGGAGATGGGTTTGGAGAGAGGGATTGGCCTCAACCCGCATCGCTGAGAATACGCAAGGGCATGACCAGGAAAAAATAATCCGCGGCGGAACCCACCGGCTCCACTATGATGGCGCCCAAGGGGTTGGTGAACTTTAACAGAACCTCTTCGGATTGGCACATACGCAGGATTTCCTGCAGGTATCCGGCGTTCACGCCTACTTCCATCGCCTCGCCTTCGTAAGAAACGTTCAAGGCCTCCTCCGAATCGCCTCCCAAATCCTGGTTTTTAGCCGACAGGGTGAGCCGTCCGTCCTGCATGCCGAAAACCACCAGCCGGTTCTTGGTGCTGGCCATGGTGGCCACGCGCCTCAGCACCCCCAGCAAATCCTCGCGATCGGCTTTGAGCCGCTTGGAGAATTCCTTGGGAATGAAGTTTTCGTAATTGGGGTAGGGCCCTTCGATAAGCTTTGTATAGATAGTTACGTTTTCACCGGAAAACTGGGCGTTGGCCGGGCCGATCTTGACGCGGATGGTGCTTTCGGGATCTTCGGCCATATGGAGGACCTGGCTCAACGCTTTCGGAGGCAAAATGACGCTCTCCTCGAAAGGCGCTTCCGCCTCCACCCAGGCTTTTCCCAGACGATGGCCGTCGGTGGCCGCCATTTGCATGCGCCCCTTTTTGAATTCCCAATAAACACCCGTCAAACTGATGCGGGTAAAATCGGTGGAAACGGCGAAGGCGGTCTTTTCATGCAGTCGACGGAGATTCTTGAGGGAGATTTCGGCGGCATGCTTCTCCTCCACTTCGGGAAGGGAGGGATATTCGCTGGAATCGTATCCGGTGAGATTGCATTGGAAGCCCGATTCGGATTTGATGGTCACCACATACTCGTCCACTCCGATGATGACGGGAAAGTCGGGGAGTTCGCGGATTACTTCGAGCAGCTTCCGGGCGTTTATCACGATTTCGCCGTCTTCGTAGCCTTGCACTTCGAGCGATTGGGCGATGGTGAGATCGAGATCGGTGGCCGTGATTTCCAGAACATTGCCTTTGAGCCGAAGCATGAGGTTGTACAGCACCTGCAGGGTGGTTTTATTGGGAATGGCGTTGCAGGCCATTTGCACGGCGCTCAGCAATGCGGCTTTGTTGGCTTCCAGCTTCATAAAATACCTTTCGCTGCTTCCAGCGCCTTGGTTCCGGTGAGAAGGGGAAAAATAGTCTTTTCTCCCGGGTGTCTCCATTACGGGTCATCATTGCGGGTCATCTCTGCCCGGCCCGTTTTAAAACGGGCGAATAATTCCTATTTATGGTGTTCCCGTCACGCCTGACGGGTAAAGGAAGTATTCGCCATGAAAATCGAACCTAAAATCCGGGGATTTATTTGCACCACGGCTCATCCTGTCGGCTGCGAAGTCCAGTTGCAGCAGCAAATCGACAAGGTCCGTCAAGGGGGGCCAATCAAAGGAGGCTCCAAAAAAGCGCTGATTATCGGTTCTTCGACGGGATACGGCATGGCCTCGCGCATAGCCCTGGCTTTCGGCTGCGGCGCCGACACCCTGGGAATCTACTTCGAGCGGGAGGCGGAAAAGGGCCGCACGGCCACCCCCGGCTTCTACCAGTCCCGCGCCCTGGAGGTCAAGGCGCAGAAGGAAGGTCTCTACGCAAAAAGCATCAATGGGGATGCCTTCTCCGACGAAATCAAACAGCAGGCGATAGCGGCCATCAAAAAGGATTTGGGCGCCGTAGACCTGGTTATTTACAGCCTGGCCTCGCCGAGACGCACCAATCCGAAAACCGGGGAAACCTCCCGGTCCACTTTGAAGCCCATTGGCCAAAGCTTCACCAGCAAAACCCTGGACGTGAATTCCGGAGTGGTAGGCGATATTTTTCTCGAAGCCGCCGGCGAAGACGAAATCAGGCAAACTGTGGCCGTCATGGGAGGCGAAGACTGGGAAATGTGGATAGACGCCTTGGCGGCCGCGGGGGTGCTGGCGCCCGGAGCTTTGACCGTGGCTTATTCCTATATCGGGCCCTCCATTACCGTCCCCGTTTACCGCAACGGCACCATCGGCGCCGCCAAGAACCATTTGGAACAAACCGCCCATAAGCTGAACGCCAAAATGCAGCCCAA
>CAYNXV010000026.1:22082-26335 GCA_964401245.1 uncultured Bifidobacteriales bacterium | reverse complement strand
AAAGGCCATGCTCGAATCACTGCTGTCCATCCGGCGCGCCGGGGCGGATTGCATACTCACCTATTTTGCCCTGAAAGCGGCAGAAGTCCTTAATGAATAAGGACTTATAAAGAATGATCACTGACCTCCATCTGCAAAAATACCTGGATGGACGACTCTCCGAATCGGAGACGCAGGCGGTGGCGGAAATGCTGGCGAAGTCTCCCGAATTGCGGGAAAGACTGGCAGCCCTCGAAAACCAATCGCAAATCGTGGGCCGACCCCGCTGGGCACGCCTCCTACTGGACCGTAAGGACCTGGCCCGCAGAAAGTCGAAGTGGACCTATCTCCCCATTGTCATTCTCATCCTGTTCATTTTCTCCTTGGCCGGCCATTGGTTTTCCCGACCCGGAGACAATTCCACCTTCACCTATCAAGCCGGCAACGCCTCATCCATCGAATTGCTATACGATGGAGATAACCGCTGGCGCTATCTCGACTTACGCTACCAACTCAACGATAGCCTCACCTTCAGCATTAGGGACGAGGGCCGCTATTTCGTAGGGGTTTATGCCTTGTATGGAAGCGAAGGCGACGGGGACGTAAAAATGCTACGGGTATTCACCTCCGACCAAGCCTATTCCCGCTCCGAAACCATCCCCACTTTTCTCTTGCCTCCCCCAATGGGCAGTAACACCTCTACGGCACCGGACCATTTCCTGATAGCCTACCACCGGGAATTTCTTCCCGAAATTTCCCCCGAAATCCTTGCTACCCTGTGGACGTCCGACGCCGCACCTCCCTTCAAATTCCAGCTCTTCTCCCTTTCCCCCACCCGTTAAATTACAGACCCGCCACTCAATTTCCCCAAATAATTGACATGCAAGGAAGGGGTTGATATTTTCCTTCCAGGCCGGATAGCTGTTCATTTGGGCAGTATCCAAATACCGGGTATTCTCCCGCATTCGGGACAAAATTACCCCGGTAGAGGATTAGATTTCAAATTTCCCAATTTGATTGTGTATAATGGCGGTGTTCCGGGTGGCCAAATGGCCCTCCGGCACCCAATGAGGTAGGCATGGCGAAAATCGCCCCGAAAACAACCCGAAAAAGCATTCCCCCGGAAGCACTCGTCACCGGCAAGAAACCGGTTTATGACGAAACCAGTATCAAATCCCTCGACTGGATTGAACATATCCGGTTGCGGCCGGGTATGTATATCGGCAAATTGGGCAATGGCTCGGCACCCGATGACGGCATCTACGTACTTTTCAAGGAAATCGTCGACAATGCCATCGACGAATACATCATGGGCGCCGGCAAACAGGTGGAAATCTCCATAGACGGTGAATCCCTGATTGTCAGGGATCATGGCCGCGGCATTCCTTTGGGAAAACTGGTGGAATGCGTCTCCAATATCAACACCGGCGGCAAATACGAGGGTGAGGCCTTCAAAAAATCGGTAGGACTGAACGGGGTCGGTGCCAAGGCGGTCAACGCGCTTTCATCCGAATTCTACGTGCAATCCTTCCGCGACGGGGTAACCCGCAGCGCCTCATTCAAACGGGGAAAGCTCATCAAGGAGGAGAAGGATAAACCCACCTCCGAACCCAACGGCACTTTGGTCCGCTTCACTCCCGACGCCGACATTTTCCCGAAATACCGTTGGATGCCCGATTACCTGCAGGAGCGCGTCCTTTATTACTCCTACCTGAATGCCGGCCTCACTTTGGTTTTCAACGGACAGAAATTCCTTTCCAAAAGCGGACTGTTCGACCTGCTCACCCACCATACCGACGACACCATCCGCTACCCCATCATCCATATGAAGGAAGGCGATTTGGAAGCGGCCCTCACCCATGACGGGTCTTACGGCGAACGGTATTTCTCCTTCGTAAACGGGCAGTATACCGTGGAGGGCGGCACGCACCTGGCGGCCTTCCGCGAAGGTATCGTCCGCGCCTGCAAGGATTTTTACAAAAAGGATTTCGACGCCAACGACATCCGGTCCTCCATCATCGCGGCCATTTCCATCCGCATGCACGAGCCGGTTTTCGAGTCGCAGACCAAGACCAAACTCGGTTCCACCAATTACGATGAAAACGGAAATTCGTTGCGCACCTGGATCGTGGACTTCGCCCGCCGCCACCTGGAGCAGTACCTCCACAAGAATCCGGAAACGGCCAAGAACATGCTGGTCAAAATCCAGCAGAACGAACGCGAGCGCAAGGAAATGGCCGGCGTGCGACGCCTGGCCAACGAGCGGGCGAAAAAAGCCAACCTGCACAACAAGAAACTGCGGGATTGCAATGTGCATTACAATTCGAACCATAAGCAGCGGGAACATTCCGAGATTTTCATCACCGAGGGCGATTCGGCTTCGGGGTCCATCACCAAGGCGCGCGAGGTACGCCATCAGGCGGTATTCTCCCTTAAGGGCAAGCCCCTGAACTGCTACGGCATGACCAAGAAGGTTGTCTACGAAAACGAGGAATTCAACCTCCTCCAGCATGCCCTCAATATCGAGGACGGACTGGAAAATCTGCGCTACAACCGCGTCATCGTATCCACCGATGCCGACGTGGACGGCATGCATATCCGCCTGCTGCTTCTCACCTTCTTCCTGCAATTCTTTCCGGAGCTCGTACAAAAAGGGCATATCTACATATTGCAAACTCCTCTGTTCCGGGTGCGCAACAAAAAGGAAACCCGTTATTGCTACAGCCCCACCGAAAAGCAGGAAGCCTTGGCCAAGCTGGGAAAAAACGCCGAAATCACCCGCTTCAAAGGCTTGGGTGAAATCTCACCCGACGAATTCAAAGCCTTTATCGGCAAGGACATGCGCCTGGAACCCGTGATTCTCCACGGCGATACCAAATTGCATGAAGTCCTGGAATACTATATGGGCAAGAACACTCCGAGCCGCAGGGAATTCATCGTGGAAAACCTCCGCATCGAAGAGGATATCGTGGAAGATTTCGAGACCGTTTCCGCCGAGAAGGAAGACGACAATGGTTAAGTCTCCGGAATTCGCGCCGCATGTCCAGACCATGTACCGGGATTATTTCCTGGATTACGCCTCCTATGTGATAACCGAAAGGGCCGTGCCGCATCTGGCCGACGGACTCAAACCCGTACAGCGGCGCATTCTGCATTCCATGCGCGAAGTGGAAGACGGGCGCTACCACAAAGTGGCCAATATCATCGGCAATACCATGAAATACCATCCGCATGGGGACGCCGCCATCGGCGACGCGCTGGTGAATCTGGGTCAAAAGGATTTGCTCATCGAAACCCAGGGTAACTGGGGCGATCCCATGACGGGCGACAGCGCCGCCGCGGCGCGTTATATCGAATCGAAGCTCAGCAAATTTGCCCTGGAAGTCGCCTTCAATCCCTCCACCACCACCTGGCAGCGCTCCTACGACGGCAGGAACCTGGAACCGATTCTGCTCCCCATGAAATTTCCCCTGGTTTTGGCCCAGGGCGCGGAAGGCATCGCGGTGGGATTGGCCACCAAAATCGTGCCCCATAACTTCGTGGAAATCATCAAGGCCTGCATCGCGGTGTTGAAAAAAGAGAAGTTCAAACTGCTGCCGGATTTCCCCACGGGCGGCATGGTCGACGCCTCCAATTATAACGACGGCCAGTCCGGCGGCAAACTGAAAATCCGCGCCAAAATAATCCAATTGGACAACCGTACCCTGGTGCTCACCGAAATCCCCTACGGCACCACCACGCCGGCGCTTATCGATTCCATCGTAACCGCTAACGAAAAAGGCAAGATAAAGATCAAGCGCATCGAAGACAAAACGGCGCAAAAGGTGGAGATAGTCATCCACCTCCCGTTGGGATCCGACGCGGACAAGACCATGGACGCCCTGTATAAGTTCACGGACTGCGAAGTTTCGCTGTCGCCCAATTGCTGCGTGATTTTCGAGAACCGCCCGGTATTCCTGGGGGTTTCGGAATTGCTGGAACTCAGCGTGCAAAACACGGTCAAGCTGTTGAAGCTCGAACTGGAAATCCGCAAGAAGGAGCTCCAGGAGAAGTGGCATATGCGCTCCCTGGAAAAGATTTTCATCGAAGAGCGGATTTACCGGAAAATCGAGAATTGCGAAACCTGGGAAGCCATCCTGAAAACCATCGACGCGGGCCTCAAACCCTTCAAGAAGGATTTCATCCGCGAAGTCACGACGGAGGATTTGACCCGGCTCACCGAAATCCGCATCAAGCGCATTTCGCGCTTCGACTCGAATCGGGCCGAAGAAGAA
>CAYNXV010000026.1:0-21982 GCA_964401245.1 uncultured Bifidobacteriales bacterium | reverse complement strand
AACGGCGAACTCATCGGAGAATTCTCCCCGCTGGACGAAATCATCGCCTTCAAAGAGGACGGCACCTTCACGGTTACCAAGGTGACGGATAAAACCTACGTGGGCAACAAGATTCTTTACGCCGCCAAGTTCAATCGCGAAGAAGGCGATAAAATCATCTACAACATGCTCTATCGCGACGGCCGCGGCGGTCCCACTTTGGCCAAGCGCTTCACCGTGGGCGGCATCACGCGCGACAAGCAATACGACTTGACCAAGGGAAGCGCCCAATCCAAAATCTGGTATCTTGAGGAACATCCCGAAAAGGGACCCGACAAGGTGCAAATCCTATTGGTTCCCCAGCCGCGCATCAAAAGCGAAATCAACCTCAACTTCGAGGACTTCGAAGTCAAGGCGCGCGGAACCAACGGCAGTACCGTCACCAAACATGCGGTAAAGAAGGTGGTGCGGTTGACCAAGCTCCCGAAGTTGGAGGAAACTGTCGGCAAGAAACGTTGAACGGTGGGCGGGGAGGTTCCTACCCGCAGTCGCGTCCATACCCCAATTCCCTATAGTTAACCAGTTATGGATCCGAAATCCTCTCCCCTCGCACCCATATTTTAGCTTCCCTGAATCTTTTTTAATACAAATTATTCATTTTTATTGAAATTTGAGAACTCATAAGATGCTGAAATATATGCACTTATGTGTTTCTAAAAGAGATTATGTGAATCTTTCCTTTTTTACTTATTATTTTCTTGTGTGTTTTTATCTTCAGCGGAGATATTCTTGAATCAGACGGGAGCAAAAAAAAGCACCCGCAACCGATTCAAAAAGGAGAATATCATGAGTACCCGCAACACCATTCCATCGCTCATAATCGCTATATCGCTGTTCACGGGCTGCATTTTACAGGAAGAGGATGCCCAGGAACTTCAGTCGCGCGCACAAATCGAATTCAAGGCCCTCTCCGCGATGACTGCAGCCACTCCCACATCACCTCTCAGCTTCAACGACGACTCGGGACTGGAATTCACCCTCGACGAGGCCCGGATCAATATCCGTCGCATCCGCCTGGATTCCCATGATGACGACACTTGCGCATCCACCCTGGCAATTGCCTCCGACCCTTCCGCTGCTAATTGCGCCGAAAATGACGAACTCACTTTAACCGGTCCCTTCGTAATGAACCTTTTAACCGGCCATTCCACCCCCGTTCCCGACCTGCTCAGTATTCCTGCCGGTAATTACCGGCGGCTTAAAATCAGGGTGGAAGATGCACGGGCCGAGGATGGAGTCATCGCATCCCATGACGATTTGGAAGGACACTCGCTGCTGGTCAAGGGAACCTACGGTACCGACGCCAAGCCCTTCCGCCTGGCACTCAATTTCATGGAGGATATCGAAGTCGAAAGCACCGACATCATGGAGCTCAATTCCGGTGCCGTGATGAGCATCTTAGTGGCCCTCGACGTAAGCAAGTGGATGACGGGCCTTGACATCGGAGCATGCCTAAAGGATTCGAAGGTCGCCGCCGAAAGCGCGGAAAAACTCAGCCTGACGGAGGACTCGGAGCTTGGAAAATGCGTGGACGCGGAGCATATCTTGAAGGAAAATATCAAGAACTCCCTGAGGTTGGAGAAGAATTAAAAGGGTACCAGCGCCTTTCCCCACGGATGAAGGCGCTTTACCATCCTCCCCGACTTCCTGATGGAAAAAACATGAATACGCTACCGGACATTTACGCCTATCTCGACTACCGCCAGTATCTCCGGGACGCCTTCGCGGCCCTCAAGGAGGCGCGTCCGGAGTTGTCATATCGCGCCTTCGCCCGCGAGGCCGGCTACACTTCACCCAACTATCTCCAATTCGTCATCCGCGGCGAACGCGATTTGAGCGCGGCCCACGTAGCGGGAACCGTCCGGGCCCTGGGCTTACGCAAACGCAAGGCGGAGTACCTTGCGGCCCTGGTCGATTTCAATCAAGCCCGCGCCCACGAAGACAAGAACCTCCAGTACCGGCGTCTCATGCGCGCCCGACCCTATGCACCTTCCCGCTCCTCCGAGGCGGCGGGAAAGCTGGAATACCGTTTTTTCGAAAAGTGGCACAATCCCGTCATCCGGGAATTGCTGGTGCACCGGGAATGCAACGGCAATCTGGAATGGATTGCCGGGCGCATCCATCCCCGCGTTCCCCTGGCGGAAGTAGAGCGCTCGGTCAAATTGCTCGAGGAAACCGGTCTCGTGAAGAAGGATGAAACCACGGGAAAGTGGTTTCAAACAGAAACCGTTTTGCGTACTCCCTCGCAAGTCGCCTCCCTTGCTGCGGCCAATTATCAGCGATCCATGATCAGATTGGGTTCCGAGGCTATTGCATCTTTTTCTCCCCAGGAGCGCGACGTGAGGTCGGTGACCTTGGGCATTTCGAAAAGCACTTATCGGAGCATCCAGCGCCGCATGGAGAGCATGTGGAACGAACTCATGGCTTTGGCGGCCAACCCCGAGCCCGTTGAGGAAGTTTGCCAAGTCAACCTCCAGCTGTTTCCGTTGACCAAAGGAGAATCCCGTGAATAGGAATGGCGTAAGCACGGATTTTCCGCGGGCATCCACCGGGCTGCTCTTAACGTTGCTGTGCCTCGTACTTTCCTCGTGCATCGGCGAAAGAACGGCGGGCGCCACGGGAGTGGGCAACCCTCCCCAACATGCGCAGGTCGAATTGGCCTTCAAGGCCACTTCCTCCTCATCGGTGCCTGCAAAAGCAGCGGCCTTGGAAAAAGCCGCGGACGGAGGTCGGACCGACATAGGGAGCAGTCCCACAATCTTCTCCCTCTCAGACGGCGGTGGAATGCCCCTGGTCCTGACCGCGGCCAGCGCTCATATCGGCGAAATCCGCATTCGACTGCCCGATGGTGTTTCCTGTTCCGACCAGCTGGAAGCAGTTTGCGAGGCGAGCGACGTAAAGCTGACCGGGCCGATTTTCTCCGATTTGATGGCCGGCGGTCATCCCGGGGAGTTGGGAGAAATACGTTTGCCCGTCGGAAACTATCGCAGCCTTGAAGTTAAACTGGAACCCTATCGCCCTAATGCCGGTCCCGTTGTGAAGGAGCCGAAGCTGGAAGGCTACAGCATGCTGCTGCAAGGTACTTTCACCTATCAAGGCCTGTCGGGTCGGTCTTTTTTCATCCTGCTTCGTTTCGATGAAGAGGTACGCTTCGAGGCTTCGGAACATATCGAAGTGTTTCCAGACACGCTGAATCGCTTGCAGGTGGCCTTGGATGTGGAGCAATGGTTCACGCAGGTGGATATCGGCGACTGCCTGGACAAGGGGAATTTAGAACTCGATTCACTGGGCAATTTGCGGGTGGATGACAACAATGCCTGTAGCGAATTGGAAGGTGATCTGAAGGCCAGCATCAAGGCTTCGGGACGGCTGGAAAAGGCGGCAAACCTCTAAGGCCAACGAGCCGGATTGCCGATCCTATCCTGTTAAACCTTCCGCGCCACCTGCACCCCATCGCGCACCGACAACAATACGTTTTCAACCCGCGCATCGCGGGCCAGCATGCCGTTTAGGCGGTGGATGGCCCGACTTTCCTCATCCTTGGGATCCAGAACCTCGCCGTCCCATAGGGTATTGTCGAATACCAAAATACCTCCGGGCCTGACCTTGTCGATGACGGCCTCGAAGTAGGCCGGATAATTCTCCTTATCAGCATCCACGAAGACCAAATCGAAAGGGCCGGAAAGTCCGGCGATGGTATGCAGCGCCGGGCCCATACGAATATCGATTTTTTTTCCCTGGGGACTGGCCTGGATGTATTTGCGCGCGAAGGCTTCGGCCGCGGGATCAATTTCACATGTGATAAGCGTACCGTCATCCGGCATGCCCTCGGCCATGGAGAGGGCCGAATATCCGGTAAACATGCCGACTTCGAGAATGCGGCGCGCCTCGACCATTTGCGCCAGCATTTTAAGAAAGCGGCCTTCGACCCGCCCCGTCAGCATGCGCGCGCCCGGCATCTTTTCCCGGGTATCGCGCGCGAGGCGTTGCAGCAGGTCCGATTCGGTCCGCGTATGCGCTTCGGCGTAGGCTTCCAGCTTGGCGTCCACTATCATGTGATTACCCCTCTTTGGTTCCAAAATAATTTGTTTGGGGACGGAAGAATAAAAATTCAAGTCGCCCCAAGGCAAAGCAAGGCGGGGATAAGGGAATCAAAAGTCCCGGTTGCGGCTGTCCAGAATCAGGGTAACCGGCCCGTCGTTGACCAGCGAAACCTCCATGTGCGCGCCGAATTCGCCGGTAGGCACGGGACGGCCCGATGCCTGCACCAATTCCATGCGAAGCCGATCAAAAAGAGGCTGGGCCCTTTCCGGAGCGGCGGAGCGCGTGAAAGAAGGGCGATTTCCCTTGGTCACATCGCCGTATAAGGTGAATTGACTGACCAGCAGAATATCGCCGCCGGCCGCGCCCACGGTGAGATCCATTTGGCCCAGGGAATTGGGGAAAATGCGGAGGGACACGATTTTATTGGCCAGCCATTGCGCGTCTTCGAGAGCGTCCTCACCGCTGACGGCGCTCAATATCAATAGGCCCCGACCGATTTCTCCCGCAACCTTCTCCCCTACCCTGACGGATGCATGCGCAACGCGCTGGACCACGACTCTCACGGGTTTTTTGGAGGTTCGGCAGGTTCGGCGAAAGCTCCGGATTGGGAGGCGCTGTCGATAAGGGTTTCCCCCATGATGGAGCGCATTTTATCACGCTTCTCCGGGGGAAGGGATTCCAATTTGTGCAGCAGAAGCTGTTTGGCTTCGTCCTGTACCTGTTGCCCGGCGGCGGTTTTGGGAGTCGGATCGCCGGAAGCGGATCCCGACCCCGCTTCGCCGCAACCGGCGGCCAGCAGGGCAGCACCCAGCAGCCCGAGGATGGCGGCAAAACGCTTCACCCTCGGGCCGATACGGTTCAGAAGCGGGCTTTCACCCATTTGGCATTGGCCCCCAACTCGGATTCGATGCGCAACAATTGATTGTATTTCGCCACGCGATCGGTGCGGCTGAGCGAACCGGTTTTGATTTGGCCCGCTCCCGTGCCCACCGCCAAATCGGCGATGAAGCTGTCTTCGGTTTCGCCGGAGCGATGCGAGATGACGGCACCGAATTTGGCCTTTTGCGCCATGGAAATGGTTTCGAGGGTTTCGCTGAGGGTTCCAATCTGATTCACCTTCACCAGCACGGAGTTGCCGATATGCTTGTCTATGCCTTCTTTGAGAATGGCGGGATTGGTCACGAACAAATCATCGCCTACCAATTGCACCTTGCTTCCGATGGCTTCGGTCAATAGACGCCAGCCTTCCCAGTCGTTTTGATCCATGCCGTCTTCGATGGAGTAAATGGGATAGGCCGAGCACAATTCGGAATACATGTCCACCATTTGCTTGGCCGAAAAGGTTTCGCCGGTGGATTTATGCAGAATATACGAGTTCTTGTCCTTATCGAAAAATTCGCTGGAAGCCACGTCCAGGGCGATTTTCACCTGAGAGCCGGGTTTGTAGCCCGCGTCTTCGATGGCCTTCATGATGGAATCGAGGGCGTCTTTGGTGCCTTTGAGCGTGGGCGCGAAGCCGCCTTCGTCGCCGACGGCGGTGGAATACCCGCCCTTCTTGAGGTGAGCCTTGAGGGCGTGGAAGATTTCCGTGGCCATACGCAAGCCGTCGGAGAAGCTCTCGGCCCCTACGGGAGCGATCATGAATTCCTGGAAGTCGATGGGGGCGTCGGAATGGGCGCCGCCGTTGATGATATTGCACATGGGCAGGGGCAATTCGAAATTCGAGTTGCCGGCCAGTTTTCCGAGATAGGCGTACAGGGAGATTTTCTGATCCGCGGCGGCGGCCCGGGCGAAAGCCATCGAGCAGCCAAGCAGGGCGTTGGCGCCGAGCTTACCCTTATTGGGCGTGCCGTCCAATTCGCGCATCAAATTGTCGAGTTGCAATTGCTGCGAAGGGTCTTTGCCTATCAAAGCCTGCTGCAATGAGGTGTTCACGGCGGCGACGGCTTTGAGGACGCCCTTGCCGAGGTAGACTTTCTTGTCGCCGTCGCGCAATTCCACGGCTTCGCGCTCACCTGTGGAGGCTCCCGACGGCACCGCTGCCCGTCCCAATACTCCGTTATCCAGAATAACGTCGACTTCGACCGTGGGATTACCCCGCGAATCCAGAATTTGCCTGCCGATTACCTTTTTGATTGCTGCCATTGACTCGCTCCGTAGTAGAATTTTCGAGCCCGAAAGATACCAAATTGAGCCCGGGTTTAAAGCGTAAAACCCCCTTTTGGATGCATTCCCGTGCCATGCGTATGTACTATTCCTGCATGTTCTCCCGCCTGGCTCCCTGGCTCTCCTGGCTCGCGGTTCCGTTTCTGGCGCTGGCCCTCTTCGCCGCCGGCTCCGAATTCCTTACGGCCGCCCAATCCCAGCAGCTGGGCCTCGAACATCTCGGGCATCCCTATGCGGCGGCCTTGGCCGGGGGTCTGGGATTCCGCCTGGCAGTGTCTTTGGGCATGCGTCGGCTCCGCCGCTCCGATCCGTTGGAATTCATCGATACCCTGGAGCATGAACTCACCCATGTCTTTGCAGGTTATCTCACCTTCTCTCCGCCTCTAGCCCTCAAGGCCACTTTGAAAAAGGGCGGCGAAGTTCAACTGAAAAACGCCAACCCCATAGCCGCGCTGGCGCCTTATTTTCTTCCCCTTTGGTGTTTGCTGCTATTGGCCATGGGGCCCATCATCACTGCGGAATTGCAGTCGCTGTGGAGCCTGCTCATTCTTTTTTTGCTGGGATGGTATTTGGTCAGGTTATCGGGCGAATTCCGGTTTTATCAAACCGATCTGCAAATGTATGGCCGAACTTTCTCTACGCTTTTCGCAGGCTTGGGGTTGCTGATTTCCGTGGGGGCTATACTGCACTTCCGGGGGCTTTTGCCGATGGATTGGCTTATGAAGGTTCCTCATAGGGCTTATGGAGACATGATGTACTTGATTGGATTGGCGCGAGGATAGCGCCTCAACTCAAGGCATGGTAATTAGAATACCTGACCGTGATTAAAATGCCTGACCGAAGTCGATATAGATTCCCGGACCCCATTTGGAGAAGCCCAGGTCGCCTCGGAGCACGGCCAACCGGCGGCCCAGGACCACGCGCCCTCCCACTCCCCCGGAAAAATGCAATTCGCCCCGTGACGCTTCGGCAATGTCATTTCCGACCCGGCCCGATTCGGCAAACACGGCTATTTGCCAGGTATTGATCAAATCCGGTAAAGGAACGTCGAATTGATAACGCAATTCCGTCTGCAAGGCCTGGGCGCTGCGGTCCCTCAGTCGCTTGCGGGTTACTCCGCGCATCAGCCGTTTGTCACCCAGATAGGGTAGCTCGGTAAAGGGCGCACTTCCCGTTACCGATTGCTGGAAGATTTTTCCCGCCGCTTCGAACCCGCCTCCAAAACTCGTATAGGCCGCAACCCAGGTTTCATACCACCCATAGCTGAAGAAATCGAAGATGAGTGAATGGCCGATTTTCTGACCGGCATAGACACCGCGAGTGGCCGCCTTTTCTTCGTCGCGCGAATCCCATTCCACGCTCAGGCTCCACAAATCATTTTCCATGCCGCCGCTCCCGGCCCGCATTCTAATGGGATGATTTTCCCAGAAATCGTCCGGCCTATCTGGAGGGAGCCCCCGCCACCCTCGTATTTCCAGAAGGCTCACATACCCCGAAGCTTTGACCCGCAGGGATTGCCAGAGATCATGTTCCCAGGATTCTTCCAGGCTCATCCCCAGAGGTTGGTATACCAACTCGTCGACCTCAAGAGGATCATTGCCCAAACCGAAATAGCTTTCGGGATAGTAAAAGAAATGGGCTTCGCTGCGCAAGGCCGCCGCATCTTCGAAAAAACCGCCCCATAATCTCTCGACCTTCAACTCCCATTGGTGTTTGGTGGTCAGATAGAAATGCAAATCCCATTCATTCGACGATTCCGATGAAGCCCGGTGGACGTATTTGGCGCCGGCGCCGATACCGTTTTCGGGATTCACCATCAATATGGGTATCACCAACCAATTTCGTTCGGTTGCGGGAGTAGGGAATGGAAGCAAAAGCGCGGCCGATAACCCCGCAATGACTCCTATACCTAATCCAAACCGGCTAAGGGAGGATGAAAAGGAGGTTATTAGGCTCTTACGGGCGTCCCCCAACGTCCCAAAGTCCTTCAATTCCCACTCCCGGAAAATTCGGGTAACCCATCGCTTATCATGGCCATCTATTATAATTTAAAGCCATGCCCCATTCGATACCGGTAGTTAAAATGCCCCGCGCCCTGTGGATTTTGTGGCCCCTGCTGTTGGCTTTCAAAGCCGTTCCAGCCAAGGAAGTCGAGATTCCGCGCGGCTCCCTGCGTCCGACCACCCTGGATGATTTGCGCCCCCATCCCGCCAACAGCAAAACCTACAATGAACTCTGGACCTACCACTTTCTGCTCAACGGCGACATGCAGATTTTCCTCAATTTCTCACGGGTCAATCTCGGCAGTTTCAAAGCGCCCGTATGCGGCGCCGACATGTCCATTCTCGGATTCCGTGGAAAGAATTATGTCATCGCCCGCGAATACAACAAAGACAACCTGGTTTTCGAGGACAAGGATTGGAAATTGCGCGTCCATCAGAACATCTGGTTCCAGGGCAAATTGCCGCAGGGTCAGCAGGTTTATTTCGACACCGAAAAAAACGGCGTCCATTATCTTGTCGATTTGAAGTTGAGCGATATTTCCCAAGGCCAGGTATGGGGCGACGGAATCTTCCGCCTCGGAGGCCGGAATCAGGTCGGACTTTTCATCCATATCCCCTATGCCCGGGTGACGGGAGTCGTCGCGCTCAACGGCGATACCTCGCATGTCAAGGGGACGGTGTACATGGACCATACCTTCCAAACCGATTTCGCGCCGGCGCTGGTCAATAAGGGTTTCCGCTATGTTTCCCATTCTTCGCCGCGGGAGGTGGGCTATTATCTGAGCGCCGCGTCGCAATACGGCGGGGGCGCTTTCGGGTACGGATTGCGTGAAGACGGCGGGCGATTCGCCTTGTTGGAGCCAAGCGATTACCGCATCCTCGACGAAAGCAAAGGCGGCAAGGCTTCCGTGGCCACCCGCCTGCAGATAAACTATCGGGATCAGGAGTCGTCTCTGTTGGAGCAGATATCGCCCAAGCAGCGCCTGTCGGTGCTCAACGAATTCAGCGGTCTCACCCGCTATGCCATCAAGAAATACATGGGCGGTGAAATCATCACATTTAAAGGGATGGGAAAACTCAACACCTCCCGTCCCATGCTGTACCACTATTTCGTAGTGGACTAGTCAAGCGACGGCTCAATCGTCGGAGCGCACCGCCCGCATCAGCGAAATGCCCTCCTTGGAACCGAACCAGACATCGCCGTTCCGACCCGGATGCACGCTGTACACATATAACGTTCGCAAGCCGCCTCCGGTGTTCACCCGGGTATAGGTTTTCCAGGAAGTCCCGTCGAAATAGGCCGCCCCGCCTTTCATCGCCATCCATACTCCGCCCGCGGTATCGGCCACCAGGTCGTATACCTGCTCCGATCCCAATCCGCCCAGGTTGGCGTCGCCGGCGAATCCGGTCCACCGGCCTTTGCTGTATCTGGCCGCTCCCTTGAAGGTGCCCACCCACAAATCTCCGTTGGGAGCCGTGATGATTTTGGTGATGCGGTTATGCGGCAATTGCTCTCGCGTGGAAGAGCGCGTATGGGTTTCCCATCGCGCCCCGGAAAAGCGCACCAATCCGGCGATGGTTCCTATCCATTTATCGCCCAGCGAATCGACGGCTATGGCCGTGGTGATTTTATTGGGCAACCGCCCCGATACCTTCTCCCCGGCATAGGTGGTCCAAACGTTTCCCCGCAGCATGGCGAAACCGTTGCGGGTGGCGAACCAATGTTCCTGATTCCGCCATACGCATACTCCGGATACGGAGTTGTCAGGCAAACCGCCGTTGGTATTTTCCACCGTATACCGGGTCCAATTACCGGCGGCATAATGACTCACCCCGCCGCCTTCGGTGCCCACCCACAGCTCCTGATTCTGGGAAGTCGCCAGGCTGGTAATGGCATCCGCACCCAGTCCGCCGGAGGTCGACTGGGAAGTGAAGGTCTCCCAATCCTGAAAGGCCGAGAGGCGGGTGAGCCCGCCCAGGGTTCCGAACCACCTATCACCCTGGTTATCGATGGTAATGGCCATGACCTCGGGATGGGGAATTTTGCCTAAATCCTGAATGGCCCAGGTATAACGCAATTGAGACGGGGTGGGAGCAGCCATCGACAGGACAAAACCCGAGAGCAGAAAAATCCGAAGCGAAATCCGAAAGGGGGGAAGCGGCATGGATTTTTCTCCTCGAATAGGGGTAGCGACCTGGATAAGGTAGACTGGCAGGAATGTACAATTTTACCGGGGCGGGCCGGATTCCGCAGGCACGGATCCTTCCCAATCGCGGCCAGGATGATCGGCGTCAAGTCCTGGAATCAAAAGGACTTGCCTGGTAGGCTTCCACCAAAGAGTGAAGTTGATGACCAACGATTGGCCCAGGGAGGGGTTATTGACGAAGAGGTTTCCCATGCCGTCGGAATAAGCCACCAACTCGCGCCGGGGATGGGTTTGGGTAACCACCAGCGGTTTCGCCAGGTATTCGGATCCGGGTTCCGGCCAGACCAGGGGATACAACCTCTTGTCGGTATGAGCCGGCGGCGGAAGCTCAACCCAGGGGAAGCGGAAAGGCAGCAGGGTCAGCGGAGGCAAATCCTCCTGGGCTTCTCGCGACGACACTTTTTCAAAACCATGAAAGCGCGGACCATAGCGCCGGTTCAATTGGATGAGGGCGCCCCCGAATGTCCTGTATTGGAAACGGTCTTCCTCCTTTCCGCTTTTCTGACCGTCCAGAATGGCGGCCCGCAAATTCGCCAACGAACCCGCTCTTTCCGCGTCCACGATTTCGATGGTTCCGCGGGCATATTTTTCCGTCCAGCGTCGCCACAAACCATCGCCGGCTTTCAAGCGTCCCAATACCACATATACACCCCGATGGGATAAATCGTAAAACCGGAAATCGAAATCACGGGTGGTGTCCACGTAAACGGGAGACCATCCCTCCGGTATGGACTGGGGCCAGGCGCTCCGCGGCTCCGGAACCCGGGCGTATCCGTAGGCGAAATTCCCATGCAAGGCCAGATTATTATCTCGCCATTGCCTGCCGCGAAAGTGCAAGATGTCGCTCAACAAACGGGGGCGGCTCTCCCGTGGCCTTATCATTGCCGTGCTCGAGCGTGAAACGATGTCGTATACCCAGGGCGCTTCCTGAAAACCGACTTGGTAGGTGGGGAAATTCCGTCCTTCGTAGGCCTGGTATTTTCCCCCGGCGGTCAACAGGAAATTAGGAGAACTGAAATAGCGCTGAGTGGTGGATTTCCAATGGCGACGCGCGCGATACCGAAGGATGCTTTCCGCTTGATAATCGCCCCGCTTGCCTCGCATATAGTCCATCAATGCGTCGGGAACGCGATACTTCAAATGCGTTGACCAAAGGGCCATGGAGGCGTGGGCTGAATGGCGGTTCCACAGGTCGACGAAATAGGCCTTCACGTCGGAGTCGCTGCCCTGCGCCGCGAAAAAACTGCATGTGGCGTCGCTGTCGATAAGGGTGCTGTCCCTGAATTTTTCGGAGGAGCGCCGATAAGGCGGGTAGCGGATGAAATCCATGCTCTGAAAGGCGAACACCGCCGAGACGTAATCGAGCAGGCTGCCCGCCGCCGTGCGCAAGGCGGCATCGTCCGCGAAACTGTAAACATTGGCGAGCGCATGCAGGGTGAAACGCTGGTAGATTTGCGCATTGAATTCAAAAAAACCATTGCCCATGATTTGATGCATGACGCGCATCAATAACCGGTGGAGGGTTCCGTTGTCATTGCGGAGATTGACGCCCGCATGGGTCAGGGAGGCTTTCAGCACCTCCAACGAAGGCAGATTCCGGGCATTGCGTTGGATGAACGAGTTGGTGAGATAGCGCGCGCTTTCCGTCATGAAAAGGTGGTTTTCCGTTTCGGGAAGGCTGAAAAAAAAGAGATCGAAATCGGTTTTGGGAGTTTGCCCCCAAAGGCCCACGACGTGGCGGATGAGATGCGTGAAAGTCGCGTCGGTGAGCAGGAGCCGGTCGTCTTCGAATAAACCCAGCAAGGAAATGCAACCGAGCAAAACCATGTCGAAATCGCCCTGATCATATCCCGGCACGGGGAGGCTGGTGCCGACTTCTCCGAGCGCGCCTATATTGCCGTCGACAACGTATTTTTCGAGACGCCTGCCTATGGCCCGTTTTTGGACGGGATCCGAGTTCCGATGCTCCGACAGCAAGGCCGTCCATTCCTGGAAAACCAGCATGCCCGCATGGCGGCGGGTCCAGGAATGCACACCGCCGTTTTTATCGATGCGTTGCAGCCATGCAGCCCGAATGGACGGTTCATTGGCGCGGGAGAAGGCCTCCGCCTGCATGGCAGCGCTTTCGGGCATAACGGAGGTTGGATTCCCAAAGAGCATCGGAGCGGAGAAAAACATCCACCCCAGCAACCCGAACCCTATTTCTAATCGCCACCTACCCCGGGGCCTGATTCGAATACCCATTCCCCCCATTCTCGCATAAAATACCACTCTTTCGGAGTGGATTTACCGGGGAGGAATTTCGTCATAGAAAACGGCCCGCCTTCTCCGCAGCAATCCTTTCAGGAGCCGTTTTATTTGCGCCACCACTTGAGGATGATCGAAGTCGTGGGGATGCAATGCCATGCGCAGCTGGGAAAAGGAAGAACCTGCCCCGGCCATCAGCGGGGCGCTGAGCAGGGAGGCGTATTTCATCCAGGCATCGCTTACGGCCCAGGTAATTACCGGACTTATCCGTGATTGAGAGGCTTTCAGGTCATATATACGGGTATGGTCTTCCGTCACGACAAATCCCCGGCGCGCCAGCTCGGCCGGGAGATTTTTACGGAATAACCAGGCCGGAGCTACAAAGCCTTCGGGGGCGAAGCCCAGGCAATCGGCAAAAACCCGTTGGGCCCGGTTAAGGCGCTCGGCCAGGTCGGCATCGGAAAGGGATAGGAACTCCCCTTCGCTTTTGCACAAGACTCTCCGCAGCAGCCAATCCTTGGGATGCCTAAGGGGATGGATTCGCTCGCCTTCGATTTCCTGATGGTAATAGCCGTGCAGAAACCAGCGCAAGGCAAAGGAACGGGGGCCTTCCATCCATTTTCGGAATTCAGTGTTTTCGTTCGCTTGGCCACGATTATGGTAATTCGGCACCAGGAGGTAGGTGACTTTGGTCAGGCCCACCTCACGGAAAAATTCTTCGGCCTTTTCCAGTCGCTCGAGATGAACGGGAGCAACGTCATGGAGAGTGACAAGCAATTGGCGGGCGTGGGCGTCGGGCACCGCTTCTATTTAGCAATCGACGCGATACCTGTCGGGTCCCGCATTGTATTTTTATGTTTTTCCGGAAACCCCCATGCCGACACCCATGAACAAGACTCCCCCATCCGCCACGGCGGCATCCGCGCCTTCTCTCCGCAATTACCGGGAGCATTGCGAGTGGAGCGCCCTGGGAGCCTGGAAGCTGGTGTTTTATTTCAAAACCGAATTGCTGCGTAATATTCCCGCCCTGTTCCGACTGCGCGCCCACTACCGTAACCGCCGGAAAACCCCGGACGGAACGCGCCCCCCCGCAGTGCTGTGGTTGGGCGACAATCTGGACGAAGTGAACGGCATCGCCTTGTCATCGCGTTTGATGATTCGCAAGTTCCGGGAAAAAGACCGGAACGTGGTTTTGCTGGGCGTGGCTTTCCATAATAAACCTCCCCGCGTCGAAGGGCCGGATCAGGACGTGGTTCTGCTTCCGGGCCGGTACTCACTGGCCCAAGCCGGATACGCCACCAGCGAATTGGCCATTCCCCGACTGGATAAGCTTTTGGAACATTTGCAGCGGCGGCAGGTGGACCTCATCGAATTGCAAACCCCGGGACCGGTGGCGGTGATGGCTCTGATTGCGGCCAAAATCGCGGGAATCCCGACGCTCAGCCATTATCGTACCGACATTCTTACCTATGCCAAGGTGCTTATTCGGAACCGGGCCGGCATCTGGGCCATTCAAACCTGGACCCGATTCGCCACCATGCTGGCGGGTCCGGTGGTGGTGCCTTCCGAAGCCTATCGGCACCACATGCGGATGATGGGCATAAAACCGGAGCGCATCCATAAATTGAGCCGCGGCGTCGACCTGCAGAACTTTCACCCCGATAAGGCGGCCGGAGGCGCCTGGGTCAAGCGTGTATTGCCCTCTGAAGGCGTCAAATTATTGTATGTGGGAAGGGTGTCGCGGGAAAAAAATCTGGAGCTGCTGACCCGGGCCTTCCCCTCCCTATTGCGGAAATGTCCCGAGCTATCCCTCACCGTGGTGGGAGACGGACCCTATCGCGCCGAGATGGAAGCGGCTCTGGCCTCTACCGGCAAGGCGTTTTTCACCGGCATGGTCGAAGGCGGCGAGCTGGCCGAACTCTTCGCCTCGGCGGACCTGTTCGTATTTCCCAGTCTCACCGATACTTTCGGCAACAGCGTGGCGGAAGCCCTGGCCTCGGGTCTCCCCTGCATCACCTCCGATTCCGGCGGGCCACAGGAAATCATCGAAGCCGGAGAATCGGGCCTGGTTTTTTCGCATCAGGCTCCTGGTGACTTCGAAGCCAAGGTCTTGGAATTGGCTGCGGATAACGAGCGGTTGCACGCCTTCAAATCCAAAGCCCGTAAGCGCGCGCTGCAATTCACCTATGAGCACGCGGCCGACGATTTCTGGAATTTCTATCTGGAATTGTTGGACATCAAGCAACCATGAAAAGGAGACATCCATGTTCGTCCATTGCGTTTTTTTCTGGCTGAAAGAGGATTTGACACCGGAACAATTGGAAACCGTGAAGTCGGGACTGGCAAGCCTCACGAAAATATCATCCGTCAAGCAGGGTTCCTTCGGCACTCCCGCCGAAACCAACCGGCCGGTTATCGATCGCAGCTACAGTTACGGCCTTATGGTCGCCTTCGAAGACGAGAAGGGACATGACCTTTATCAGGACGATCCCGTGCATGACGCCTTCCGGAAGAATTGCGCAAGCTACTGGACCCAGGTCAAGATTTACGACTTCAAATAGGCGGTGCGGACAGGTTCCGACGCTCTGAGCGGGAGAATCAGAGCAGTAGGGCGCAGGTCACCAGAAAGGACACCTCCGCCAATTGCGCGACGACGCTTAAGGTAGAGCGCCCCAATGCCACCGAGCGCCTTTGCAACCAGATGAAGGTGAGGGTCAAACCGACCAGGAATTGACCCAACAAAGCCCAGGCGGCGAAGCCGGGAAATACCAGCACCAGGCTCAGCAAGGTTACCGACAGCAGCAGCGTTACCCATTTGCCCCATCGCAGCGCAGGCGATTGCGCCGAGAGAAGAGGGCCCGGACCCCGGAATACCAACCCCAAAGCCGGCGCGCTGCGACCCAAAGCCGGCATGAGCAATACCACATATCCCTGCCAGGCCGCCGCGATATGGGAAATGGACAATACCTTGATCAGAAACACCGCCGATACCACGGCTGCTCCCACCGTCAGAAACCCCGATTTACGGGGAGATGGGGACTCCGTCCGGTCCCGCCTGTCGAACCGTTCGGCCAGATAGCGCAAATGCACCCCGCCCGTCATGGCTTCCAGCAGCAGCAGGGTCAGAAAAGCCGGCAGGTACTCCGGAAGCACGCCCCGCATGCCCAGAAAGGCGAATAGCGCCACGCTTCCCATGCCTGCGCCCACCAGGGGGAAAAAGTGCGCGGAATGCACCAGGGGAATGTCTTTCCGGTAGGGAACCGGAAGGCAGGTCAGAAAACTGAGGGCGTTTCCCAGGCTCACGGAAGCGATTCCAGAAAGTCGAAGTCGAGTTGGGAGCTGACCGGGTCGGCCTTATCAAGGCGCACCCGGATTTTCTGGCCCATGACGAATTGCCTGCGGGTGCGCCGGCCCACGAGATGCCCCGTCCGGGAGTCTTTCTCGTAATAATCGTCACTTAAACGATTTATGGGCACCAATCCCTCGGCATAGGGATCCTTGATGGTGACGAACAAACCGAAGTTCTCCAGCCCGCTTACCTCTCCCGTGAATTCCTCGCCCAGATGCGCCTGCATGGTCCAGGCCATGGCCGTGCGCATGCCTTTGCGCTCCGTCTTCATGACGGCGATTTCGCGCTCCGAGATGGACTCTCCGATGCGCTCGGCCCGCTTGATCCATTTACGGCTCATATTCTGCCGACGTAAAAATGCCTTCATCACCCTATGGGTCCACAAATCGGCATAGCGCCGGATGGGCGAGGTGAAATGCGCGTAGTACAGCCAGCCCAGCGCGAAATGGCCCTCGCATACCGAAGAATACCGCGCCTTTTTCATGCTTTGCAAAATTTTCCTTTGCACCGAAACCGGCAGCGATTCGGGCTCATCCAGGAGGCGCGCAAACAGCTGTTGGATGCCGGGATTGATATTCCCCGATCCCTTTTTCTTCGCCGAGAGGGCGGCCTTCAGCATTTTGGGTGGAATCGTGATGCCGGGAAGCGAGGCCAACTCCGCCACATTGTCGAGATCGGGGTCTTCGTGCACGCGGTAAAGTCCGGGAATTCCGTGCCGCTGCATGAATTGCGCCGCCACCTGATTGGTCAGGAGCATGCATTCTTCTATCCACGCATGCGATGCCAGTCTGGCGCCGATATAAATGCGGACGGGAACGCCATTCTCGTCGTTTTCCACCCTGGGCTCGGGAAACTGGAAATCGATATACCCTTCACGTTTGCGTCTTTCGGTCAGGATTTTGGCGAAGGTATCGAGTTGAGCCAGAAATTTGTCGCCTCCGTCGCGGGCGCTTTGCGCCTCTTCGTACGAATAGAATTTGCGGACGCGAATCAAGGTTTCCACGAATTCGAAATTCACGACTTCGCCCCGGGAGTTCACTTCCATGAGGCAACTGAAGGCCAACCTGTCCACCCCCTCCATCAGGCTGCACAAATTGCCGGAAAGGTAATCCGGCAGCATGGGCGCCGCCGTCCAGGGAAGGTATTGGGTGAACGCCCTTTGCAACGCTTCCTGGTCGATCGATGTATCGGGTAGCACGTATTCGGCCACGTCCGCGATATGCACGCCCAGCAGCCAATTCTCCTTGCCCTTGCGTTCCAGCGAAATCGCGTCGTCATGATCCTTGGCCGTCTGGGGATCGATGGTATAAATCTCGATATGCCGCATATCCCGGCGTCCGGGATAATTTTCAGGATCGGGCTCTGGCAATAAAGCCGCTTCCTTCAGGGGCTTCGCGGGGTAATTGAAAGGGACGGCGTTTTCCTTGAAGAACAGGCGCGACACTTGCGCGAAGGGGATTTGTTCCTGGGTCCAGCCCCTGCCGGCGCCTCTACGGCTGGAATCGGGGCCTCGGCCTCCGGACTTGCCTCCGAAGCCCTTCTTACCGCGACTGCCGCCGGTTGGGAGGGGACGCCCCCCCGCTTTACCGGGTTTTTCCGGTTTACCCGCAGCACTGGGAGTTTTGATGCGTGGCGCGGAACTTCCTCCGGGCCCTGCAGACAAAGGCGCGGTTATCGAAGCATCCGGCTGCTCCAGGCGGGCCACATATTTATGACCTTTGACGGAACGGATGAGATTTCGGCGTTCCAGCAATCGCAGAAGGCCGCGAAACTCTCCTTTCCGTTCCCGACCCACCGCGAACTTTTCCCGCAAGTCGCTGGCTCGATGGGCTTTCTGCCCGGCCGCCCGTAAAAAAGCGAGCACCTGCTCCGGGGTGGGAAAATCCTTAATCATGGTTCATGCCGTGGGTCCCGTTTCCAGGGCCGGTTTCGCCCTCTCGAATTTCAGGATGGGATCGCATTTGCCCGGAAACTTCACCGTGATCTTGTCGGAACATCCCGACTCCGTCAATTTGGGGCATTCCTGACAGACTTTTTCGAACCATTCGTCCGAAATCCCGGTAGGCTGCAGGCCTCCCCGCTTTCCGCCCCCCGCGGGCAATTCATCCAACTTGGGAACTATGCCCTTGACCACCGCCATCAATTGCTGCACCGATTGGGGAGGCAATTGCATGCTGGCCTGTTGCAGATAAAGCTGCAGGGCCTGGACAATCAAATCTTTTTCATTTTCCGATAATGGCATCGGCAATACCCGCCTTTTCTATGAAAACTAATTATTCAAAGGCCGTTTTAACCAGCGAAGCCATTTGCCTGAGATCGAAAGGCTTGTGGATGATCCAGGTATTGGGGAGCTGAAGCAGATGGCCCATATCGTATTGGTGGTACCGGCCCGTGCAAAAAATGATTTTCACGTCGGGCCGCGCCTTGCGCAGCACTTCCGCGGTATCGAGGCCGTTCATCCCGGGCAAATCCACGTCCATCAGCACGAGGTCGGAGCGTTGCCCATTCTCCAACATGCTGAGGGCGGACGCTCCGGTTGCGGCCGTAGCCACCCGGTATCCGAGTTCGGCCAGCATCCTCCCGGTGGTCTTGCGCATGATTTCATCATCGTCCACAATGAGAACGGTTCCTCCGCCCGAAGGGATCGACTCTCCCGCGGCCGCTTTCGCGCGAATGCCGGGTTGCGCCACCGAAAAATACAGCTTGAATTCACAGCCTTGTTTCGGAGAGCTGTTCACTTCCATGTAACCCTGATGGCGCTTGACAATGGCATCGACGATGGAAAGTCCCAGCCCGGATCCGTTTTCGCTTTTGGTGCTGAAGAAGGGATCGAATATCCGGTCCAGATTTTCCAGCGCTATACCCTCACCGGTATCCTTGATGACCAGCACGGCCAATTCTGCGGCAGTGCAGGAGGGATGACGGGACCGGAAGGCTTCGTCCACGCGGGCTTTTTCCACCCGGATGCTCAAGGTTCCTCCCGCCGGCATGGCGTCGCGGGCGTTTACGCAGATGTTGAGAAAGGCCTGCTCCAATTGGGATTTGTCGCCGCGAATCCACACGGGATCCACCGCCAATTCGGGATGGATGCGGATGCGCGCTTCGAAGGATATCTGGCACAGGGGCACCAGGCTTTGGATGAGCGCATTGAGGTCGAGGGTTTCCACCGCCATGTCTTTTTTATGGGAAAGAGCCAGCAATCGCTGCACCATCGAAGTCGCACGCTCGGTGCAGGCCTCGATGATTTCCAGATCCTGTTCATAGGCCGATTTGTCGAAATTGTTTTTTTGCAGGCGATCCTTCATCAGACTGGTGGTGCCGATAATGCCCCCGAGCACGTTGTTGAAATCATGGGCCAAGCCGCCCGCGAGGGTTCCCACGGTTTCCATGCGCTGCGAATGGAAAAGCTGATGGTTCAATTCGACCGTGCGGGTTACGTCGTCGATGCGCAAAGCGACTTCGCCCCGGTCGCGTCCGAACATGGTGAAAAGGTTGGCCTTCAGGTAGCGGATGGATCCGTCGCCGACCTTTTGCGCCTGGGGCTCGAAGTCCACGCCTTTGTCCGAATCCAGATGCATTACGTCCATGAGGGTATCGGCCACGAACGCGTAGGTGGGCACCAATTGCCAGAATACCCCTCCCAGCGCATCCTCCTCCTTGATGCCGAAAAACTCCTCGGCCCGACTGTTCCAGGAAGTGACGGTTCCGAGCAAATCCATGCCGATGATGGCCGAAGGCATGGATTCGATAAGGCTGCTCAACTGGTCCTTGAGGTCGCGTACATGCTCCCCCAATTGCTTTTGCTCCAATATGGACGCCGCGAATCGGCACATGTTTTCGAATAGCTGCTTTTGCTGGTTCGACCAGGGGTTGCGGCCGCTTATCCGCTGCACGCACAACAGGGCCTGACCACCCATGCGGGTTTCGAGGGGGTAGGCCAGCGCGGCGCCGCAGGTCACGCTGGCGGCCAGATTGAACTCGCCGGCCAGAGCCGCATGGAGCCCTTCGTCCATGCGATACGAAAGGTTCTGGTCCGGAGCAATGGTTACCGGTTTATCCCATCGGCTGGTAGCCACGCCGCCCTTGTCGAGGCAATCCTCCAGGAACCGGGTGAAGGAATCGGAAGCTCCAGTAGGGAGAAAGTAAGGCAGGGAAAGTCTTTCCACGCCCTTTTGCACCGCCTCCTGCGAAACGGCCAGGGTTCTCTCCCCCCCTTCGTCCACCAGAATGTACGCCACTCGGTCCGCTTTCAATTCCAGGAGGAATTCCTCCACCATCACATCCAGCAACGATTCATCGTCCAGGCGCATGGTCAAACGCCCGACGAAGTCCATCAGGCGTTTTTGACTGGATACGTAGCGCGAATGCTCCAAATCCGACGCTTCGAGCTTGGCGCATACACCGATCATTTCGGATAACTGACGTGAAAGCCGTCGATTTTCGGTGGTCAACGCCCGGCATTTGTGGCTCAGGTCGTTTTCAGATGCTTGCGATTCGGATTTTGCCACGACCAAAATGTATTAACACCTTGCCGGCAACCAAATCCCGGGTGGCGAGTACAGGGAAAATTGCCCAGGGGACCTTTATTTTTCTTAATTTTGGGGTTTAATCGAACCTTCTCCGTTCCGAAATGGGCGACGAAGGATTTTCACCACACCTATCCGGGTCGGAGATTCGCGAACACGATGAAAATCGCTTTTTTTACCAATGAGTTTCCTCCGCATGTATACGGCGGCGCCGGGGTCCATGCCGAATACCTGAGCCATGCCCTGGCCCGCAGCGACGGCCATTCCGTGGAGCTTCTCTGTTTCGGCGACCAGCGAACCCTGGAAAGGAATTTCACGGCCGAAGGCGTGACGGCCCCGATGGGATTGCCCAGTCAGAACGCCCGCTTCGCCAAGCTCATCGACACCCTGGGCCGGAACGTGGTCATGACGGGCCGAGCCTCGCAACCCGATGTCGTGCATTGCCATACCTGGTATACCCATCTGGCGGGATGCCTGGTGAAATCGCTTTTCAACGCCCCTCTGGTGCTGACCACCCACTCCCTCGAACCCCATCGGCCCTGGAAGGCGGAGCAACTCGGCGAAGCCTACCGGGTTTCCACCTGGCTCGAAGCCACGGCCTATCGCAATGCCGACGGCGTCATCGCGGTTTCGGAGTCGATGCGCCGCGACGTCCGCGATTTGTATCAGGTGGACGACAGCCGCATCAAGGTCATTCCCAACGGCATCGACATCGATCAATACCACAAGGTGGACAGACCCGAAATCCTGGCTCGCCACGGAATCGATCCCAACCTCCCCTTCGTCCTTTTCGTGGGACGCATCACCCGGCAAAAGGGAGTGCTGCATCTGCTCAATGCCCTGCCCTCGTTCATGCCGGGAATTCAGGTGGTACTCTGCGCCGGAGCGCCGGATACCGAGGAATTGGGACAGGAGGTGGAAAGATTGGTGGAATCCGCCCGACGTCGGTCCCCCAATCCCATCCATTGGATTCCCACCATGCTTCCCAAGGACGAAATCATCGCCTTGTACAGCCATGCTTCGCTTTTCATCTGCCCTTCGGTTTACGAACCCTTCGGCATCATCAACCTAGAGGCCATGGCTTGCGAAACCCCGGTGGTCGCCTCGGCGGTGGGCGGCATACCCGAAGTGGTCCTGCAGGGCAAAACGGGATTGCTGGTGCCTTTCCGTCCCCGGGGAGAAACCGATTTCGAACCCGTCGATCCCGAAGGATTCTCCCGTGCCTTGGCCGAGGCGGTAAACCAGGTCATGGCATCCGAAACCCTGCGCGTCTCCATGGCCAAGGAAGCGCGAAAACGCGTCGTGGAACATTTTTCCTGGACCGAAATCGCGCGTAAAACCCTCAACTTTTACCAGGAGCTGATTGACAAGCATGGCACAAAAGAAAAAATCTAGTCCCGA
>CAYNXV010000025.1:0-26402 GCA_964401245.1 uncultured Bifidobacteriales bacterium | reverse complement strand
AAAATGTTCCAGTTACACGCTAAACGAGTTTACCGTATGGGAACGGATAACAAGCCCGTAAATCTGTCCATTGATGACGTGTTCGAAGGCAAAACAGACGGAATTTGCAACCACGGAACGGCTACAGAAATTCGAAAATGGATAGCCAAGGGATGGAAAAACCCAGTAGGCTGGTTCAAGATGAAGGACCTGACACCGGGATTGAGTGGGAAGCTCAGAGAAGACGCGGCTGAAGCTTGGCTGAATATTGTTGATCATGTGGATAAACAAGGGGGCATTCTCATCGGTCCATACGGTGATACGCTACGCCCCTTCCGGAAAACCGACAAGGTTGGCACAAGTTACTATAGCGTCCATTACGTGGGACGTGCTGCCGACATATGCCAGGAATTGGCAGGACCGCATGGAATCACATACGAGCACAAGGGGTTTGCACCGACAAAAAAAGAGGTCGAAACCAAAGACGAAAAGGAAAATAGGGAAAAGAAAGAAGCCGAAGCCAAGAGATACGCAGCCATTGATAAGCATAACGAAACCCGCTTTATCAAGGAGCGCGATCTGAAAGGACATGGGAAAGTCAAAACCACCGGCAAGCGATACTATATCGTTAAGGATGGCGATGGTAAAGATATGTATTGGAGGATTTATTGCTGGCATGAAGATCAGTCCAAAAAAGCGGGAATCTTTGTCAAGAAGGGAGAAAAGAAGTGGTATGACTTCGGATCGGCAAAGGAATCCGGATTTCCGGAAGGCTATTATGTGGACTTGACCAAGGAAATTGAAAGTACGGGTAAATTTTCCCGCATCAAATCCCAAGGCGGGTGGGAGAAAAATTATAACAAGACGGAATGGTGGCATTTCTTCTATAAGACCGATCTCCAAGAAACCTTTTTGGACGAAGCCGAGCTGATTGGCGTTACCGAGAAAGAGCTTGAAGAAAAGGGATGGGATACCGACACAAAAAAGGACCATAAACCAGGATGAGCTTAAGTAAAATTCTTACCTGTTTTCAATTTCTCGCGCTCACAACCATTCTGGCAAGTATGGGAATTCTGGCGGCGTGCAGGCAGAGCCCGGATTCTCAGTATGTGCCTTCACGGATTGGAGACCTGATTTGCGCTGAATCTTATTGCCCGACCGAAATCTGCCAAGCTGGATATGATGAATCCACTCCCTTGATTCGCATCCCTTCGTGCCCAGTTGTCGTCGTAGAGGAGAGTGATCAAGGAAACCACCTACGAATTGCCGGTTCCTTTGGGCTTCATGGATGGGTTTCATCTGAAAACGCCTCCACTTACGAAAAATCCGTAGGCAACTCCCTGATCGGAGCAACTGAAAATGTATACCTAGACGAATTCGGGTATTTTGGATTGCGATTTCCTACTCTTGCAAACCCATATTACCAAATAGGTCTTATTTACGCCAATGGTTCTCAGAAGGATACCCTATCATTCCAGAAAGCTCCTCCTTTGGGGAAATCATTGGATGAACTCCTTACTCTGGATGCCTGTCTGAATTCCGTAAGAAATGCAAAAGGTTTCGGTCTCCTTCATTCCCCTTTACTGCCGGTAAATCATTGCTCTATAATCACCGAAGACTATTGGGTTGTCAAGGACGACCATGCGATGCCTCCGAAACGCTCTTATGATTCAATGTCATGCATGCAGATAGAAATGGTTTATAAGGCGAAATCCCTCTTTCCGAATTCGCCGGTATTTCTGGGCTTAGGGTGCGGCCTCTGGCTTTTTTCCCATGCTCCGGATATGCCCCATTTTGTAAAATACGAATCTTCCACGGAAAATCCCGATGAACCCCGCGAAGAAGACAATATCCACGTTAGTGGCATTCAGATTATTGAGTCAAACGATGGAGGTGTCCTAGGTTGGGTAGTTGAAACGAGCCGGATCTATGGGGATGGGAGTTACCAGGATCTTACAATCCTTTCATTTGACCAGCCAATGAAAATAGGACCCCAGCTTCACTCTACAATGGGTAGTGGAACGTTAAACGCCAAAGTGATTGGAGTAAGAGGTTCCAGCGGAGAGCCGGGAGGAGCAGACGTCCAAGGAATCTGGTGGGTTGCCCATCAAAAGGTTTTCTCGGTATGGGCTACTGAAGGGAATGATAATGTGCCCGAATTAAGTCATGATATTACGGCAGAAGTTTTTGAAATGGATAGCACAGGAAAACTTGAGAGTATAAAGAGTAAAGGTTTTTTTGCAATTCTTATTGGAAAACCGACAACCTTGCTCAAAGCTGCATTTTCTGTGGAAGAGGCGAAGAAAAAGGCTCCTGCCGTGATGAAATCCGAAATCAGGGCCTTGCCACGCCTAACCACGGAAGGACTTGAATGGCAAGCTGGAGCTATGGCTCCAGATGCAGAATCCGCAAAGGAATGGACGAAATGGGATAATTCAATTGAGGTGAAAGAAATACCCAACTACAATTATTCTGGACATTGAATATGGGTAGAACCGGTCACAAAACTACCGATACCTGTAAGGTATGGATTTTGGATCAAATTGTTCAAGTAGATCATGTATTACTTTAGAATCGAAAATTCTTAGCTGAAAATTAAACGTTTCTTACTAATGTCGTTTTTTCAACCGGACTCATGCCATTTACCTGAAAATTGGCTAATTTTCGTCACCGTATGCCTTCGCTTGATACCCTATCCCCGTTTCCGGTTTCGTCTCGCTCTATAGGGCTTTGGAGGCTATGTCCTTTTATTTGCGCCCTGTTCACTTTGGCGCTCCAATCGGTAGAGGGAGCGACTTATTTGGTGGATGCGCCGGGTCGACTAACTACCATTGCCACCCAAATCGCCACCGCTTCGCCTGGGGGGAACCATGTGGTTCGATTCAAGACCTATGCGGATGTGGGCGCCTTCAATTTGACAGGGCTTAATGCCGACAGTCTGATTTTTGAAAGAGAGGGACCAAGCGCCGAAGTGGTGGAGTTTACAGGCATTCTTTTCAGAATTGAAAATACCACTGCCGCTGTGGTGTTTCGGGGGTTGGCCTTCAAGGCCCTGAACGAATCGTCGCAATTCGTATTGGCAACAAGCGGTGCCTCAAACCGGAATCTCCTTATTGACTCCTGTCAGATCTTCGGAGACCGGTTCAACGCGACCTTTTTATCCTGGTACGGAGGAGATACCAGTTCCCATATAGGAATCAAGCGCAGCTTCATCGTAGCCATTCAGGGGGGGGCCCAAGCCAAAATTGATTTTTCGGCCAAAAGCGTCACTTTAACTAATAATCACTTCAATTTTCCGGGGCTGCTGGTGGCAAAAACTCCCGGGCAACTGGTAGTCTCCCAAAATACCGTCAACCGAATGCAATTCGACTCAGATGGGAATGGTATTGGAACCTATTCCTTCACGAACAATCTTTTTGCTTTCTCCCCGCTCCAAAATCGACTTCCTGTCGGTGGTGACCAAAAATTTCTGGCTCGAATACGAGACTTCCTCTCTAGCACCGCCCAAAACAACACTCGCTTCGACACCTGGGCCGGATTCGATTTCTCCAACCCTGCAGCCTTCCCGCCGGCCTCCGGGAACACATCTATCGCCCCCTTCGGTGACAGCCTCGCCCTCTGGAATTTCGGTCCTATCGATGGCAACACTCGGGGACACATCAATCCCCCCGGCGCCTTTCCCGCCTACAACGTCTTTCCCGGCGATACCATTCTGTCCCTGCGCCTATCCCCCGCAGACAGCCTAGACCTCCGCTTCAGTTCCGCATCCATCCCCCGTATCATCCAGGCTGCTTATGGGAACACCACCTACCCCGCAACAACCGATTCCAGCCGTTCCTTCTGGCTCAATGACACCACCCTGCAGATAATCGGACCGACGTCCGTGCAAAGCCTGACTTTTCCGGAAGCAACTTCACAAGGCGCACCCCTTTTATTCGCCCGATCAGGAAATGACTTTACGCCCGGCATACCCGGCGCCTCGGGGAGCCTGACTTTCGCAAATGCCTCACCCACGGCCCGTACCTTCATCCCGGCTTTCGCGGGACAGAATACTCCCAAGGGCAGCCAGGTGACCATGAAGGGATTTTCCGCCGATACTACCGTGCGGTTCAACCAAATTACCCGGGCGGGAATTACCTCTCTCTCAACTCCCGATTCGGTTGCCACAGGTAAACGTACCCGCATCATCCGCAACGGCCTAAAACCTGCGGGAATAGCTCTCACGACCAACGCCGAAGGCTCCGGATCCATCCGCATCGGCCTCGCTCACCAAGATGCAGAAAAACCTTGGCGGGCCGATTCGCTTAAATGGAGGCATGGCGACAATAATATCATCGCCGCTACCGATTCCGTCGGTAAGTGGTGGGGAGACCTTCCATTTTCACAAGACCTACAAGCCCTGCTTATCGAACGCCTCGCCTTGGGCGCAGGACAAGATACCCTGGAGCTTTCCCAGGGTCACACCATTCTATCGAAAAGCGCCAAGGGCCACCAACTGCAAATCGATTCCACTTCGTTACTCGAGTCTTCGAAATTTCCCGACTTGGGAATGATGACCAAGCCCCTTGTCCTACGCTGGCCCGGTCGCGCCCCGGCAGACTCGTTGCGGATTCGATTCCGGAAAAACCACGCCCGACAAAAAGTCTTTCGCATCGTTAACGATGAAGCCCAACCTCAATCCCCCCTTACGGAAGATTCCCTCACCTTCACCCTAGCCCTCAACCCCACCGACACCGCCCAAACTCTGCTCCTGGCCCGCAGGTACGCCGTCCCCGCCAACGTGAAAACCGACATAGCCCTGGAAGCGGACTCGGCGCTTGGCCTGCTTTCGAACCAAGCCGGCGATTTGATCCTCGACTCCAACTACACGCCTATCGGCCTGAAACTGGATACCCTTCGCATCCTGGCCCAACGGAAAATCGATTATGACAACTTGAGCCTGCAGGAGGCCTATACCCTGGTGCTCACCGGCTTGGCTCCTAATCGACCCGAACGCATGGGAGCTTTCGTGCTACGAAGCGGCGGCTGGGTGAAACAGAACCTCACCCGTTCCGGTAACCGATACCGAATCGGCATGCAAGCCCAGGATCAGGCCGTATTGGCAGTGGAAACCCTGTCGCCTTCCGATACGTTGCCGGTTCAACCTAAAAATCCCGCCACGGCCCAAATCGAAGGGAACCGTCTTACCCTGACCCCAGCATTGAGTACGGATGAAAAATCCCGCCTTAAAGCATATTTTCCGGAAATCACGATAATCTCACCTAATGGAAAAATCGAACGGAAAACCCCGCCAGCGATTCCCGGTGACTCCAGCTACACCCTCGACCTGCCTTCCGGCTTTGTCGTATACAGATTAGGGTATCAATCCTATTCCGATTTGATTACCTGGGATGCGTCCCCTACCCCGATTGCCGGAAGCGCCGCGGCCTTTCGCTCCTCCGTGAATTCCACCGCCCCGAACTATCCCGAACGCGTCAAATCGCTGGTGGGATTTCCCCACGATCTCGAATTGGGTAGCGACTTGTTAAACGCTTTTTCCGCCAATCAGGCAGGGCAATCCATCGCCAAGGAATGGCAAGGAGAGTGGGTGGCGTTAAAAAAAATGCCGTACTCAAAAAGGGGAAAGGTTATTTACTCGCCATACCTGCCGCCTTGAAACCTGGATTGGGTTCGAATTACGAGTGGGTTCCGAGGCCTGATACCTTGCACCTGCAACAAGGTTGGAACATTATTTCCAACCCGACCCCCATACCCTTGGCGGACAGGGATATCGTATTGGATTCCTCGCTTGTTTCCTATTTCCATGCCCTCGAATGGGAAGGCTCCGGCGAATCGGCCCAACCGTTCTGGTCGCAATCCGATACTTTAAAACCATTTCATGGATATGCAGTGCATGCCGAGGCTTCGACCCGATTGATTATCGATCCCATCGCGGCGGCTTTGAAAAAGAACTCCGCTCCCAAAATCGGAAATACCACCCGGAGCCTGAAAATTATTTTTTCATACGCATCGGGTCGAAAAGGAAGCCTGTCCATTCAGGAAGGGCGTCCTCTCAGGCCTTCCCCTGCCATACCTTTTTTCCGGGAAGGATTGCGAGCCTCGTGGAATGATGCTTCCGAATCCACAACATTACCTGTCACGGATCTCGCACAGTTGGACCATGCCTTTTCAATATACGCAACGGAGTCCGGGTCTCTGAATATCTCATCGACGCCCGGTGCCGGAATATTGTCCGGCCGGTTGCTTGCGATTTGGAATCCCGCGCAAGCTCAGTTATCATCCCTCGAAGCGGAAACCCAACTCCCCTTGATCAAGGGAAACAACACCTTCCGGGTAATGGCCCTTCCCGTCGAATCCTTCCTTGAAAAACAGCAGGAGTTGCAGGCTGGTCGAGTATTCTCCTTCAGCCTGGCACCCAATGCGCCGAATCCCTTTTCGAGGCAAACCCTTATCACCTTTTCCATTCCCCACGGCGAAGGACCCTACCAAACCGTCACCCTCGAAATCCTGGACCTTAATGGAAAATCCGTATATCAGCGGCGCTGGCAAAATATCGCGCCCGGAATGCATTCACTGTTGCTTCATACCGAGCGTTGGACATCGGGTCGATATATTTCCCGCCTGACGGGCCGTTCTCCCTCCGGATCCCTGGTTCTGCAAAGACCCATGCTGCATTTGAAGGACCTGCCGTGAAGAGCATTTGGGCCGTCTGCGCGATGATTTTCCTCCTTCCTGCAATGGCACTGGGCGGAGCTTGCCTGGGCGACAGCCTCGGCGCTCGACGGTTCCCGTCTATGGTTAGCAAACCCTATTCCAATCTTAAAGTACCCGTGCACCTGCCTTGCGATACCATGGTCATCGCGGAAAACGATACCGCCATTCTGCATTCCGGCGCCATGATTCATTTCGGGCCGCGCTCCTCCTCAAAAAATGTGATAATCGTCAAAGGGACATTAATCACCCTGGGAAATGAGTTCGAACCCGTCTATTTTTCAGGATCCATTGAAGAAGGATCGTTTGGCTACCGTCCCAGCGCTTCGCCGTGGAGAGGCATACATGTGGCTTCCACAGGTAGGGTAAATATGCGGCACACAAGGATTTTCAACGCGACCTCGGCGCTAACTTCAGAATCCAACCAGGTGACATTCTCCCATGTGTATCTTCAAGGCAGCCTTAATATCATGCCTCCCTGGAAAGATCCGATCAACCTGGATTACGCTGGAACCACAATCGATACCCTTGATTTTTCGGATGGCGGTAAACCGCGAAACGCCGCAAACGCTCCCGGTCCCAAAACGAAGACGCCCCCGAAAAAGGTCAGATCAGAAAAAGCCGGGAGTCCACTAATCTGGGCCGGTCTAGGTACCGGCGCTTTGGTAGCCGGAGCCGGAATCTGGATTTGGGCGCAAAGCGGTGGTTCCCCCTCCTCCAATACCGTCTCATACCCGAAAGATCCCCTGCTTCCCGACAATTCCGATCCCCGTGATCCATGATGCTCCGAGCAAGTTGGATTCTATTCTGCCCTTTCTTACTGGTCGCCATACTGGAACCCGTGGTGGCGGAAGAAATGGATGAAGACTACGGCGATACGGTTTTTGCCATGCCATGCCCTGATACCCTCGGCCTAAGGCATAAATTTCTTGAGGGCAATCTGGAAGAGGTTTACGCTACCTGGAAAAGCTATCTGTCAGTCATGCACGAATTGAGGGCGTCCACCAGCGTCGCATGCCGGGTACAAGCCAGCAAAATGCTCGGGGTACTCGATCTCGTCCTCAGAAACGACTCCGTTGAAGCCGACCTGCACTTTTACATGGTAGCCCGCCACGCTCCTTTCGTAGAAATGTGGGATTTTTCGCTGCCGCTATCCGTGCAAACGGCATGGGATTCGGCTCGAATCAATTACGGTCCCGTCCGCTCACCTCAAAAAATTTGGGAGGATAAATGGCTGCCACCCGTTTCGACCCGCATTCCCTTGTCGCCGGAAAGCATGGAGCTCAAGCAATTGTACCACGACTCGAGAGTTCTTTACGCCTTGGCCCGCGACCCTGATTATTATGTCCGAATCATGCAGAATATCCACTCCGAAGACGATCCTGCCTTTCAACTTTTAAGGGCCGACGTGATGTTGCGCCTGGGATACGGAATCAGTAAAGCCGAAAAGGAACTTGGCACTGTCGGTTTCCGTCCCAGCCTTGTGCTTGCGCCGTACCACATCTTCGGTTGGCAAGACCGCCTATACCAGACCATCAAAGGACTCAAAACCACCGTCGATCCCAAACCAGAAACCACCCCGAGGGGAAAATCGGAAGAACGCTCCACTGTATCGAAAAAGAAGAAGAAATTCTGACACCCCAAAAATGCCCTGAGGATTCGTCCGAAATGGGGTGCCGTATTCAGGTGCCGGTTAGACCCGGGATACGCACTTTGTATGGTTTAACCACCTTTCTGGCGCGGCATTTCACTTTTCCCCAACCAACCCCTTGTTCTTGCTGTTGATGATGGTGCGAGCCCCTTTTCTTGATTTGGAAGGTGATACTGAAATTAGGACTTGGAAGCCTAGCAAATTTAAAAAGTCCATCAGACGCTCAAGGCTATACCGATTTAAGCTACCGGTCTTTAACCTGGATATTTCTGGCGGCGGCACGTTTAATAGATTAGCCACATCCTTCTGGCTTAGCCCCTCTTTGTCCATATGGTTAAAAATAATGGATACAAGTGCAGCTCGGATCCCATGCTGTTTCTTGGAGGCGCGAACTGTTAAAGCCAACTTGCTCATTTTTTCCTTTCCGCTAAGCGGCCTTACCCTTCAGTGAGGTGCTTAATCGTGAGATAAATACCTATTTGTGACCTTTATAGCGTAGTTTTTGTCTTCACCAATAATTTTAAAAATCATACCTTTTCCACAATCTCCCTCACCTGCGGCATAAAGCGGCGCAACCTGTCCCTGAATTCCTCCATACCGGGAAACCCCTCCCCCGCCGACTCGCTGATCATCCGGATCTCCCACCCTGTCGCCCCGTTCCGGCGGAGAAAGCGGGCGAAGCCCGCACCTTCCCAGGCCAAGGCCCGCCCACCGTGCTGGGCATGGAGGCGGGCCTTCCGTGCCGGGTCCAGGGCATTACCGTCCCCCGATAGCAGCAACCCTCGCGCCGAATCAACCTGCGCGGGAAATTCCGGGTAGGTGAAACGGGGAGGTTTTTCACCCGGGCCGAAATCGATTTCCATACAACCCTCAGCCACAATCACATCACCGACCTTGAGATCGGGATCCAAGGCGGTAGCCGAACCCAACAGATAAAAGGCATGTGGCTTTTCAAAATCATAAAGCCTCTGGGCCGTCAGGGCCGTTTCCACCTTGCCCTGCCCGGTAACCGCCAACAAACGTTGCGGATGGCTCTTCGAAACCCAATATTCGAATCCGGGGTCACCCTCCTTTCGCAAGCGCTTACACTCTTCCCGTCCCAGAAAACATTCCATTTCATAGGCGAAGGGAAACAACAAGGCTATCATGCCACCTCGAACACGGCTTCGACTTCTACCGGAGCGTTGAGAGGCAACGCGTAAACCCCCACGGCCGCCCGGCTATGCACCCCCGCATCGCCGAATAGCTTATGGCTTAAATCCGACGCCCCGTTCAGCACCTGGGATTGCTGCGTAAATCCTTGCGCGCATTGCACGAAGCCCGTAAGCTTCACCACCCGCACGATACTCGCGGGACCGCAATCCGGTAGGCTGCCCAAAGCCGCCAGGGCATTAAGGAAACAGAGTTGCGCTGCGCCCTGGGCCTGCGCCACTTCCACATCCTCTCCGACTCTACCCGTATAGGCCAAAACCCCGTCGCGCATGGGCAATTGCCCCGAAACAAATACCAGATTGCCCGTACGAACGGCCGGAACATAGGAACCCACCGGTTTGGGCGCCGGGGGGATTTCCAATCCCAGGGACTCGAGCCGCTTCGCCAATTGTTCAGCCTGCATAATATCCTCCGGGGGGAAAAATAGTGAAACCGGGCGGATTCGGCGCTATCGAAACGCGAGTCCCCTGGCAGGGCTTCAATTATCGGGAAAACCCATGCGGCAGTCTCCCGTGACTATTTTTGGGGTATGGAATATTTCGACACCCACTGTCATTTGGACAGCATATTGCCCAAAATGGGATTCACTTCTTTCGATGAATTCGCCTCGGCCCATTTACACCACGACGATTCGCACCCGGACGCGCGATTCGGAGGGGCGGTCACCGTATCCTGCGATCCGGATTCCATCGAAGCCGTTCAGGCCCTTTCCGCTCATGAACGGGTTTACGCCGCCTACGGGATTCATCCGCACGACGCCCGCCATTACGACGACAATATGGAAGCGCGCCTTCGGGAGGCCATGCGATCCCCCAAAACCGTGGCCTGGGGGGAAATCGGGCTGGATTACCATTACAACTTTTCGGAACCGGAAATTCAGAGGAAAGTTTTCGAAAGGCAAATCGAACAAGGGGTAATGGCGGAAAAACCGCTTATCATTCACACTCGCGAAGCGGAACAGGATACCTTGGCCATCATGCTCAGGGCCGTACCCAGCGATTGGAAAGTGCATGTCCATTGCTTTACCAGTTCACCCGATTTGGCGGTGGCTTTGCTATCGGCTTTCCCGAATCTTTATGTGGGATTCACGGGGGTAATCACTTTCAAAACCGCCGACGCCATTCGCGCCGTGGTCGAAGCCGTGCCCTTGAATCGATTGCTGCTGGAAACCGACGGACCCTATATGGCGCCCGTTCCCCATCGCGGCAAAACCGCGCATCCCGGGCATATTCCTTTCATTGCCGAAAAGATGGCGGAGATTAAAGGCGTGGAAATCGGGAAGCTTTACGCGGAGACTCGGGAGAATACCCGGAACATGTACGGAATATAAGGAGCGCCGCGCCGAATAGAAATTCCGGCCCGGATTATTCGGTCAGGAATTCCCCTTCATCCTTGTGGGCATTTTCGCGCACCTCTTGCTCGATCATCTCTTGCTGGACCCTATCCTGGACCAGCTTCTGCTCCCACTCGCGCAAGGATTGATCGAAAAAACCCCGTTTCTGATCGATATCGAAAGTGAGAAGCCGTAACTTTTCCAGCACCTTGTCGCGCTCGTCTATCAGAGCGCGATCGGTGGGATGCTTTTCGAGCATGCTCATGACGATGATGTATTGCGCTTCCAGCTTGTGCCGTTTGTCCTCAAGGGTCGCCACTTCGTTCTGCTCTTGGCTGATGCGGGTTCCGTAGTCGGTGAATGCGCATCCAGAGAGCAGGCCGATTAGAAGCAGGAGCGGAATTTCAGAACTGATAGATATTTTCTTCATACCGCATAAGGCGCACGGGCGTTTCTTCTTTGGTTTCCTCGTTTTTGAATACCACCTCGGCGTCCTCGTTCTTGGCGTCGAAGCAGGTCAACCCGGTTTTCCGGTCCACGGAGAATTGCCAGCTGCCGTGAATGATGCTTTTGCCCCAGGATTCCCTCCAGAAGCGACGGTTTTCGCGGGCCGTGCCGATGAACTGTTCCACCTGCAAGGGAAGCGAATCGTGGCGGGTGTAATAGACGGTATAGTCGAGACAGTCCTTGTCGAGCCGAAGGCGGGGACCGAAAAACCGGATGGAATCGGCTTGAAAGGTTTCCAATTTGACGTTGATATCCCCTACCGGCAGCGTATCGGGATAGAGCATTTCTTTATCCTTGGGCAGCAGGGTGGCCAGACGCCAACGGTCCCGCATTTGCGTTTTGAAAGAGGAGGTATCGAGGGATTTCAACAACTGTTTTTTCCAATCCTCTTTCTGGTGATCAAGGCGCGACAGAATGAGGTGAAGCGAATCGTAACCCGATACTTCCGAGGGAATCCAATCGGGACCCAGAAATACCGTCAGATTGGTTTTTTTTTCCAATTCTTCCGGCATCGAATTGCGGTGAAAGCCCTTGGCGGTCATACTGTCGAGGCGTCGCTCGAGGCGATAGCCTTCCCCTTCTTTCTCCAGGTTCCAAAGCACGGAAGTTTGGAAGAGCGTGCCCAGCACTTCCTTGCCGTATTCACGTTCCGAAGAAAAACTGGCCAGCCGGCTCATGTGGATTTCAGCCTTTTCGGGAGCCTGAGGGGAAAAGCGCACGGTTTTTTCGCAACCCAGCAGAACCGCCAAACCCGCGCATAAAAAGAGAAGATGGATGAGACGAACTTTTGGCGGCATTCAGGTCCTTTGATAAGCAGGAAGTCCCGGAGATTATCTCCAAAATAACAAATAAGCGCAATCGTTTCCGTGTTCCAGACGGCTACCCCAGCAATTCCGGGGGTAATTTGCCGCGGCGCAGGCTCGATACGGGCCAAATATTCAGATAGGCGATATCCTCATCCACGCCATCCATCAAATCCAGTGATTGATAATGCTTTTCCGAAATCCAGATAAAATCGGTATGCTCGGGATTAAGTCCGATAACTCCCCCATCCCAAGCGAAATGAAAAAGCCAGATCAGAAAACGTCCGTCATACAGGGTATCGCGAATGGGCCCCAGGGATTTGAGCAGCCTAACGTGGATTCCCTCACCCAATTCTTCCCGTAATTCCCTCAAGGCTGCGGTTTCCGGAGTCTCACCTTCATTCACATGGCCACCGGGAAAAGCCCATGCTCCCGGCGCCAAGGGAGTGGTTTTGTTACGCTTGACGAACAATAATTCTCCCTGCGAATTTTCCAAAAGACATATCACCAAGCGTTTAACGGCGCGACCCTCAGGCATCAAAACCACCCTCCAGACCATCTCGTGCCCGCAAATCCCCGAGAATCAATTCCGGATCGGCCTGGTCTAGCCAAGTGACCGGTATCCCCCGCCTCTCCATGCCCCGAAAGTAGGTTTCCTGCCGCTTGGCCAAGTGCCTGATTTCGGTGTCGAGGTCGGCCACCATTTGCGCATACGATTTTTCGTCCTGTAAATACGCGGCTATTTCGCGGAATTCCATTCCCAACATGTCGAGCCTTTCGCGGGCGATGCCGCTGTCCAGCAGACCTTTCACCTCGTCTATCATTCCCCCGTCGAGCCTTTCCAACAGCCTCGCGGTAATGCGCCGACGCGACTCCTCGCGCGAAGGAATCAATCCGTAAACCCTATAGGTGAAATCAACTTTAGGTGGAGCGCTGTATTCCACCGGTTCCCTAAGGCTGTGCTGGTGGATTTCCAGGGCGCGGATCACCCGTTTTTTACTGGAAGTATCAGTGCGCGAGAACAGCTCCGGGGCCCTTCCACGGAGCTCCTCCAACAAGGCTTCGGGTTCACGCCTTTCCAGCGATGCACGCAATTCCCGGTTTTCGGGCACGTTGGCGATGCGATAGCGTTTCAAAACCGCTTCGAGATAAAGCCCCGTTCCTCCACAAACCACCAATCTTTGAGGGCCGCTTCTTTGCGCCGCCTTTTCCTCCAATACCCGATAAAAAGCGGTTTGGAATTGGTACAAGGTGAACACTTCGCCCGGATCGGCAATATCAATCAGGTGGACACGAACCTTCGGAGGAGACTGGTACAGGTGCAGATCTTTTCCGGATCCCAGGTCGAGTCCCCGGTAAAGCTGCCGGGAGTCCACCGAGACGAGATCGACCTTTAGGCCGCGTGCCACGTCGGCCGCCAGCTTCGATTTACCGGCGGCGGTGGGACCGCATATGACTATGAGTTGGATGGCTTGCCCCGATGCAATTTGAACAGACCATCGAATCCACTACGGAATTCTTCCACTCCTTTTCCGCTTTCGGAAATAAAGGCCAAGCCGATGCGTTTCGGCGTTTTCCTTACTCCATCTTTTTCCATCCACAAAGGAGAGGCCGCCAAAATACCGGTACCTTTTTCCGACGTGAAGCCAAGCGGCCCGAGCCTTTCGGTTAAATCCTGATAGTCCAGAGGAAGTTTAAGGCGTTTGGAAGCTCGCCATTCCCAGCGGATATATCGACCCGGTAAATGCCGGGCCAAGTTGCGGGCCGGCAAGGTCATGGATTGGCGCGCGTTGGTGTCTACCAGAGACCGCATGGCCACCTTGTCCCCCTCCCGATATTCGTAAGCATCCAGATTGACGGGGCCGAAATATCCCTCCGCATGCAAGGCGCGGGCCGCGAATTCCGCACCCTGGCGCAACTCCTCCACCTCCTTGTCGGAAAGCCCAAGCTCCGGACCCAGTGCTGCTCCAATGAAAACTCCCAGCGAATTATTGAGCAATTCATGGAGGCCGAAACCGTCGACCTCGCCCTGGGAGGAAAGATTGAAGGTGACGCCGAAATCCCGGACCCGATTATGCCGGGGTTCCACCACCAAGGCACCCGTCTGCGTCAGTATCCGGCGTAATACCGTTTCATCTTCGATTCCCACCGGCGGACCTTCGAAATGCCAATTGGCCAAACCGGCATTGCCGAACTCGCCCTTGGCCACCCAGGGCCCCGGTACCTGGGCCTGAATGAATCCGTTCAGTTCTTCCCAGTCCTGAAAACAGGCGATGGGACGTCCCTGCGTATAAGCCTGTTCCAAAGCCACTCCGAAGGATCGGCTATTGACTCGAGACACTATGGCCGGATCGGGATGCGCGGCAGGCGCGAGGTATCGCCGGTTCAATGCGGATGCATGGCTATTCCATCCGAAAGGCGTGAAAACGTTTCCGAGAGTCGGTTGGGAAAAGGGAACGGGACGGGCATGCGGTATTTTCAGATCGGAAAGGTATTCCAGGAAGTCGACGGGTGCGGGATGATAGGCGAGGAGGGTATCGCCGGTGTCACCCGCCAGAAGGTAATGGAGGCCGAGATCATGCAAATGGGTTTGGGGCGCTCCGGGCATGGCCAGGATGGAACGGCCCGCGAGACTAACATCGAAATCGAAATTGGGGAAGAATTCTCGCGCCATGGCATCAAGCTGCGGCTAAAGTGATCCGCCTAAGGAGCAAGGTTCAGCCGAATACCGGGGTGGAAAGATAGCGGTCTCCCCTATCGCAAATAATCACCACCAAGGTACCGCTTTTCAGTTCGCGGGCGGTTTCGATGGCGCAATACACGGCTCCGCCGGAGGAGATGCCGGCGAAAATGCCTTCTTGGCGAGCCAATTCGCGGGTTAATTTTTCGGCGTCGGCTTGGCTCACGTCGATGATGCGGTCCACCCGGGCAGGTTCATAAATTTTGGGAAGGTATTCCTGCGGCCAGCGCCTGATTCCCGGAATGCAGGAGCCATCCGTGGGTTGGGCCCCGATGATTTGCACGGCGGGATTTTTTTCCTTGAGATAGCGCGAAACTCCCATGATGGTTCCCGTGGTACCCATACTGGAAATGAAATGCGTGACCTCGCCATCGGTATCGCGCCAGATTTCGGGTCCGGTGGTTTCAAAATGGGCGGCATAATTATCGGGATTGGAAAATTGGTCGAGCATGTGAAAGCCGCCCTCGGCGACCTTGGCCCGGGCATAGTCGATGGTGCCTTCCATGCCTTTGTCTTTGGGCGTAAGATGCACCACGGCTCCATAGGCGCGCATGGTCTTCACCCGCTCTTCGGTGGCGCTTTCGGGCATGACCAGATGCATTTCATATCCGGCGGAGCAGGCAATCATCGCCAGGGCTATGCCGGTATTTCCGCTGGTGGGTTCGATGAGCTTCATACCGGGCTTGATGGTTCCCCGGGCCTGAGCTTTGAGAATCATGGATTTGGCCGGCCTGTCTTTGACCGAGCCTCCGGGATTATCCCCTTCGAGTTTGAGCAGAATGCGCACCTTGGGATTGGGATTGAGGCGCGTCAGCTCCACCATGGGCGTGTTGCCTACCAGGTCGATAATGGTTTTTGCCATGCCGGTTAAAATAACAAATCGGGCCGACCTCCGGACGCGTCGGCTCCCGGCATTGCTAAATTTGAGGCCATGACACCCAGTTCGCCCGAAGATTCCGCCATTCCCGACCAAGCTCCTGCCGATCGCATACTCGAACTGCAAACCCTGCTGGCCAAAGCCAATGCCGAGTATTACCAAAAGGGCCATTCGCCCATGTCCGATCCCGAATACGATCGATTGCTCAAGGAGTTGGAAGCCCTGGAAGCCAAGCATCCGGACTTGGCGGCTCCCGATTCCCCGGCCAAACAGGTGGGCAGCGATCTCACCCCGGGCTTCAAAAAGGTGCCCCACAGATTTCCCATGCTTTCCATCGCCAACACCTATTCCGAAGAGGAGGTGCGCGATTGGTATCGTCAGGTAACGTACAAGATTCCCGCCGACGAAGTGGAGCTGGTGGCCGAATTGAAAATCGACGGCATATCCCTGAGCCTAGTCTACCAGGATCGCAAGCTGTCCCAGGCGGTGACCCGGGGCGATGGGAATGTGGGAGACGATATCACCGCCAACGTAAAAACCATCGCCGGCGTGCCGCATAAGCTGCCGGATTCCATGCCCGAGGGTCGCGTGGAGGTGCGCGGCGAGGTTTTCATGACCCGCGCAAGCTTCGAGGCCTTCAACGAATATTCCGTGTTGCATTACGGCAAGGAGCAGCAAAACCCGCGCAATACCGCCGCCGGAAGCCTGAAACTGAAGAATCCCGAAGAAACGGCTTTGCGTAAGCTCGATTTCTTCGCTTTCGGTTTATGGGTGGAGCCTTTTAATGGGACTCATTGGGAAAATCTGGAAAAATTGGATGCCTGCCGCTTCCCGGTGAATCCGTATAAGGCCAAAGTGAAAACCGTGGACGAATTGCTGGAGGTTTTCGAAAAGTGGCGCCTTATCCGCGATGAACTGCCCTACAATATCGACGGCGTGGTGGTGAAGGTGAATTCGCTGGAGCAACAGGTGCGCCTGGGCCGCACTTCGAAAAACCCCCGTTGGGTCATAGCCTATAAATACAAGGCCGAAGCGGTGGAAACGATATTGGAGTCGGTCACTTTGCAGGTGGGTCGTACCGGAGCGGTTACTCCCGTGGGGCATTTGCAGCCCGTGCAATTGGGCGGCACCACGGTGAAGCGGGCCACCTTGCACAATTTCGAAGAGATTGAGCGGCTGGGTTTGATGCTGGGCGATACCGTGATTGTGGAAAAAGGCGGAGAAATCATTCCCAAGGTATTGGCAGTGGTACCGGAGAAGCGACCTCGGGGTGCCACGGCTGTGCCGGTGCCGGATAAGTGCCCCGAATGCGAGTCGGAGCTGGTCAAATCCGAAGGTGAAGTGGTGCTGCGCTGTGAAAACCTGCAATGCCCGGCCCAGGTGGAGCGGGCCATTCTGCACTTCGTATCGCGCACGGCGATGAACATCGAAAGCATGGGCGTGGCCCTGGTGCGGACTTTACTGGCGGAAGGGCTGATAAAGGACGTGGCGGATTTGTACTCGCTGAAGAAGGAGGATATCGTCGGCTTGGAGCGGCAGGGCGAAAAGTCGGCCGAGAACGTCCTCCGCAGCGTCGAGGACAGCAAGGGCCGGGGTTTGGACAGGCTGCTGTTCGCGCTGGGGATCCGCTTTATCGGCAGGACTTCGGCGCAGGTGCTGGCGCGCGCGTTCAAGGATTTGCAAGCATTGGAAAAGGCCACAGTGGAAGACCTGGAAGCGGTACATGAGGTGGGCCTGCGGATGGCGGAGAGCGTGCACGAATTCTTTCGGCTGCCGCATAATGTGGACGTTTTGCGCCGCTTGGAAACAGCCGGAGTGAAGACGACATATGAGGGTCCCGACGGCGAGGGCCTGTTGGCCGGGCAAACGTTCGTGCTTACGGGAACGATGGAAGTTTGGACCCGCGAGGAGGCGAAGTCGTACATCGAGCAGGCGGGCGGGCGTACGAGTGAATCGGTGAGCAAGAAAACCACTTATGTTGTGGCCGGGGAGGCTGCCGGGTCGAAATTGGCCAAGGCGGAGAAGTTGGGGGTAAAGGTTATCGGGGAGGCCGAGCTGCGGAAGCTGTTGGCGGGCGGAACAGGTTAGAAGGGGTGAAAAAGGGGCGAATTCAGCCCGATAGAGGCAATTCCCGTTGACGCTTTAATTGCTTCTTAATAAATTGGACCTGTTCCATTGAAAAACGGGACATTTGCGGGTTTAGCTCAGTTGGTAGAGCATCTCCTTGCCAAGGAGAAGGTCGAGCGTTCGAGTCGCTTAACCCGCTCCAAAAAGCCTCTCAGGAAACTGGGGGGCTTTTTGCGTTTAAGGTGACACCCTCTGATTATGAATTCAAGGAATGTCCCCAGCCGTATTCAACTTTCCAATTCATATTTGAACTCAAACTCCCCTGCCTAGCCGCCTTGAGTAAGGGCAATAAAAAAGCCCTCAAACTATGTCCGATTTCCGTGAACTCTGTCGGATGGGAGGGTAACATGGTTTTTTTTCTGCCATCCCGTCCATTGCTTGTTTTTAATCTCATCAAGAAAAAAATTCTCCGACAATCCCACCGGCACCTCGGTAGGAATTCGGGTTGCTCTGCGTTTGAAAGTCTCCATTACCGCATTCGCCAGGGTATTGCATTACCTAATCTTGCTTCCAGGAGGATGCGGACGCCTTCGTATGTTTCATCCTCACGGATTCGCTCACTCCGAACACTTTGCGGCAGAAACAGGATCCCATCCGGTTGACTTATCCCTATATTGCACATTTCCCTGAAAATTTCCAGTATCCCACTTTCCTCGGAATCGCCCAATCCTAGCAGGTCCAGATCCTTTGTGGGACGGGTCATCGGGAAGCCCCAGGCATAGAATAACATGGCTCCCTTGAGAATAAACTTATGAGAGTACTTCGAAATCGTTAGCCGATGCAGTAACCTTTAAATTCCATACCTGCGGAGAATCAGCATAAAATCCAGCCGTTGCAATAGAGCCTGTGACAATAATTTTTGGTGTACACTTGCAGCAATGTTTACCAGTTGCTTTCGGCTCATATGCTCAGCCCCTCCATATAAGGGCGAATTATCGATCCCGCTCTGAGTTGATTGGCCGTGTCCCGAATTTCCTGGCGAGTCGCTTTACCCGTCCGCAACGTATCCCGAAGTGCTTCGAGAGCAACATCGAGGCCTATTTTATTCCGATAACGAAAACAATCTACCACCGTACGAGCGGGATCCGTAATGCGGGTTTCAATCCCATCAATCATTTTTTTCCGGATACCTACACGCCCAGACTTTCCGGAGAACCGGACTACACGGATCGGCAAGTCTTTGACTTGGGGTTTCCGGGCCTTGAAATCCAGGGCAATCCAAACCGCACCCGGCTCCTGAGTACCGATGCCATGAATCCTTAAAGCGGTAAGCAAGCAGATTATGGAATGAGGGATCTTTTTTGCCACGGCCGCCACTGTAAAATTTTCCGTAGAGGGTGCTTCCGCATACCGATACAGTCCGCGAGCCACACGAACTACCTCTCCCTTTTCGTACATTCCGCGAAGTCTTCCACGAGTCAAACCGTGGGTTTCCAAATCATTAAGCCTTATCAGGGTCGGTTTTCGCGGCATACACCAATATTAGCCTAATATGTAGGTATTTGCAATTTATTACCTACATATTAGGCTAATTTTTATCCACCACCCTCCCTTTTATCGCCGGGCTCGCTCCTCCTGAAAAGAAAGGAACTAACTCAGCACCCCAGCCGGCAAGGGCAGATTCATTTCCTCAACCGGATGAAGTGACGGGTCTCTTCCAAGGCCCGGTCCTTACCTTTTCAATAGGTTAACCCAATCAAGACGGCTCTCACGAATTGCTCTGAGAATGTTAAGTTTTCCAGTACATCTCTTGATTCATCCTGTGCCCGATCCTGAAGGAGCTTCCATGCGATTATCCCGGCCCCTCCCGTCCGTTTTCGGCTCCGTTCTTGCCCTCCTCCTATTGTTAGGATGTGGAAAAAAACAGGAAGCAGATATGGACACCAAGCAGATGGACGAGGCCCTGGCAACAGTGGTCGCCGGGTACAGCGGCGGGATGATCAGCGCCGACGGACCCGTAGTGGTCACCTTTGTGAATCCCAGCGCCGATTCAGCCTCCCTTGGTAAGCCCCTGAAGAAGAATCCCTTCGACTTCTCCCCTTCGCTCAAGGGGACGGTTGTCTGGTCTGACGAGAAAACCCTGGAGTTCCGTCCCGCCCAACGCTTAGAGCGCGGCAAGCAATATCATGCGACTCTCAAGTTGGACCAGGTGATGGCCGTGCCGGAAAATATTATCGACTTCAAATTCCAGTTCACAGCCATGCATCAGCATCTCGAAACCGACATGGGTGGATTGGAGATGATGAACGAAGATAAACTGGAATGGCAGCCGCGACCTGGTGCGCTGGGAGCATCTGCCGAGCCGCCGCGAACATCCCTTCACCATAGACAGCCTACACCGGGGAGAAAAGGCTTCGGTGGTCTTTCTGCAATGGGACGGCCGTTCCGTCGGCACCGACCGCCGTTGGGTTGATACGGTTTTCATCCCTTCCATCAACGACTTCAAAGTATTGGGCGTGGTCCCCGAAAGTATGGGCGACCGATACCTCTCCGTGCGTTTTTCCGATCCACCCCGCAAGGACCAGGATTTCCGGGGTCTCATTGAAGTGCCGGAACAGGGCGGAATCCGTTACCAGGTGGAGGGCAACGAGGTTCGAGTCTATAGCAGCAATGAATGGTTGGGATCCAAGACGGTTCGGGTCAACGCAGGCATCCGCAATCGCTACGGCAAGCACCTACAGAATCCCGAATCCTTTACCGTGGCCTTCCAGGAGATCACGCCAGACATCCGCTTCGTCGGCAAAGGTGTCATCCTCCCCGGTGGTGGTAAGCTGAACCTCAGCTTTGAGGCTGTGAATCTCCGGGCAGTCACTGTTTCCGTGGTGCGGGTATTTGCCGGAAATGTGCCTCAATTCCTGCAGGTGAACGCCTTGGACGGCGACCGAGAGCTGTACCGAGTAGGCCGGCCCATACTCAAAAAATCCATTCCACTGAATCCCACTTCATCTGGGCGCGCCATATGGACCCGGTATACCCTCGATCTCACCGAGTTGGCCCACAAGGACGCCCAGCCCGGCACACTCTATCGCGTCACCCTGTCTATGAACAGGAGCCAGAGTACTTATCCGTGTAGTGACGATGCCTCCGGAGGCGCGACCTCTGTCACTGCCATAGAGGAATCCGGCCTTCACGAAGTAGAATCAGACGTGGCCGATAACCTCTGGGACCAGGGACATTCCGATTACGGAGGTTACAATTGGAATGAACGGAACGATCCCTGCACCAAGTCCTATTACAACTTTTACAAGAGGAAGTATTCCCGCAACTTCCTCGCTTCGGACGTGGGCCTTATGGCCAAGTCCGGCCGGCCTGGCAAGCTGCTAGTGGTGGCCACCCACCTGCTTACTGCGGCCCCCCTCGGGGACGCCGACCTTGAGATCTTGAATTACCAACACCAGGTAATCGCCAAGGGAAAGACAAACCAGGACGGATTCGCCGAATTGGAAATGCCCGGACAACCCTTTTTGCTCCGGGCCGCCAAGGAGAATCAACGCGGTTACCTCAAGCTCGACGAACCGAGTGCCCTGCAACTTGGCCAATTCGACGTGGGTGGCCAGCCCGTCCAGGAAGGCCTCAAAGGTTTTCTCTTCGGTGAGCGCGGCGTCTGGCGGCCCGGCGACTCCCTATACCTCACCTTCATTCTGGAAGACAGACAGAAGCGCCTCCCCGCTGGCCACCCACTCACCTTCGAACTGCGTAATCCCCAAGGCCAGGTGGTCCGCACCCTTGCGCGGACGGCAACGGACGGAGGTATCCACTCCTTTGCAACCGCCACCGATTCGGACGCCCCTACCGGCAATTATCTTGCCCGCGTCAAAGCCGGTCCCGCAGTCTTCGAAGAGCCCATCAAGATCGAGACCGTGGTTCCTAACCGTCTCAAGATAAAAATCGACTTCGCCCCCAAGCCTCTCTCCATCACCGCGCCCATCGCGGGTAACGTGCAAGTATCGTGGCTGAGCGGCGCCCTGGCCAAGCACCTGGAAGCCGAGGTGGAAATGACCTTGAACAATGCTCCCATTGAGTTCAAGGGTTTCGCCGGTTACTCCTTCAGCGACCCCGCCCGCAGCTTTTCCCCGGAAACCCAGACCCTCTACCGGGGCCGCATAGACACCAACGGACAAGCAGCCTTTTCCAAGCCAGTCAAGGTGGCCGGTCAGGCCCCCGGCGCCCTTAGGGCGACCTTCCGCACCAAAGTGATGGAGCCGGGCGGTGGCTTTAGTTTGGACCGCTGGAGCGAGCCCTTCCATCCCTACTCCTCCTACATCGGCGTCAAGCTCCCTATCACCGGTCGCGGCTACGAGGCCCTCTCCATCGACTCCACCCATACCGTGAAGCTGGCGGCCCTGGATCACGAGGGTCGCAGGCTCCCCGGCCAGCGCCGCATAGAGATGAAAGTGTTCAAGGTAGGATGGAACTGGTGGTGGGACCGGGACATGGACGGCACCAACTGGCTCCGGAACGAAAGTAAGACCCGCGTTCTATGGGATACCGTAAACGTGGTGAACGGAGCAGCGAACTGGAGCTTCAGTATCAAATATCCGGACTACGGCCAATACGTCATCCGAGCATGCGATATGGGAGGAGACGGCGGTAAGGCTGGCGAGGCTCATTGCACAGGGCAGTCTTTCTACATGGACTGGCCCTACGGATACGGTCGCGCCAATCGTGAAAACCAGGGCAGTGGCGCCGCCATCCTGTCCTTCGACAGCGATAAGAGCGTGTACCAGGTGGGAGAGAAAATAAGGCTCACCATCCCCAGCCCTCGGGGTGGGCGGGCCCTCATCAGCATCGAGAAGGGCGCTGCTATCTACAGGCAGTACTGGGTAGACATGCAGGAGAATAAAACCGTTCATGAAATAGAGGCCGAGCCCGGCATGGCGCCTAATGTCTACGTGTACGTTGCTCTTTTGCAACCGCATAGCCAGACCGAAAACGATCTCCCCATCCGCCTCTACAATGTCATCCCCATATCCGTCGAAGACCCACATACCCGCCTCAAGCCCCAAGTCAAGGCTGAGCCCGCCATTTTCCGCCCCGGAGAAAAGGGGAACATTCATATTACCGAAGCCAACGGCAAGGCCATGCAATACGTGGTCGCCGTAGTGGATGAAGGACTCCTCGATCTCACCCGCTTCAAGACTCCAGACCCCTGGGGTCGCTTTTACGCCCGTGAAGCGCTGGGCATCAAGACCTGGGACCTTTACGACTACGTAGCCGGCGCCTACGGCGACCGCCTCGAACGCATTCTCTCCATCGGCGGCGACGAGGGGGGTATCAAAGCCCCCGACGGCAGCACTGGAAACCGCTTCCCGCCAATGGTCAGCTTCTTGGGTCCATTTCAGCTCGCCAAGGGCGCACAGGCCCGGCACGAGATATCCATCCCCCAATACGTGGGATCGGTGCGCATGATGGTGGTGGCAAGCAACAGTCGAGACGGCGCCTACGGCTCCGCCGAGCAGTCCATTTTCGTCCGCAAGCCACTTATGATCCTGGGTACACTGCCCCGTATCCTTAGCCCGGGAGAAACCTTCGAGCTGCCCGTCTCCGTCTTTGCCATGGAGAAGCATGTCAAAAAAGTGGAGGTGGAGGTAACCGTCACGGGACCCATCGCCATCGTCGGCGATCGAAAAAAGACTCTTGTTTTCGAAGCGCCAACGGACGAACTCGTATCCTTCAGACTGGAAACCCGGGAGGCTGTGGGCTGGGGCAAGGTTACCCTCAAGGCACGTAGTGGTAAGGAAAAGGCGGAGCAGACCATTGAAATCAATATCCGCAATCCCAACACAAAAGTTACCGATGTGATGGCAACACTGGTGCAGCCGGGAGGCACCTGGAAATCGACTTTCAAGGCCCCCGGCGTGCCCGGAACCAACAAGGCCACCCTCGAACTGTCGCGCCTGCCCCCCGTGGACCTAGGCAAACGCCTCGGCTTCCTAATTTCTTACCCTCATGGTTGCGTGGAGCAGACCACCTCCGCAGCCTTTCCTCAGCTCTACCTCGACGCCCTCATGGATCTACCCGCCAACCGCAAGAGTGAATCCGAGCGCAATATCAAGGCGGCTATCCACCGTCTCCGCAGTTTCCAAACCCCGAGCGGCGGCTTCGGCTATTGGCAAGGCGATCCCAATCCCAACGACTGGTCCAGCTCCTATGCCGGCCACTTTCTAGTGGAGGCCGAAAAGAAAGGCTACAGCATCCCTGCCGGCGTTCTCGACCAATGGAGGAAATACCAGCGGAACCTAGCCCAGACCTGGAAGGACAAGTACGACTATTGGGCTCCCCTCAGCCAGAGCTACCGTCTTTATACACTGGCTTTGGCCGGGGCGCCCGAGATGGGTGCGATGAACCGCCTCAAGGAAAGCAAGAAGCTGTCCCCTGTCGCCCGCTGGCAGCTCGGCGGTGCTTACCAGCTCGCCGGCCAGACTGAGGTTGCCACATCACTCGTGCAGGGGCCTGCTAAAGTTAAAACCTATACGGAGCTGAACGGCACCTTCGGATCTGATCTCCGGGACAAGTCCATGATGCTTGAGGTTCTTAGCCTCATGGGTAGGAAAACCGAGGCCACTCCTCTCATGCAAGAGGTGGCCACCGAGCTCTCGAAGGAATCGTGGATGAGCACCCAAACCACGGCCTATGCCCTCATAGCCATGGCGCGTTATACCGGCAAAATCTTCGACCGCACCGGCTCCGCCTCCTACGCCTTCAAGCACAATGATTCCAACCGGGAAGGCTCCTTCACTGCTCCATTCCACCAGGAGGTATTGAAGGTCGATGAGTCTCGCGGCAACCAGATGGAGATTCGGAACAGGGGCGAGGATCCCCTTTACGTGCGTGTTATCACCGAAGGCATTCCTTCCCTGGGTCAAGAGACCGATGCTAGCCAGGGCATTAACCTTGCCATAGACTATAAGGATTTGAAAGGCAACGATCTAGATCCCGCCCAACTGGAGCAGGGGAAAGATTTTCTGGCCGAAATCCGCGTTCGCCATGCCGGGCGGCGCGGCCGCTATGAACAGCTAGCCCTTTCCACTCTCTTCCCTTCGGGCTGGGAAATCCGCAATACGCGAATGGATCAGATCGCCAGCCCCACAGGCAAGGGTAACGGGATGTTCAACTACCAGGATTTTCGCGACGATCGGGTCCTCACTTATTTCCATTTGAACACCGACGAGGAGAAGGTTTTCAATGTATACCTCAATGCTGCTTACCTAGGACGTTATCACCTGCCTCAGAGCCGGGTGGAGGCCATGTACGATGCCACCATCAACGCGCGCACGAAAGGCCGTCGGGTCGAGGTGGTATCTGGCAACGGAAAGCCAGGCAACACCAAGGCCCCATCGTCCCAGGGCAGCACGGATACCGTTGGTACCCCGGGCGAGTAAGGGGCGGAGGTAGGCCCTGAATAGAATGGATGCCTTCGTCACTGTCATTAAAAATGGGTTCTTCCACCATCGACGCTGGTACCTTGGCGGCGTCACCTTATTGTTACTTGCCGCCATCTTTTACCGTTCCCTGCCGGAACCACTGTTCCACGTTCCCTATTCCACCGTTGCCCTGGCCCGTGACGATCGCCTCCTGGGGGCGCGCATCGCCGACGACGGCCAATGGCGCTTTCCCCCCGCCCCTTGTACACCGCGTTTCGCCACAGCCGCCATAGCCTTCGAGGACCGCCGCTTCGGCTACCATTTCGGCTTGGATCCTCTAGCCATATTGCGCGCCGCCTCCAACAACTTCAAGTCCGGTAAGGTGGTGAGCGGGGCCAGCACCCTCACCATGCAGGTGATCCGCCTCTCCCGGCAGGGCAAGCCCCGCACCTTGGGCGAGAAAATCCTGGAAGCCTACTTGGCCGTCCGCCTGGAGTTCTCTTATAGCAAGGATGAGATTCTTTCCCTCTATGCAGCCCATGCCCCCTTTGGCGGCAATGTGGTGGGGCTGTCCGCGGCTGCTTGGCGCTACTTCGGACGCGGTCCGGAAAGCCTTTCCTGGGGGGAGGCCGCTCTCCTGGCCGTTCTGCCCAATAGCCCTTCCCTCATGCATCCCGGCCGTAATCGCGGTCCCCTCCGACGCAAGCGGGACCGCCTACTGGAACGCCTCCGCCAGGAAGGCCACATTGACAGCGTCACCTGCGCTCTAGCCCGGCTTGAGCCCCTGCCGGACAAACCCATCGCCCTACCCCATGATGCTCCCCACTTGGTACAGCGCCTAACTCGGCTCCATCAACCCGCGGCCCTGTATCGCACCACTCTTGATGCGGACCTCCAAACCCGGATCAATGAGGCTCTGGCGCGCCGCCGCCGGGAATTGAAGACCCTCGGCATCCACAACGGTGCGGTGCTGGTGCTCCATGTTCCTTCCGGCGAGGCCCTCGCCTATTGCGGTAATATGCCTCGTAACGTCTCGGATATCTCCGTCCAGGAGACCGGCCAGTTCGTTGACATCATCGCCTACCCTCGCAGAACGTG